>NZ_CP034245.1:2155902-2463888 GCF_003931875.1 Microbacterium sp. 10M-3C3 | reverse complement strand
CACGGTCAACCGCACGCCGTGACGCGCTCGCCAGAGGGTGGCGACACGATCTGGCTCAGCCCGGAATCGCGCTGATACCCGGCCAGACCCGCGCGATCGCTGGTGACGAGGGAGAGTTCCGGTACCAAAGGTCGCAGGTTCGATTCCTGTCGGGGGCACCAGTAGAGATAAGGGATCGCGGTCTGACCGCGATCCCTTTCCCGTCACCTCCGTGGCTCAGGCCGGTGATGAGGTTGATCGCGACCGGCACCAGCCGGCGAGCAGCGCGACCACGAGACCGGCGATCGCCGAGATCCTCGCTTTCATCGACCGGTGGGACACCGTGCCTTTTCACCTCGTCCGGTGCGGCGGGAGGGGGATGTAGAGACCGGACCTCTCGGCGCGCACGGCCGCGAGCGTCCGGGAGGGGGCATCCAGCTTCGCGAGGACGTGCTCGAGATGCGCGGCGACCGTGCGCGGGGAGACGACGAGCGCGCGGGCGATCTCCATGTTGGAGCATCCCTCGATCACATGCCCCAACACCTCGAGCTCGCGGTGTGTGAGGCCCCGCAGACGCGGCGCGGGGGAGAGCAGCGCAATCCCGCACGCGACGCCCTCGAGATCCTGCTCGCCCGCCATCACGGTGGCGCGGACGTATCCGTCCGGCGACTCCCGTGCTCCGCGCGGCCACAGGAAAGTCGCGTAGTTCCGGCCCTCGCCGATGACGTCCCGAGCGACACCCACCAGTTCTGAATCGGCGCGGAGCAGCGGGTCGTCCCGCAGCCCCGGGACCCTGCTGACGTCGTTGTCCCGGAGGAGGATGACGCCGGCGCGGGCACCTCGGACCACCGCGGTGGGAGCTGCCAGCGAGCGGACCGGGTCGATGGCGGCCGCCAGCGTCGGCGCCCACCGTGTCAGCTGTCGACGCAGAGCCGGCGACGGCGGATCCGCGCGCCGGAACAGCAGCGTGAGGAAGCCGACGTGCCGGCCCCCCTCCCCGAACAGCGCGAGCGACAGCGCTTCGCGAAACCCTGCGGGCAGCAGGTGCTCCGCCCATGCCCGCAGGTCGGCCGACGAGGAGGGCAGGTCCGAGAGGCTGGTGGGCGCCCGGTCGCGGTCCGCTCCGGTGACCCGCATCTGTCGCGCCATGTGCGGATCGCTCAGGGAGCGGACGCTCGACCCCTCGAGATCGGCGCTCGCGAGCGGCGTGTACCCGCGGCCCCCGGGTTCGGCCAGAGCCATCCACGCGCCGTCGAACGGAAGGAGGTGGTGCAGCGCATCCAGCAGCGCCTGAGCGCGTTGGTGCACGGGGCCCGGGCGGGCCGAGATCTCCGCCAGCTGCAGTTCAGCATCGTGTGACACGGGATCGTCCACCTTTCGTTCGACGCCGACGTTCGCAGGGCCGTCGGGCCCCGTCGCGCCATGGCCTACCACGGCAACCCCGCCTTTCGCGACCTCCTGGTCAGCAGCTCATATCGGCAGTTCTGCCAATGGTGCGAGCCGGTCACCGAGGAGTGGCATGGACAGCACAACGAATCGGATGTCGACGCCTCATGCACGGGCGCGGCCCTCGCGTGAGGAGGCGAGAATGAGAGCTGTTGTCTACGAAGGACCGCGGCAGGTGTCCGTGAAGGACGTTCCGGATGCGCGGATAGAACGCGCCACGGACGTACTCGTGCGTATCACCACGACCAACATCTGCGGCTCGGACCTCCACATGTACGAGGGGCGCACCAGCTTCGAGACCGGTCGATGGTTCGGTCACGAGAACATGGGCGAGGTGATCGAGGTCGGCGACGGCGTCGACAAGGTCAAGGTCGGCGACCACGTCGTCCTGCCGTTCAACGTGGCGTGCGGTCACTGCAAGAACTGCGAGCGGGGGCTGACCAACTACTGTCTCACCGCTCAGCCGATCCCGGAATGGGCGGGGGCGGCCTACGGGTTCGCGGACATGGGGCCGTGGGCCGGCGGCCAGGCCGAGCTGCTGCGCGTGCCGTGGGGAGACTTCAACTGCCTTCGGCTCGGCGAGGACGCGGAGGAGAAGTCGGCCGACTACGTCATGCTCGCCGACATCTTCCCGACCGGCTACCACGCCACCGAGATGGCGGGGGTGAAGCCGGGAGACCAGACGGTCATCTACGGTGCAGGACCGGTCGGCCTCATGGCCGCGCTGTCTGCCACGATCCGAGGGGCGAGCAAGGTCATGGTCGTGGACCGGCACCCGGACCGCCTCCGGCTCGCCGAATCCATCGGAGCGATAGCCATCGACGACTCGCAGGTCGACCCGGTGCAGGCGGTCCTGGATCAGACCATGGGATTGGGCGCGGACAACGGCTGCGAGTGCGTCGGGTATCAAGCACACGACCCGCAGGGCGACGAGCAGCCCAATCTGACGCTCAACCGCCTGGTGGAGTCGGTGCGATTCACCGGGCGCATCGGGACGGTGGGTGTCTTCGTGCCCCAGGATCCGGGCGGGGCGGACGAACTCGCGAAGCAGGGACAGGTCGCCTTCGACATCGGGCTGCACTGGTTCAAGGGGCAGACCATGGGAACGGGGCAGGCGCCCGTCAAGAAGTACAACCGGCAGCTGCGCGACCTCATCGCGGCGGGCAAGGCGTCGCCGTCGTTCATCGTCAGTCACGAGCTGGCACTCGATGCCGCTCCCGATGCGTACGAGCACTTCGACAACCGCGACGATGGCTGGACCAAGATCGTGCTGAAGCCAGGAAAGGCGGCATGATCATGGCGGGCAAAGCGGCGGCAGCCGTCGGCGTCGGCGTGGCCGGTCTCGCCGTGGGTCTCGTCGCGCGCTCACTGGTCAAGAAAGAACGCGACTCCGATGGGGACGGACCGCACCCCGAAGGGTGGAAAGCGGTCAGCGTCCTCGGTGATGCGGAGGACTTCCAGCGCGACGGGTATCCCGCACCGCTCGCGCGTCTGGCGGAGGCCCTCGAGATCCGCATCGTTCCCGCTCCGGGAGACAAGGGCTTCGAGGTGCACGCCCGGGTGCGCGAAGACGCCGAGCTGCAGGACGACGATCCGAACCGGGCATTGCGGGAAGCGCTGCGCGATGCCAAGCAGATCTTCGAGACCGGCGAGATCCTCCGCGCGACGCCGAGACCGCACGGCGAGCGTCCACGCACGCTGCTGGGAAGTGCGGTCGACGAGGCAGAAGACGATGCGAAGGGCGAAGGTGTGCTGTGAGAGCTCTGTGCTGGACCGGGGTGAACGAACTGTCGGTCGAGAACGTCGAAGATCCCCGCATCCTCAACGCCCAGGACGCCATCGTGAAGGTGACCCTCAGTACGACGTGCGGGTCGGACCTCCATCTCCTCGGCGGGTACGTCCCGACGATGCGAGCGGGTGATGTGCTCGGACACGAGTTCATCGGAGACATCGTCGAGGTCGGCTCGGACGTCCGCACGCACAAGATCGGCGACCGCGTCGTGGTCTGCTCGTTCATCAGCTGCGGACGGTGCTGGTACTGCCGGAACGAGCTCTTCTCACTCTGCGACAACGGCAATCCGAACGCGGGCATCCCCGAGATGCTGTGGGGTCAGGCCCCGGGCGGATGCTACGGCTACTCGCACGCGCTCGGTGGGTGGGCCGGCAGCCACGCCGAGTTCATCCGCGTGCCCTATGCCGACCAGGGCGCCTTCCCGGTCCCCGACGGGGTCACCGACGAACGCGCCCTCTTCGCCTCCGATGCGGCCCCCACCGGGTGGATGGGAGCCGACCTCGGCGGCGTGAAGCCCGGGGACACCGTCGCCGTGTGGGGCGCGGGCGGCGTCGGTCAGATGGCGGCGCGCGCAGCGCTGCTGCTCGGCGCCGAGCGTGTCATCGTGATCGATCGTTTCCAGGAACGGCTCGCGCAGGCCGAACATGTCGTCGGCGCGGAGATCATGAACTACGAGACGAGCGAGGTGACCGCCGAGCTCCGCGAACTGACGGGCGGCCGCGGCCCCGACGTCTGCATCGAAGCGGTCGGGATGGAAGCGCATCGCGACGGTCCCGACTTCGCCTACGACCAGCTGAAGCAGCAGCTCCGGCTGCAGACCGACCGGCCCACCGCGGTCCGGGAGGCGATCTTCGCCGCACGCAAGGGAGGAAGCGTCTTCGTGCTCGGGGTGTTCGGCGGTTTCGTCGACAAGTTCCCGCTGGGGGCGGTGATGAACAAAGGCCTCACGCTCCGGTCGGCGCAGCAGCATGGTCATCGCTACATCCCGATGCTGCTGGACAGGATGGCCCGGGACGAGATCGCGACCGAGCACCTCGCGACCCACGTCCTGCCGCTCGACGACGGTCCCGCCGGATACGCCATGTTCAAGCAGAAGACCGACGGCTGCGTGCGGGCGGTGTTCCGGCCGTGAGTCGACGCGGGGCAACCGCGCGACGGGGGATCGAGGGATCGCGGTGCGACCGCGATCCCTCGTCACGTCAGGTCGGCGACGAGCCGGGTGACCCTCTCCTTGATCTCGTCGCGGATGCGGCGGACGGCCTCGATGCCCTGGCCGGCGGGGTCGTCCAGCTGCCAGTCTTCGTAGCGCTTGCCGGGGAAGATCGGGCACGCGTCGCCGCATCCCATCGTGATGACGACGTCAGACGCGCGCACGGCGTCGATGGTGAGGATCTTGGGCGCTTCGGCGGCGATGTCGATGCCCTCCTCCGCCATGGCCTCGATCGCGACCGGGTTGATCCGGTCCTTCGGCTCCGACCCGGCGGAGCGCACGTCGATGCGATCGCCCGCGAGGTGCTGCAGGTAGCCGGCGGCCATCTGGGAGCGGCCGGCGTTGTGCACGCACACGAAGAGGACGGTGGGTCGGCTCATGGGTTCTCGTTTCAGGCGGCGGCCGCGACGTGCGGGGCGAGGAGGCTGATTCGGCGGTGCAGTTCGGTGTAGGCGTCTTCGAAAGCGGCGGGCTCGGCCGCGGCGACGGGGTCGGGGATCGACCAGTGCAGGTCGCCCGTGAGTGCCGTCTCGTGCGCGTTGTCGCACACGGTGACGTAGAGGTCGCCGTCTTCGCGGACGTCGTCGAGGAGCCGGGGACGCGCGTTGTCCAGGTCCAGTCCATGACGTCGGGCGACGCCGAGCGCGCCCGGTGACACCGCAGCCGCCAGGACCGTGCCGGCAGAGGCGGCGGGGACGCTGCTCGCGTCGCGCCACAGGCGCTCGGCGAGCTGCGACCGGGCGGAGTTCGCGGTGCACACGAACACGACGCGCCGGGTCGTGAAAGGGGTGTCGGGGTTCAGGAAAGATGTGGCGGACGGCGTGAGACGCACGTAGGTGCGTCGTCGATCCCCTTCGGAACGGGTGCGAATGATGAGGCCCGCGTTCTGGAGAATCTTGAGGTGATGGGCCATCAGATTGGATGGCACCGAGAGGATGCGCTCGAGCTCCTTCGGCGCGAGGTCGCTGAAAGCGATCAGGTCAGTGATTTGCAAGCGCGTCGGGTCGGAGAGGGCGGCATGGACCGCCGCCCTCTCGGCGAGCGAACAGCCCGCTTTGCGCTCACTGGACATAGACTCAATGATGATTGACTGAACTGCGCGCTGTCAATGCGGCTCCATTTCGTCGTGTCAGACATGACCGCGTGGCGCTGAGACCGCGCTGACCGGCTCGGAACCCCCACAACGGGCGGGCGCGCCGCATTGGCACTCGTGGCTAGGCTCGGGCCGTTCCGGGGGGAAGCACGTGGCGCAGCAGCATGCAGGGTGGATGTCGGTCGTTCGGCGGGGATGGCGGGGGACGGTCGTCGTCGGTGCCGGGGTGGCGCTCGCGGTCGGTGCCACCGGATGCGGCGGGATGAGCCGAACGGCGGAGCCCCATCCGTTCTCGGCGGCCGGCGAGCGCCGGGCGGGCGCACACGAGGAGCGCCCGACACCGACACCGACACCGACGATCATCGAGACCGACGTCGTGACGACCGAGCCGGTGCCGTTCGAAGCGACGACGGTCGAGGACGCCGCACTGCCGTCCGGTCAGCAGCAGGTCACGACGGCGGGGCAGGCCGGTGAGCGCACGATGACGTACCGCGTGCGCACCGTCGACGGCGTCGAGGTGTCGCGCGAGCTCGTCTCCGACGTCGTGTCGCGCGCGCCCGTGACCCAGGTGACGTCGATTGGCACGTACGTCGCCCCGCCGCCACCACCGCCCGCGGCGCAGGCCGCGAGCGGCTGCGACGGGAACTACGCCGACGCGTGCGTGCCGATCGCGAGCGACGTGGACTGCGCGTGGGGAAGCGGCGATGGCCCGGCGTACTTCGACGGGGTCGCGCGGGTGGTCGGTTCCGACGTGTACGACCTCGACCGCGACGGCGACGGGTACGCCTGCGAGCGCTGACCAGGACGACGATCCACGCGGCGGCGGTGACGATCAGGATGCCCGCGCGGGGAGCGGAGTCTCTGGCTCAGGAGGCGGAGTGCCGCTCGTCGCCGCTGTCGATGACGCCGATGCCCACCGCCTCGTGGTCCGGCTCGGCGTCGTCGGGCTTCGGCGCCTTCGGCTCCTGGCCCGGGTCCTTCTCCGTGCTCGGCTCCTCGAGCTCCTCGGGCGTGGGCTCCTCGTCGGACGGCGCCTCGGTGCTCGGCTGCTCCGTGCTCGGCTGCTCCGTGCTCGACTGCTCCGTGCTCGGCTGCTCCGTGCTCGACTGCTCGTCGGCGCCCTCCGGCGCGGAGTGGTCGGAAGTGGGCTCGTCGCTCATCGCGTGCTCCTGTCTCGGTGGTTCCGCGCTCAGCGTCGCACCCGACCGCGCCGGTCGGCACCGGCTTGACGTCGGCCCCGCGCGCGAATCCAGTTGAGGCGCGAGAATCCATCCGCACCGGGATCCTCGCCGGCTGCACAGGACTCTCGCGGGCCGGGGCGGATGCGGCGTAGCACAGGGGGCGTGCGAGGGGAGCCCCCTCCACGGGCCGCGCGGACCGGTGGCACAGTGTGCGGCATGACCGCACCCCGCCCCCTCCGCCTCGACGACTCCCTCTCCCTGCTGCTGCGCGGCTACGGGTTCGGCGCGCACGTGTGGCGCCGGGCCCGGGCGGGCGCGCGGGCCGTGCCGTTCCGCCTGCTCGGACGCGACGCGCTGCTCGTGCGCGGCGCGGAGGGCGTCGACACCTTCTACGACGAGTCGCGCGTGCACCGTCACGGGGCGATGCCCGCGTTCATCCAGGAGAGCCTGTTCGGACACGGGTCGGTGCACTCCCTCGACGGGCCGACGCACCGGCACCGCAAGGCGACCTTCGTCGAGGTGCTCTACGACGACGCCGAGGTCGAGCGGCTCGTCCCGCACCTCGAGCGGGAATGGGCCGCCGCGGTCGAGGGATGGCGTGCCGGAGCATCCGCGTCCGCGTACGACGCCGCCGTCGACGCCCTCGGGCGCGCCGTGATGCGCTGGGCGGGGATCCCCGGCACGCCCGCCGCTCACGCGCGGTGGGCGCGCCGCCAGGCGCAGATCGTCGACAGCTTCGGTCGGCCCCATTCGCCCGGCTACCTCCTCGCGCTCGCGAACCGCCGGTGGTCCGACCGTCACGCCGAGCGTCTCATCGACGCCGTTCGTCGCGGGCGGCTGCATCCGGAACCCGGCACGGCGATGTACGCGTGGGCGTGGCACCGCGACCGGGTCGGGCGCCTGCTGCCGTCGAAGACCGCGGGGGTGGAGCTGCAGAACAGCTTCCGCCCCATGATCGCGGTCTCCCGCTTCGTCGCGTTCGCCGCGAAGGAGCTGCACGACCGCCCGGCGTGGCGCGACCGCATCGCCGCCGAGACGGCGGAGCGCGGGCGCCTGGTGGGCGGCGAGCTCGCCACGATGTTCGCGCAGGAGATCCGTCGCACGGCGCCGTTCGTGCCCCTCCTGCCGGGGTGGGCCGTCGTCGACGTCGAGCTCGACGGCCAGCGCGTCGGGGCGGGTGGCCGCGTCGTGCTCGACATCCTCGGCACCGACACCGACCCGGCGTCCTGGGAGGATCCGGATCGCTTCGATCCCGAGCGCTTCCGCGGCGTCGGCCCCGCCTACGAAGAGCTGCAGGCGTTCATCCCGCACGGCGGCGCGACGGTCGCCGACGGGCACCGCTGCCCAGGCGAGAAGCTCGCCATCGCGGGCCTGTCGGCCGCCGTCGCCGCGCTCAGCGACCCGGGCGTGCGCATCGCGGGCCGGGGACTCGGCGTCGACCGCCGACGGATGCCGACACGGCCCCGGTCGGGCGGCCGGGTCGGACCGGCCGCGGGCGGGCGCTGCCCCTTCCACTGACCGCTGAACGAAAGACGTCGGGGGTCCTCCGCGTCGACGGAGAGAGGGGCATCATCCTCGTCGACGCGTCGGACCCCCGACGCCGGTCGGCCGCGTGGTCAGGCCTGGCCCGTCACGTTCTCGCGGGCTTCGCGCGTACGGTCGGCGATGTCGGATGCGGCGCCCGACGCTTCGTCCTTCACTTCCGAGACCGCTTCGGCAGCACGGTCCTTCACGGCGCTCGCCGCCTCCTGCGCCGGCTCCTTCAGGTGCTGACCGACCTCCTTCGCCGCGTCCGCCGCTTCGTGGACGAGGGGCTGCGCGCGCTCCTTGAGCGTCTCGGCTGCGTCCTTCTCCCTGCTCGATGCAGGGATGAGGGATGCGGCGACCAGTCCGACGCCGAACGCGATCAGGCCGACGGCGAGCGGATTGCCCTGCGCCTTGTCGGCGACCGTGCGGCCGGCGTCCCCGATCCCCGACGCCACGGAGGCGCCATGGTCGGCGATCGAGGATCCGGCGTCGTCGGCGGCGCCCATGATGCGCTCGCGGATCGACCGCAGCCCGCCGGTGATCTTGTTCTTCTCGCGCTGGACGATCTTCGACGGGGTGACCTTGTCGGCCAGTGCGTCGACGTCCGAACTCAGCTCGCCCCGGGTCCGATCGATCTCGGCCCGGATCTGCTCCGGTGACTCGCTCATCTGTTCTCCTCGTTTCTCTTCACGGCGTCGGGGATGCGCTTGACGGTGTCGACCGTCTGCGGGACGCCTGCGATCTTCTTCATCTGGGTGCGTCCGATGACGAACAGCACGAGGGCGACGACGCCCCACAGCACCGCGACGATCACGGCCGACCAGCCCAGCCCCACGAGCAGGCCCAGGGCCCACCACAGCGCGACCGACAGGAAGAACACGGCCATGAGCGCGGCGTACCCTGCCCCGCCCAGGAGTCCTGCGCCCTTCCCGGCACGCGACGCCGACTGGCGCAGCTCAGCCTTCGCGAGCTCGACCTCCTGGCGGATGAGCGTCGACAGGTCGCGCGTCACCTCGCCGAGGAGGTCTCCGAGCGAGGTCGTCGCCGCTTTGGCCTCAGAGGGGGTCGGATCGGACATCGCCGCTCCCCTCGACCGTGCGACCCTCCGCGTACGCCGCACGCGTCTGGTCGTAGACCGGGGCGCCGACGTCGCTCGCGCCGAGGCCCTCCGTGGCCGACGGCGTGACGGCGCTGGTCACGGGCGGCGGCACGTCGGCCGCTGCCGCCACCGGCTCGGTCGAGTCGCTGCTCTCCTTCGCGCCCTCCGTGAGCGCGCGGGTCAGGCGGCCGGCTGCGAGGCCCGCGAGCGCCGCGACGGCGATGAAGACGCCGGGCTGGCGACGCGCGTACGCCTTGACCTCGGTCAGCAGCGACGCCGGGTCGCGGTCGGCGAGCCAGCCCGCCGCATCCGAGACGCGCGTGGAGACCTGCCGGACGAGATCGCTCGCGACGCCGGGGCTGTCGGAGGCGCCCGACATCGACTGCAGCTCGTCGCCGATGCTGCGCAGACCCTCGGCAACCCGCTGCTGCTGGACGCCGGCCTGCTCCTTCAGTTCGCGCTGCGTCTGGGCGAAGAGATCCTTCGCCTGGCTCTTCGCCTCGGCGGCCACACCGCGCGCCTCGGACGACGCGGTGCCGACGACATCGCCGGCGTGACCGGCGGCCGTGTCGGCGATCTCTCCCGCTTCATGGGTCGCCGTGCGGACGGGGCCGGACGACGAGGGCGAGTTCGCGGAGCCGGGTGTTCCGGCGCCGCTCCCATAGCTTTCGGACATGTCATTCCTCTCGACGAGCCGGTCGGGGGGACCGGAGTCCGACAGGTGTACGTCCGCCGCGCACCGATCGTCGCGCGGGTTGACCGCCCGGAGCCGGTGTGTCATACGCGCGGCTCCGCGCGGCCGTTCCCTCAGATGTCGTCGCCAGGGTTCTTGCCCTCGTCGACGGCGTCCTCCGCGGCGTCCTCGGCGGCACCGCCCTCTTCCGGCGACTCCGATCCGGTGCTCGCCGCGCTCGTGTCGCGTGCGCCGTCGTCGTCCTGCTGCCCGCCCGCTGCGGTGTCCGTGTCGTCGCTCATCAGCGTCCCTTCGTCGTGACGGCCCCACTCCAGCGCTCGCGCCCGCACGCGCACAGGGGGTTGCGCTTCCCGGGTGAGGGGTGGCGGATGCGGCGGCGGCCGAGCACGATGGGCGGATGGACGATGCGACGGGGCTGCGCAGCTGGACGGGATGGATCCGCCACGAGGACCGGGTCGCGTACGCCGCGTACCTCGAGCGCACCGGTATGGCGGCGTACCGCGCGACCGAGGGCAACCGCGGCGCATGGGCGGTCATGCGCGACGCCGACGACGGACGCACCGAGGTGCGCACGCTGTCGCTGTGGCGCAGCCGCGAGGACATCGCGGCCTTCGCGGGGGCCGACATCGAGCGCGCGGTGTTCTATCCGGAGGATGACCGCTTCCTCGTCGGGCGCGACGAGACGGTGGAGCACTTCGACGTCGTGTGAGTGGGAGCCACGCGCCGGCGTGTCAACGCGGCGGTCTCCCAGCCGCCCCTCCTCTACGCTCGGATCATGAACCGCCGTTCCGACGATTCGTCCGACTGCCATAGTCCCGGCGCCCGCGTGACCGCGGGCGCGTCCCCGCTCGCCGAGGGAGCCCGGCGATGAGCGGCGACCTCCTCCTGAACATCGCGCTCGTCGTCGTGTTCGTCCTGGTCGGCGGCGTCTTCGCCGCGACGGAGATGGCCCTCGTCACTCTCCGAGAGAGCCAGATCAACGCCCTCGCGGCCCGCGGCAGGCGGGGCCAGAAGGTCGCCGACCTCGCGCGCAACCCCAACACCTTCCTCTCGGCGGTGCAGATCGGGGTCACCGTCGCCGGCTTCGCCTCCGCGGCCTACGGCGCCTCGTCCATCGCGCCGGCCGTCGCCCCCCTCTTCGAATCGTGGGGCTGGTCGCGCGAGGTGTCCTCCGCCGTCGCCACGGTGGCGCTGACCCTCGTCATCGCCTATCTGTCGCTCGTGCTCGGCGAGCTCGTGCCCAAGCGGCTCGCGATCCAGCGCAACGCGGCGTTCGCGTATGCGGTGGCTCCGCCGCTGAACGGCTTCGCGCGTCTGATGAAGCCGGTCATCTGGCTGCTGTCGGTGTCGACCAACGCTCTCGTGCGTTTGCTCGGCGGCGACCCGGACAAGACCGGCGAGGAGCTCAGCGACGACGAACTGCGCGACATCGTCTCCAGCCATCAGGGCCTGCCCGAGGACGAACGACGCATCCTTGACGACGTACTCTCGCTGCGCGATCGCCAGATCAGCGAGGTCATGCGCCCACGCCCGGAGGTGCAGGCGCTCGACGGGCAGAGCACGATCGGCGAGGCCGCCGACCGCATCCGCGACCTGCCGTACTCGCGATATCCCGTCGTCGACCAGTCGATCGACGACATCACGGGCTTCGTGCACGTGCGCGACGTGCTGGAGGCCGCGGCCTCCGACCCGCAGGCGCGGCTCGCGACGATCGTCCGCAGCATCACGTACCTGCCGTCCACCGCCCGCGTGCTGCCGACCCTCACGGGCATGCGCGCGGCGGGGCAGCAGATCGCCGTCGTCGTCGACGAGTACGGCGGCACCGACGGCATCGTCAGCCTCGAAGACCTCGTGGAGGAGGTCGTCGGCGAGATCTTCGACGAGTACGACACCGATTCGGCGCCCGGGCATCTCACGGCCGAGGGGGGCCTCGTCGACGGACGCCTGAACCTCCAGGACTTCGAGGAAGCGACCGGCCTCGCCCTGCCGCGCGGGAGCTCGGACACCGTCGCGGGGTTCGTCGTGGAGCGCCTCGGGCGCCTCGCGCGCGTGGGCGACACCGTCGAGGTCGAGGGCGCCGTGCTGCAGGTGACGCAGATGGACCGCCGCCGCATCGCCGAGCTGCGCGTGTCGGCGCGCCCGGCCGAGTCGGCGGACGCCGCGGCTGCCCCTGGTCCGTGACGCGGACGCGCGCATGCGGGGGACGCCCCGGGTCCGCTGGCTCAGCGTGTCGGCGGGTGCGGGCAGGATGAGCGCATGACGCGCTTCGCCATCGACGCCGCAACCGCGCACCGCCTCATCCGGGAGGGCCGGACCGTCGCCGAGCCCCATCGCCTGGTCGGCCCGGCCGTGCTGCGATCGGACGTCCTGGACGCGCTCTATCGGGAGGCCCGCGGCGCCCGCTTGGCGCGCGCGGACGTGCGGGAGCTGCTCGACCGGCTCGCGCAGCTGCCGATCCGCCTCCTCGGCGACCGGGTGTCGCGCGCGGCAGCCTGGGACATCGCGGTCGAACAAGGGTGGGAGCGGATCGGCGTCGCCGAGTACCTCGCGGTCGCCCGGCTGCAGGCGGATGTCCTCGTCACCGATGACCCCGTCCTCATCGAGGCGGCCGAGGGCATGGTCGTCGTCGCGCCCTTCGACGACCTGCCCACGTCGGCCGACCCGCGTGCCACACCGCTCGCGAGCGAGGACTGACGCGCAAGGCCGGCGGCCGATCTCGACCTGATCGGCCGCCGGCCGGCCTCACAGGATGGGCGTGCCGCCGGTGACGGCGATGCGTGCACCGGAGACGTAGCTGGCCTCATCCGATGCCAGCAGGACGTAGACCGGCGCGAGCTCCGCCGGTTGCGCGGGCCGTCCCAGGGGCGCCTGCTGGCCGAAGCTCTCGACCTTCTCTGGCGGCATCGTCGCGGGGATGAGCGGCGTCCACACCGGCCCGGGGGCGACGGAGTTCGCGCGGATGCCGCGCTCGGCGAGAAGCTGCGCGAGCGAGGCCGTCATGTTCGCGATCGCGGCTTTCGTGGCCGCATAGGGGAGCAGCGTCGGCGAGGGCTGGTCGGAGTTCACCGACGACGAGCCGATGATCGAGGCCCCCTCCTTCAGATGGGGCAGTGCGGCCTTCACGAGGTGGAAGTAGGCGCTGACGTTCGTCGCCCACGTGCGGTCCCACTCGTCGTCGGAAATCTCCTCGAGCGTGGGATGGTCCATCTGGAAGGCCGCATTGCTCACGAGGATGTCGAGGCCGCCCAGCTCGCTCACCGTCCGCTCGACGAGGGCGCGGCAATGCGCCGCATCCGCGATGTCGCCGGGCAGGAGGATCGCGCGCCGGCCGGCGTCCTCGACGAACCGCCGCGACTCCTCGGCGTCGTCGTGCTCGTCGAGGTAGCTGATGGCCACGTCGGCGCCCTCGCGGGCGAAGGCGAGCGCGACCGCCTTGCCGATGCCGCTGTCGCCTCCCGTGATGAGGGCGACCTTGCCCGTGAGGCGACCCGAGCCGCGGTAGCTGTCGACGCCATAGTCGGGCGGCGGGTCCATCTCGCGATCGGTGCCGGACGGGCTGCTGCTGGGCGGGCTGGCTCATGGGGTGCCTTTCACGGTCGGGGTGACGCGTCGATGCGACCCCACCCCGCGCGATAGTTCATCGGGGTTGACAGCGCGCCGCGGTCTGTCAAGGGTCGCGCGTGCGCAGCGGCCGGCGTGTGGGATGGACGTCCCCCGACCGAAGGATCCCGCATGAGCGACTCCCGCGACACGCCCGCCACGACCGACGCCGCCGGCGTGCAGCCCCTGCGCGACGGCGACACCTCCATCGAGCCCGACCCGGCGGCCGACCCCGCCCAGGCCGAATGGGACCGGACGACCGCTCTGGACGAGGGCGCCTCGCTCGACGAGCTCGACCCTGCCACCGCGACGGGGGACGACCCTGCGCACCTCGAGGCGCCGGATGACGAGATCCCCGCCGAAGACCTCGCGGCGGGATGGCAGCAGCCGGAATCGCAGGGCGATGACCCGGTCATCGCCGATCTGGGAGAGGACGGTCAGGGCGACCTCGCTCCCGAGGACCTGTGATCGGACGCCCCGGCCGGTCGAGCCGGGGGCGCCCGTCGCTAGCCTCGAGGCGTGGTGCATCACCTGACCGCCGCCCAGGCTCGGCGCATCGTCGTCCGCGCGCAGCTCCTCGACGCCGACCGCCCCGGCGACGTCGTCGAGGTGGCCGAGCAACTGGGTTACGTCAAGATCGACCCCACCGCGACGATCGCGCCGTGCGAGCACACCGTGCTGTGGTCGCGCATCGGCTGGTCGTACGAGCCGGGACAGCTGCGCAAGGCCGTGGCGGGCGACCGCCTGCTCTTCGAGTTCGACGGTGCCTTCCGCCCCATGTCGCTGCTGCCCCTGATGCTCCCGGCGATGCGGCAGTGGCCGCAGCGGGAGAGCAGCAGGCAGTGGCTCGCCGCGAACGACCGCTTCCGTCGCGACGTCCTCGCCCGGCTGCGCCCCGACGGGCCGCTGACGGCTGCCGACATCCCCGACACCGCGCAGGTGTCGCGCCCGCCCGACGGCTGGTCGGGTGCGAACCAGGTGCCGCACATGCTCGAGTTCCTCCAGCGGCAGGGCCTCGTCGCGGTCTGCGGCCGCGACGGCCGGACCCGCCGGTGGGATCTCGCCGAACGGGTCTACCCGCCTGACCTGCCGCAGTACGAGCCGGACGACGCCGCGCGCCTGCTGGAGGAGCGGCGGCTCCAGGCGGCGGGCCTCGCCAAACGCCGATCCCCGTGGACCCCCGTCGGTGAGGCCGGCGAGCCGGCGACGGTCGAAGGGTCGCGGTGGGCGTGGCGCGTCGACCCCGATGCGCTCGCGGCGCTCGATGAGGAGGTCGACGGCCGGGTAGCGCTGCTGAACCCTTACGACTCGCTGCTGTTCGACCGTCCGCGCCTCGCGGAGATCTTCGGCTTCGCGTACGTCCTCGAGCAGTTCAAGCCCGCGTCCGAACGCCGCTACGGGTATTTCGCCCACCCCATCCTCATGGGCGACCGCTTCGTCGGCATGCTCGACGCCGAGCACGACCGCGACGCGGACGTGCTGCGCGTCCGCGCAGTGCACGAGTTCGCACCCCTCGAGCCCGAAGAGCGGGACATCCTCCGCGCCGAGGTCGACGACCTCGGCGCGTGGCTCGGAGCTCCCGTCGTGATGCCCTGAGGCTCAGGTCACGCCGGGTCGGTGTCGGTGTACTGGCCCTCGGGCTCGCCCTCTTCGACGTGCTTGTGCACGGTGCCGTCGGCGCGCTCCACGTCGGTGTACTCGCCCGGCTCGTCGCGGTGCCGACCCGAGGGATCCGCGTCCGTGTACGCGCCGGATGCGTCCCGCTCGCGAGCCTCGTTCGTTTCGTTGTCGCTCATGACCGCCTCCTTGGGGTTCGAGTGCACGCTACGTCGCGCGCCGCTGGTTCCTCACGGTCTTGACATGGCCGCGAAGACGCTCCCGGCTCACAGGTACGGGGCGAGGACCCCCGCGGTCAGCAGCAGCACACCGGCGACCCCGCCGGCGGCGACGGCGGCATGGCGGCGCACGCGCTGCATCCGGTGTCGCGCGCGCGCGTTGGCGGGCGAGGTCGTGGAGCGCAGCGACCGCTGCGCTGAGGCGAGGGTCTCGTAGCGGCCGATGGGGGTGGAGAACTCGTCGAACGACACGAACGATCCGTCCGGCGTCGTGTCCACGTAGCCGGCGAAGGCGTCACCGCGATGGGCGACGTGGAAGCCGTGCTCGACCTCCGTCCACCGCAGTCCGCTCGCGGGGGCCTCGAGCGGGAGCAGGGCGGTCATCACGCCGCCTGCAGGGGGGCGCGCGCGTCGGCCGCCACGGGCTCGGCGAGGTCGACGTTGAGGCCGCGCGACGAGTTCGCGGCGTTGGCCAGCTCCTTCAACCACGCGGGGTCGAGGATCTCCGGCTCGGACGACGAGAAGACGAAGCGGAGGGGGATGGCCGGCTGGAGCCAGATCGTCGTACGTCCGGCCTCGTGCGGATGGCGCCACGAGAGGGTGAAGCTCTCGCCGCGGCGCAGCTTCGTCGCGACGACGACCTTGAGGTGCGCGAGGAGGCGGTCGGGCATCTCGATCGGCTCGACGCCGTTTCCGTAGAAGAGATAAGCCATCGTCGGTCCCCGTTCTCTCGCCAGCCTGGTTGCTTCAGTGCGATATTACTAGGCAGACTAGCTATTAGCCGAACAAGATGTCAAGATGAAGAACATGGCGGTGGTGAAAGCGCAGACGTATTGGTACGGAGCCGGGGTCGACGCCGACCGCGGGCGGCGGGTGCTGCACGCGCTGCGCCTGTATCACCTGGCGGAGACGGACATGCGTCGCCGCACGCGGGAGGCCATGCACATGGGCGACAACGAGATGACCGCGCTGCGCTTCCTCATCCGCTCGGAGGGGCGCGGCGAGCAGGTCACGCCCACCGACATCGCACGACACGTCGGGATCTCCACCGCCTCGACAACGTCGCTGCTCGATCGCCTCGAGCGCCTCGGCCATGTCGAGCGCATGCGCAGCGCCGCCGACCGCCGCAGCGTGTCGCTGCGCTCCACGGAGGTCGCCGCCGCGGCCGTGCGCGCGCAGCTCGGCGACATGCACGAGCGCATGATGGCGGCCACGGCCGGCCTCTCCGATGCCGAGGCCGACGCGATCGTCGGATTCCTCGAGCGGGTCGCCGCCGCCGTGGACGAGGTCGACCCGGCCGCGGGCCTGCGCGCGGCCGGCTGAGACGCCCGCCGCGTCCGCGGCCCCGCGGCGCGCCCCGCACGCGTGCGCGTCGATATCCTGAACGCGATCCTGCGATCGCGAGGGAGCTCAGTGACCAACGTTCAGGACGTGACGCGCCTCGAGGCGATCGCGCAGTACCGGCTCATCGACGAGCCGCCGACCGTCGACCTGCAGGGGCTGGTGCAGCTCGCGGCCACCGTATGCGGCGTGTCGACCGCCGTCATCAACATCATCGACGACCGCTTCCAGCACCAGATCGCGGCGGTCGGGCTCGAGCCGGCCGTCTGCTCGCGCGAGGATTCGATGTGCGCCCGGGTGTTCCAGAAGCCCGGCCACGTCGTCGTCCGCGACGCGAGCGAGGACGAGCGCTTCAAGGGGAACCCCTTCGTGACGGGCGAGATCGCCCACGTCCGCTTTTACGCCTCCAGCCCGCTCATCACGCCCACCGGCGTCCCGATCGGCACTCTGTGCGTCTTCGACGAGACCGCGGGAGAGCTGAGCCCGGAGAAGAGCGAAGGGTTGCGGCTGCTCGCCGGGCAGGTGGTCGACGTGCTCGAGCTGCGGCGACTGACGCGCGAGCTCGAAGACGCCAACGCCCAGCTGGAGAACTTCGCCGGCCAGGTCAGCCATGACCTCCGCAACCCTCTCACCGCGCTGTCCGGCTTCATCGAGCTTGCGGCCGACAGCCCCGAGCTCGCGCACGCCCCGCGCGCGGCGTACGCGCTCGCCCGTGCCGAGTCCGCCGCGGCCCGCATGGCGACGATGATCACGGACCTGCTCGACTACGCGCGCATCGGCGGTGCCGCCGTGCGCCACGAGGACGTCGACCTGCGCGCTGTCGTGGCCGCCGTGACCGACGACCTCGACGCCGCGATCAAGGAGAGCGGGGCGGTCGTCGACGTCGAGGGCGACACCGCGGTCGTGGGCGACGAGACCCTGCTGCGGGTCCTCCTGCAGAACGTCGTGGCGAACGCGCTGAAGTTCACGCACGCCGCCGGCACGAAGCCGCACGTCGTGGTGCGCGGCCACGCCCTGTTCGGGGGATGGCGCATCACCGTCGACGACAACGGCCCGGGCATCCCGGCCGCCGAGCGCGAGCGCGTGTTCGAGCTCATGGAGCGTGCGACGGCCGACGAGGTGCCGGGGCTCGGCATCGGTCTTTCCACGTGCCGTCGCATCGCGGAGGCGCACGGCGGACGGATGGGCATCGAGACCTCGCCGCTGGGCGGCACGAGCGTGTGGCTCGTCCTGCCGAAGCCGGAAGCGTCCTGACCGGCGCCGGCGCGCCTGTCAAGCCCTGTCGACCGCGGCGACCCGCGGGCAGGCTGGGGTCATGCCCGTGATCGCGCTCATCCTGCTCGTCGTCGGTGTCGTCCTGCTGCTGCTGGGCATCTTCGTCCAGGCGGTGAAGTTCCTGCTGTGGGTCGGCCTCGTGATCCTGGTCCTCGCGGTGATCGCGTGGCTCATGCGCTTCATCCGTCGGCAGGTGTGACCTCGGGGTCGCGCGCGGCGGAGCCGCCGTCCCCGCCGTCGGCGACCACGTCCGCGGGCGCGGCCAGCTCGCGCAGCACCGCGGCGAGGCGCTCGGCGAGATACGTGTGGCCGGCCGTCGACGGATGGTCGCGGCCGATGTCGCTCGAGTCGATCACGCGGGCGTAGTTGTCGGGCGTGATCCACGCGTCGGCGAGGGGCGAGACGTACCACCATCCGCGCGCCGCCGCGAGCTCGGCGAGATCGCGATCGATGCGCGCCGTGGCCGGCTCGACCGGGAGGACCTGCGGAGCGGGGCCCATGATGACCACGGCGGCCCCGGGATAGGTGGCTGCCAGCGTGTCCCACGCCGCGGTCACCGCGGTGCGGTAGCCGGCCGCGGGCAGGCGACGGTCGTTGATGGAGCCCTCGACGATGACGAGGTCCGGTGTCCACGTCGGGTCGAGCGCCGCGATGCGGTCGCCGAACGAGCCGCCGTCGATGCCCGGCTTGAGGTAGCCGCTGCCCCGGACGCCGTCGACGCGCACGTCCTGCCACCCCATGAGGTCGCCCAGCACGTAGGCGTAGCCGAGGGTGGGGTCCGATGCGGCGGAGCCGTACGTCCACGAGTCGCCGAAGATGAGCACCCGCGGCTGATCCGGCAACGCGAGCGGGGCCGGCGCGATCGCGGGGTCGGAGGCCGCCGCGGCGGCCACGCGGGCGGGCGCCGGGGTGGGCGCCCACGGCCGCCACGCGGCGAACGCGCAGATCGCCACGATGGCCAGCGCCAGCACGGCGAAAGGCCAGCGCGGGCGGCGCGGGCGGGCGGGATCGGGCGTCCTCACGCGCAGAGTGTATGTCACGTCGTTCGCACCCTCCGCATCGGCTGCTCCGACCGGGGGAGAACGGTGCTCCGGGTCCGCGCCGAGGCCACTCGAGCGCGTGCGAGGATATCCCGGTGCAGCGCCTCGTGACCGCCGAGCTCGACCTCGAACTCGCGGCCTCCGTCGACCTCGTCTTCCAGATCGCGACGGCGCAGCCGGTGCCGCTGGGCGAGGAGCAGCTGACGTTCACGCAGGGCGATCGGGTGTACACCGCGACGGAGATCGTGGACCAGTCCGGCAGCCGGCTGCACCGCTTCCTCGGCGAGCCCGGCCCGCTGGAGGTGCGGTACCGCGCGACGGTGTCCGGTCCGGCGGCGCCGGGGCGCACGAGCGACCTAGAGACGATCACGTACCTGCGTCCGAGCCGCTACTGCCAGTCCGACGAGGTGTTCGCGCAGGCGCGCCGCCAGTTCCGCGGGCTGTCGGGGTTCGAGCTCGTCGAGGCGGTGTCGTCGTTCGTCGCCGCGAGCGTCACCTACACGCCGGGGCTGAGCCTCGGCACCGACAGCGCCGTGACGACGCTCATGACGGGTCAGGGGGTGTGCCGCGACTATGCGCACGTCGTGATCGCGCTGCTGCGGGCGATGGACGTGCCGGCGCGCTACGCCGCGTGCTACGCGCCCGGGCTCGAGCCGATGGATTTCCACGCGGTCGCCGAGGCGTTCGTCGACGGCGCGTGGTACGTCGTCGACGCCACGCGCCTGTCCGACCGCCGCTCGCTCGTGCGCATCGCGACCGGGCGCGATGCGGCCGACTGCGCGTTCCTCAGCTACCACGGCGGTCACGTCGGGCTGACACGGCTGCGCGTGGACGCGTGGGTGGATCCGGATGCGGGGGACGCGGCATCCTCCGCCGACGACCACGTCGCGCTCGTCCAGATCGCCTGAGCACGGCGGGGCCGGAGCCGCACCGCCCGTAGAATGGTGCGGTTATGGATCCCGAAGCCCTCTCCGCCGCCCTGCTCGCCGTCGTGACGCCGATCGCAGAGGCGCGACGAGAGGGGGCGAGCGCGGGGCTCACCGTCGCCGACCTTCCCCTGGAGCGGCCGAAGAACCGTGACCACGGCGACTGGGCGTCCAACGCCGCGCTGAAGCTCGCCAAGAAGGTGGGCGCGCCGCCGCGCGAGTTCGCCGACGAGATCGCCGCGGGCCTCACCGCCGTCGACGGGATCGCGAGTGTCGAGGTCGCCGGTCCGGGCTTCATCAACATCCGCCTGGAGGCGGCGGCCGCCGGTGCCCTCGCGAAGACGATCGTCGAGCAGGGCGCCGCCTTCGGCACGAACGATTCGCGCCGCGACGAGGTCATCAACCTCGAGTTCGTCAGCGCCAACCCGACGGGGCCGATCCACCTCGGCGGCACCCGGTGGGCGGCCGTCGGCGACTCCCTCGCCCGCATCCTCGCCGCGCAGGGCGCGCAGGTCACGCGCGAGTACTACTTCAACGACCACGGTGCGCAGATCGACCGCTTCGCACGCAGCCTCGTCGCCGCCCACGAGGGCCGGCCCACCCCCGAGGACGGCTACGGCGGCGCCTACATCGGCGACATCGCGCGCCGCGTCGCGCTCGCCTATGAGGGCGACATCGACGCCCTCGACGGCGACGCCAAGCAGGAGGCGTTCCGCGAGCTCGGCGTGAACTTCATGTTCGACGAGATCAAGCAGTCGCTGCATCAGTTCGGCGTCGACTTCGACGTCTACTTCCACGAGAACGACCTGCATGAATCGGGTGCCGTCGAGCGCGCGGTGCAGCGCCTGCGCGAGCTCGGCCACATCTACGAGGCCGACGGCGCCACGTGGCTGCGCTCGACGGAGTTCGGCGACGACAAGGATCGCGTCGTCATCAAATCCGACGGCAAGCCCGCCTACATCTCCGGCGACCTCGCCTACTACCTCGACAAGCGCGAGCGCGGCTTCAACCGCTGCATCATCATGCTCGGCGCCGACCACCACGGGT
Organism: Microbacterium sp. 10M-3C3; assembly: GCF_003931875.1. Taxonomy (NCBI): domain Bacteria; kingdom Bacillati; phylum Actinomycetota; class Actinomycetes; order Micrococcales; family Microbacteriaceae; genus Microbacterium; species Microbacterium sp. 10M-3C3. The sequence goes on along the minus strand of NZ_CP034245.1, from coordinate 2,442,803 downwards.
ACGTGCAGCGGCTCATGGCGATGTGCGCGGCGTTCGGCGACGAGCCCTACGTGAACCTGCAGATCCTCATCGGCCAGCTCGTGAACCTCGTCAAGGACGGTCAGCCGGTGCGGATGTCCAAGCGCGCCGGCACGGTCGTCACGATGGAGGACCTCGTCGAGATCGTCGGCGTGGATGCGGCGCGCTATGCGCTCACGCGCAGCTCGGCCGACTCCAACCTCGACGTCGACCTCGACGTGCTGCAGAAGCGGACGAACGACAACCCGGTCTTCTATGTGCAGTACGCGCACGCGCGCACGCACAACGTGGCGCGCAACGCCGCCGCATCCGGCGTGGATCGCTCGGAGTTCGCGCCCGAGCTGCTCACGCACGAGACCGAGTCGGCGCTCCTCGGCGCCCTGCAGGAGTTCCCCCGCGTCGTGGCGTTCGCCGCCGAGGTGCGGGAGCCGCACCGCGTCGCGCGCTACCTGGAGGAGCTCGCGGGTCTGTATCACCGCTGGTACGACAACTGCCGGGTGATCCCGCTCGGGGACGAGCCGGTCACGAACCTGCACCGCACGCGCCTGTGGCTCAACGACGCGACCGGGCAGGTGCTGCGCAACGGACTGACACTGCTCGGCGTCGGCGCGCCCGAGCGGATGTGACCATGGCCGGCGACGCGCTGCCCTTCGGGTTCACCGAGTACCGGCCCGAGCCGCGCCGCCGCCGGGCGTGGCCGTGGATCGTCACGCTCGTGTTCGTCGTCGTGCTCATCCTGGGTGCGGCCGTCGGCGCGGAGGCCGTCGCGCGCGCCGTCGTGCAGGTCGGCGTCCGCCAGCTCGTGGTCTCGCAGCTCGGTCTCCCCGCCGACCAGCAGGTGGATGTCGAGGTGCCCGGGCTCGTCATCCCGCAGCTGCTGTCGGGGCGCCTCGACGCCGTCGAGGTGGCATCGGACGACGTCGCCCTCGGGCCGGTCGCGGGCGACGTGTCGGTGCGGCTCGCGCAGGTGCCGCTCTCCGCCGACGCGGCCGCAGGCCCCGGCACGGCGACCGTGCGGCTCGATCAGGATCAGCTGCGTGCGCTGCTGGCGGGGATCGACGGCTTCCCGGCCGACACCGTCGGCCTCGCCGCCCCCGACGTCACCGTGTCCACGGAGCTGTCCGTCTTCGGCGCCGCCGTGCCGGTCGGCCTCGCGCTCGCTCCCGGCGCGGAGGGCGGTGCGCTGACGCTCACACCGGCGTCCTTCGACGTGGCGGGAGCACGCGTGGACGCCGACGCGCTGCGGGCCCGGTTCGGCGGCATCGCGGATGCAGTCCTGCGCACGTGGAGCGTGTGCGTCGCCTCCGACCTGCCGGCCGCGCTCACTCTCACCGGCGCGCGGGTCGACGGCCCGCACGTGGTCGCGGACTTCGACATCGACGGGGCCGTCGTCGTCGACCCCGCGCTGCGGGCGAACGGGACGTGCGGCTGACGCCGCGTCACACGCGGGAATGCGGGTGAGGGCGTCCGGCTAGACTGCAACCACGCCCGGCGTGAGCCCTCCGCCGACGGCGTCGCCGCTCCGCGGCACCCGCCTCCACCCGATTGGTCCCCGCCCGTGTCCGCCTCGACCGCTCCGCCCGTGCCCGAGGGGCTCGTCGTCCCCGACGACGCCAATGCGCTGCAGGCCGGTGTGTGGCCGTCGGGCGCCGAGCGGGACGGCGACGGCGTGCTCGCGATCGGCGGCGTCGACGTGCAGCGGCTGCGCGCCCGGTTCGGCACGCCGCTGTACGTGCTGGACGAGGACGAGGTCCGCGCGCGGGCGCGCCGCACACGCGCGGCGTTCGAAGCCGCCGCCGCCCGCCACGGCGGCCGAGCGCGCGTCTACTACGCGGGCAAGGCGCTCCTGACCACCGACATCGTCCGCTGGATGGTGGAGGAAGGGCTGCGCGTGGACGTGTGCAGCGCCGGCGAGCTGGCCGTCGCGCTCGCCGCCGGCGTGGATGCGCGTCCGCTCGGCTACCACGGGAACAACAAGTCCGTCCCCGCCCTCGAGAGGGCCGTCGAGGTCGGCGTCGGCACGGTCATCGTCGACAGCCCGATCGAGATCGAGCGCCTCGCCGCGATCGCCGACCGGCGCGGGGCCGTGCAGTCGGTGCTCGTGCGCGTCCGTACGGGCGTGCACGCCGAGACCCACGCGTTCCTGGCCACGGCGCACGAGGATCAGAAGTTCGGGTTCGCGCTCGACGACGTGCCGGCGGCGGTCGCCCGCATCCGGGCCCTCCCGGGCCTGCGCTTCGCGGGCCTGCACGCCCACATCGGCTCGCAGATCTTCGAGGCCGACGGCTTCCGCGCGTCGGCGGCACGGCTGGTCGAGCTCCACGCCGAGCTCCTGGCCGGCGGCGACATCCCGCTGCTGAACCTCGGCGGCGGATTCGGCATCGCCTACACCGCGGCGGATGCGCCGCGCGCGATCGAGGAGATCGCCGCGGGGATCGTCGACGCCGTGGCCGACCAGTGCGCCGTCCGCGGCATCCCGCTGCCCGAGCTGGCGTTCGAGCCGGGGCGGGTGATCGTCGGCCCCGCCGGGGTCACGCTCTACGAGGTGGGCACCGTCAAGCCCGTCCGCGTCTCCGACGACCTGTCGCGCGTGTACGTCAGCGTCGACGGCGGCATGAGCGACAACGCCCGGCCGGCCCTGTACGGCGCGCAGTACTCCGCGCGCATCGCGTCGCGCGTCTCGGATGCGGCGCCCGCCCTCGCCCGCGTCGTCGGCCATCACTGCGAGTCCGGCGACATCGTGGTCGACGCCGAGTACCTTCCGGGCGATGTCGCGCCAGGCGACCTGCTGGCGGTCCCCGCCACCGGCGCGTACTGCCTGTCGCTCGCGAGCACCTACAACTACACGCCCCGGCCCGCCCTCGTGGCCGTGCGCGACGGCGACGCCCGCGTGCTCATCCGCCGCGAGAGCATCGACGACCTGCTGGCGCGCGACACCGGCGCCGCACCGATCGAAGGGACGACGACCCCCGTGCCGACCGAGCGATTCCAGGAGCATCCGTGACCGATTACCGCCGCCTCCGCGTCGCGCTCCTGGGCGCCGGCGCGGTCGGCTCGCAAGTGGCCGCCCTCCTGCTCAAGCACGGCGCCGAGCTCGCCGACCGCGCCGGCGCGTCGCTCGAACTCGCCGGCATCGCGGTGCGCGACCTCGACGCGCCCCGCGACGTCGAGCTGCCCCGCGAACTGCTCACGACCGATCCCGAGCCGCTCCTCGTCGGTGCCGACATCGTCATCGAGCTCATGGGCGGCATCGAGCCCGCGCGCACGTGGCTGCTCCAGGCCATCAACGCCGGGGCCGACGTCGTCACGGCCAACAAGGCTCTCCTGGCCACGCACGGCCCCGAGATCTTCGAGGCGGCCGACCAGGTCGGCGCCCAGGTCTACTACGAGGCCGCCGCCGCCGGCGCGATCCCGATCATCCGCCCCCTCCGCGACTCGCTCGCCGGCGACCGCGTGCGCCGCATCATGGGCATCGTCAACGGCACGACGAACTACATCCTCGACCGCATGGACCGGGAGGGCGCGGAGTTCGCCGACGTCCTCGCCGACGCTCAGCGCCTCGGCTACGCGGAGGCCGACCCGACCGCGGACGTCGAGGGGTACGACGCGGCGCAGAAGGCAGCGATCCTCGCGAGCCTCGCGTTCCACACGACGGTGCCCCTCGAGGCCGTCCACCGCGAGGGCATCACCGCGATCGACGCGCAGATGATCGAGGACGCGCGCCACGCCGGCTACGTCATCAAGCTGCTCGCGGTGTGCGAGCGCCTGGAGGGCGCGGGCGAGGGCGGCGACGCGATCTCGGTGCGCGTGTACCCGGCGCTCGTCGACCGCTCGCACCCGCTCGCGAGCGTCCACGGCGCGAACAACGCCGTCTTCGTCGAGGCCGAGGCCGCGGGCGACCTGATGTTCTACGGCGCCGGAGCCGGGGGAGTGCAGACCGCGTCGGCGGTGCTCGGCGATGTCGTGTCGGCGGCCCGCCGGCACATCGCGGGCGGGCTCGGCGTGGCGGAGTCGACGCGGGCGAACCTGCCGATCGTGACGATCGGGCACGTGACGACGCGCTACCAGATCACCCTCGAAGTGGATGACCGGCCCGGCGTGCTCGCGACGGTCGCGGGCATCCTGAGCGACGGGCGCGTCTCGATCGCGACGCTCGAGCAGACCGTCGTGGGATCGAGCGACGCGGCCGGGGCCGTCCGGCCCGACGAGGAGGGCACGGCGCGGCTGGTCATCGGCACGCACCGCGCCCGCGAACAAGACCTGAGCGAGACCGTGCAGCGGCTCGCCGACAGCGGCGTCGTCGAGCGCGTCGTGTCGGTGCTGCGCGTGGAAGGAGACTGACATGGCCCACCTCTGGCGCGGAGTGCTCCGCGAATACGCCGATCGGCTCGGGGTCACCGACGCCTCGACGGTCGTCACCCTCGGCGAGGGTGGCACGCCGCTGCTGCCCGCGCCCGCGCTCTCGCGCCGCACCGGCGCCGACGTGTGGGTGAAGTTCGAGGGCATGAATCCGACCGGATCCTTCAAGGACCGCGGCATGACCGTCGCGCTCTCGCGGGCCGTCGAGCACGGCGCGAAGGCGGTCATCTGTGCGTCGACGGGCAACACGTCGGCGTCGGCCGCCGCCTATGCCGCGCACGCGGGCATCACCGCGGCCGTGCTCGTGCCCGAGGGCAAGATCGCGATGGGCAAGCTCAGCCAGGCCGTCGCCCACGACGGCCGCCTGATCCAGATCCGCGGCAATTTCGACGACTGCCTCGAGATCGCGCGGGAGCTCGCCGACCACTATCCGGTGCACCTCGTGAACTCGGTCAACCCCGACCGCATCGAGGGCCAGAAGACGGCGGCGTACGAGGTCGTGGAGGTGCTCGGCGACGCGCCCGACTTCCACATCATCCCCGTGGGCAACGCGGGCAACTACACCGCCTACTCGCGCGGCTACCGCGAGGAGGCCGAGCGCGGCGTCGCCACGCGCGTTCCCCGCATGTTCGGCTTCCAGGCCGAGGGGTCCGCCCCGCTCGTGCGCGGCGAGGTCGTGCGCAACCCCGAGACGGTCGCCAGCGCCATCCGCATCGGCAACCCCGCCTCGTGGGAGCTCGCGCTCGAGGCGCAGGCCGCCACCGACGGCTACTTCGGCGCCATCGACGACGCCCGCATCCTCGCCGCGCAGAAGCTCCTCGCGGGCGAGGTCGGCATCTTCGTCGAGCCGGCGTCGGCGATCTCGGTGGCGGGCCTGCTCGACCGCGCCGAGGCGGGCGTCATCCCCGCCGGCGCGCGCGTCGTCCTCACCGTCACCGGTCATGGCCTGAAGGACCCGCAGTGGGCCCTGCGCAACGCCGACGGCACCGACGTGCAGCCGACGGTCGTGGATGCGGCGACCTCCGAGGTCGCCTCCGTGCTGGGACTCGTCCCCGTCACCGCGGCATGACCGGACACGACCGCAGCGGGAGCGAGCGCTCGGTCGTCGTGCGCGTGCCCGCCACGAGCGCGAACCTCGGACCGGGCTTCGACACGCTCGGGCTCGCCCTGAGCGTGTACGACGAGCTCGAGGCGACGCTGCGTGCCGAGCCGGGCGTCGAGGTCGACGTCGAGGGCGAGGGCGCCGCATCCGTCGCGCGCGACGAGTCGAACCTCGTCGTGCGCGCGATCGCGCACGCCTACGCCGCCGTGGGGCGACCGCTCCCGGGCCTGCGGCTGCGGGCGCACAACGTCATCCCGCACGGGCGCGGCATGGGCTCCTCCGGCGCGGCCGTCGTGTCGGGGCTGCTCGCCGCGAAGGGCCTCCTCGCCCCCGAGGTCGAGCTCGGCGACGAGACGCTCCTGCGCCTGGCGACCGAGATGGAGGGGCACCCCGACAACGTCGCGCCCGCCCTGTTCGGCGGCCTGACGATCGCGTGGATGGACGAGACCGGGCCGCAGCACAAGCAGCTCATCGTGCACCGCGGTGTCGCGCCGCTCGTCTTCGTCCCGGAGTTCACGATGTCGACCTCCGTCGCGCGCAGCCTCCAGCCGCTGCACGTGCCCCGCGAGGACGCGGTGTTCAACGTGTCGCGGTCGGCGCTGCTCATCGCCGCGCTCACCCAGAGCCCCGAGCTGCTCATGGCCGCCACCGAGGACAAGCTGCACCAGAGCTACCGTGCGCAGGCCATGCCCGAGACCGATCGGCTCGTGCGCGCCCTGCGGGCCGAGGGGTTCGCCGCCGTCGTGTCGGGGGCGGGGCCGAGCGTCCTCGTGCTCGCCGACGGCCCGGGTCGGCGCCTGGAGGCCGCGCGGCTGGCGGCGTCTGTCGTCGACACCCCGTGGGAGGCGCACATGCTCGCCGTCGATGTGCGGGGTGGTACAGTGAGGGGCAACGCGGGGGGTTCCACGTTCCGAACGTGAGTCTGGCCTCCGCCGCAAATCTGCGAACCACCAGCGCACGCATCCGCAACCCGCACGGCCCGTCCGGCCGGTGAATCGCGGTGCGTAACCCGAAGCCTGTCGACGGGACGACGCCCGATCCACCACAGCGTCGTGCGCGGGTCTGATCATCCGTTTCACAAGGGAGTACTCGTGGAGTCCATCTCCGAGGTCCACACCGACGCGCCGTCCGACAGCGACGACGCCACCACCACCACCGACACGACCGCGCCCGTCGCCGACGCCGCCGCGGCCGAGGACGCCGCCCCGGCCGACGACGCCGTCGCGGCGGGCGACACCGCTCCGCCCCAAGACGCCGCCGCGTCCGGCGACGCCGCGCCGGCCGCCGACGCGCCCGCCGACGCCGTCGAGGCGGCTCGCGCCGACGAGCCGGCGGCCGCTTCCGCCGCTGAGACGCCGGCGGTCGAGACCGCTCCGGCCGAGGCGGAGAAGCCCGCCAAGGCGCCGCGCAAGCGCGCGCCGCGCCGCGCCAAGAGCTCCGACGTCGCCGCCGAGGCGCCGGCCGAGGCCCCCGCCGCTGAGACGGCGCCTGAGACCGCCGCCGAGACCGCCGCGCCGGCCGCCGACGCGACCGCCGCGCCCGCCGCCGAGGACACGACCGAAGCCACCGAGACCGCCGCATCCGAGGCGCCCGCGCCGGCGGCCGCAGCCGCCGAGGCCGCCCCCGCCGAGGCGCCGGCCGAGACCGCTGAGGCACCCGTCGAAGGCGGCGGGACCGACACCGCCGACGAGGGCGCGACGTCGGGCCGCAGCCGTGGGCGCGGACGCAGCCGCAACCGCAACCGCAGCGGCGGTGCCGCCGGCGAGCAGCAGACCGCCGAGAAGGCGGCGCCGCAGGCGGCCCCGGCCGCCGAGAACGAGCGCGAGCAGCAGAACGGCGACGCGCAGGGCAACGGCCGCAGCCGTCAGCGCAACAAGCGGCGCGGCGGGCAGAACCAGACCGGTGACGAGTTCGAGACCGAGATCGGCGAGGACGACGTCCTCATCCCCGTCGCCGGCATCCTCGACGTGCTCGACAACTACGCGTTCGTCCGCACCACCGGCTACCTCCCCGGCCCGAGCGACGTCTACGTCTCGCTCGGCCAGGTGAAGAAGTACAACCTCCGCAAGGGCGACGCCGTCGTGGGCGCCATCAAGCAGCCTCGCGAGAACGAGCAGTCCGGCCGCCAGAAGTACAACGCGCTGGTGAAGGTCGACGCGATCAACGGCCTGTCGGTCGAGGATGCGGCGAACCGGGTCGAGTTCGGCAGGCTCACGCCGCTGTACCCGCAGGAGCGCCTGCGCCTGGAGACCGCGCCGGAGAAGCTGACGCAGCGCATCATCGACCTCGTCGCGCCCATCGGCAAGGGCCAGCGCGGTCTGATCGTCGCGCCCCCGAAGGCGGGCAAGACCATCGTGCTGCAGCAGATCGCCAACGCGATCGCGCACAACAACCCCGAGGTGCACCTGATGGTCGTGCTCGTGGACGAGCGCCCCGAAGAGGTCACCGACATGCAGCGGACCGTCCGCGGCGAGGTCGTCGCCTCGACCTTCGACCGTCCCGCGGAGGACCACACGACCGTCGCGGAGCTCGCGATCGAGCGCGCGAAGCGGCTCGTCGAGCTCGGCCGCGACGTCGTCGTGCTGCTCGACTCGATCACGCGCCTCGGCCGTGCGTACAACATCTCCGCGCCCACCTCGGGCCGCGTGCTCACCGGTGGCGTCGACGCGTCGGCGCTGTATCCGCCCAAGCGCTTCTTCGGCGCCGCGCGCAACATCGAGAACGGCGGATCGCTCACGATCCTCGCCACGGCGCTCGTGGAGACCGGGTCCAAGATGGACGACGTCATCTTCGAGGAGTTCAAGGGCACCGGCAACAGCGAGCTGCGGCTGAGCCGTCAGCTCGCCGACAAGCGCATCTTCCCCGCCGTCGACGTCAACGCGTCGTCCACGCGTCGCGAGGAGATGCTCCTGTCGCCCGACGAGGTCAAGATCACGTGGAAGCTGCGCCGCGCGCTCGCGGGCCTCGACCCCCAGCAGGCGCTGGAGGTCGTGCTCGGCAAGCTCAAGGAGACGCAGTCCAACGTCGAGTTCCTCGTCCAGATGCAGAAGTCGATCCCGGCGCCCGCGCACGGCAACGGCGGCGGGCACAGCCACCGGGACGACAACAGCATCCGCTGAGTCCGGCGAAGCGTGATCCGTGGCACCTGAGCCTGCAGAGGGATCGGGCATCCTCGAGTCCGTCCGCAGTCTCCTCGACGAGCACAAGCGCGTCGAGGAGGAGCTGAACGACCCGGCCGTCCACGCCGACCCCGCCCGCGCGAAGCGCGTCAATCGGCGCTACGCCGAGCTGAACCGCATCATGCACGCGTACGACGCGTGGCGCGCCGCATCCGACGACCTCGAGGCCGCCCGCGAGCTCGCGCGCGAGGACGAGGCGATCGCGGCGGAGATCCCCGAGATGGAGGAGTCGCTCGCCGACGCGCAGGAGAAGCTGCGGCGCCTGCTCATCCCGCGCGACCCCGACGACGCGCGCGACGTGATCATGGAGATCAAGCAGGGGGAGGGCGGCGCGGAGTCGGCCCTGTTCGCCGCCGACCTGCTGCGCATGTATCTGCAGTATGCCGCGTCGATGGGGTGGAAGACCGAGCTGCTCGAGCGCAACGAATCCGACCTGGGTGGCTACAAGGACGTGCAGGTCGCGATCAAGGGCAGCTCCGACGATCCCGCGCAGGGCGTGTGGGCGCACTTGAAGTACGAGGGCGGCGTGCACCGCGTGCAGCGCGTGCCCGCGACCGAGTCGCAGGGCCGCATCCACACGTCGACGACCGGCGTGCTCGTCTTCCCCGAGGTCGACGAGCCCGAGGAGATCTCCATCGACCCGAACGATCTGAAGATCGACGTGTTCCGCTCGTCCGGCCCGGGCGGCCAGTCGGTCAACACGACCGACTCGGCCGTGCGCATCACGCACGTGCCGACCGGCATCGTGGTGTCGATGCAGAACGAGAAATCCCAGCTGCAGAACCGCGAGGCCGGCATGCGCGTGCTGCGGGCGCGGCTGCTCGCGAAGCAGCAGGAGGAGCGGGATGCGGCGGCCTCCGACGCGCGCCGCTCGCAGATCCGCGGCATGGACCGCTCCGAGCGCATCCGCACGTACAACTTCCCCGAGAACCGCATCGCCGACCACCGCACCGGCTACAAGGCGTACAACCTCGACCAGGTCATGGACGGCGCGCTCGGCCCGATCATCGAGTCGGCGATCGCCGCCGACGAGGAAGCCCGCCTCGCCGCCCTCGGCTCCTCCGACTGAACATCCCGCAGGGCTCCGGGTGGGCGGCCGGCGTCACCAGGCCGGCGGATGCGGCAGCGGGCCACGCGCGGCCTCGAGCTGCGCGGCCAGGGCGAGGATCGCGGCCTCACCGCCGGGGCGGCCGACGAGCTGCACGCTGACGGGGTGGCCCGCCGCATCCGTCGTGAACGGCACCGTGATCGCCGGGAGCCCCGCGACGTTCACGAAGCTCGAGTACGGCGCGTACTCGACCTGGCGTGCGAACGTGCGTTCGGGATCGAGGCCGTCGTACCAGCCGACGTGCTGCGGCGGCAGGGCGAGCGCGGGCGTCAGCACCGCATCGAACGCGTCGAAGGCCGTGATCGTCTCGCGCTCGAACACGCGCGCGGCCGCGAGCGCCGCGAGCAGGTCCGATGCGGCGAGTCCGCGGCCTTCGCGCACGAGCCACGCGGTGAGCGGCTCGACGACGTCGAGGTCGGCCTCGGTGAGCGGGATGCGTGCGGCGCTCGCGCGCCACAGCACGCGGAAGAGCTCCGCGTAGCCCCGCGGCCGCCACGCCGCGTCCTCGACGCCGTGTCCGCCTGCCGCGAGAGCGCCCGCCGCGCGTCGCACGGCCTCGGCCGCCGCGGGGTCCAGGCGGATGTCCTCGCTGTCGTCCCACGGCGACACCGTGGTCACCCCGATGCGGGCGCCTTCGAGCGGGCGCTGCGCCGCCGCGAGGAACGGTCCGTCGCCGGGCGCGCGCGTCGCGTAGCGGAACGGGGCGAGGCCGACGAGCGCGTCGAGGAGGAACGCGGCGTCGGCGACGCTCGTCGCGATCGGCCCCGTGACGGCCAGGCCGTCGGGCGCGTCGAAGCCCGAGCCGATCGGGAGGCGGCCGCGCGAGGGCTTCACGCCCACAACGCCGACGGTCGCCGCGGGGATGCGGATCGACCCGCCGCCGTCGGACGCGACGGCGGCGGGCAGCAGCCCCGCCGCCACGGCGACCGCCGCGCCCCCGCTCGAGCCGCCCGCGCCGTGCGCGGGGTTCCACGGATCGCGTGCGGGTCGGCCGGTGCGCGGCTCGGTGTACCCGGTGAGCCCGAACTCGCTCGTCGCGGTCTTGCCGAGGTTGATCGCGCCGGCCGCATCCAGCGCGGCCGCGAGCGGATCCGAGACGGCGGGCACGTGGTCGGCGCGCGCCCGAGACCCGTAGCGCGTGGGCACGCCCGCCCGCGCGACGAGGTCCTTGTCGGCCAGCGGCACGCCGTGCAGCGCACCGGATGCGGCAGCGCTGCCGAGCGCGTCGGCCCGCGCGAAGGCGGCCCCGGCCGTCACCTCGGCGAACGCGGCGAGCGCGTGCTCGCGCTCGATGCGCGAGAGGTAATGGGCGACCGCGGCCTTCGGCGTGAGCTCTCCGGTGCGCAGCATCCGCGCCTGCTCGACGAGGGACAGATCGTGCAGCTCGGCCATCCTCCGAGCGTACGGCGTGCGCTCAGGAGCCCACGGGGAAGTACGCGCCCGCGGCGATGTCCTCGAGCAGCGTCGGGCCTGTCGGCGTCCAGCCCATCAGCTCGCGCGTACGGACGCTCGAGGCCGACGTGTCGCTCGCGAAGACGCGGCCGATGAAGCCGAGACGCTCGGCCAGCACGTCCGGTGTGGTGGCGGTGACGGGAAGCCGCAGCCCCGCGCCGATCGCGGCCGCGATGTCGCCGGTGCGCACGCTCTCCGCCGTGACGTGCAGGATCGTGCCCGCTTCGGCGCGCTCGAGTCCGAGGCGCACCGCGGCGGCCGCGTCGTCGACGTGCACCGCGGTCCACCGGGCTGAGCCGTCGCCCGCCACGAGCACCTCGCCGCTGGCGCGCGCCGCCGCGACGAGCGCCGCGACGAAGCCGTGATCGTGCCTGCCGTGCACGGTCGGCGCGAAGCGCGCGACGATCGTGCGGACGCCGCGGTCGACGAAGTCGAGCGCGAGGTTCTCGCTGCCGCCGCGCATGGAGTCGGGGCCGTGCGCGGGGGAGGGGGTGCCCTCGGTCAGTGGAGGTGTGGCCGTGGGGATCGCGAGGCCTGAGGCGAGGAGGAACGGCTTGCCGGTGCCGGCGAGGGCGTCGCCGAACGCCTGCGTCGCGGCGCGCTCCGCGGCGTTGGAGACCTCGGGGTGGGCGAAGTCGTGCTTGTTGGCGAGGTGGACGACGGCGTCGGCGGCATCCGCGCCGTGCTGCAGTGATGCCGGCTCGTCGAGGTCGCCGCGGACGACGGCCGCCCCGGCCGCCCTGAGACGTTCGGCTGACGCGTCCGAGCGTGCGAGGCCGATGACCTGGTGTCCGTGGGCGAGCAGCTCGGCGACGACGTGGGAGCCGATCCAGCCGCTCGCGCCGGTGACGAAGATGCGCATGGTGTTCTCCTTCCGCGGGCATCCGCGAGTCATGTCAGGGAATGACATGACTATACGCCCTGATGTCAGGCTCTGTCATCGGTAGGATTCGAGCATGGCGCGATGGACACCCGGGGCGCGCGACCGGCTGCAGGCCGCGGCGTTCGACGTCATCCGCGCGCGCGGATTCGACGCCGTGACCGTCGCTGAGATCGCCGAGGCCGCCGGGGTGACCGAACGCACCTTCTTCCGCCACTTCGCCGACAAACGCGAAGTGCTCTTCGATGGGCAGTCCACTTTCGTCACGGCGGTGGCCGAGGCCGTCGCCGCCGCGCCCGCGCGGCACGACGCGGTGGCCGCCGTCCGCCACGGCTTCGACGCGGCGGCTGAGATGTTCCCGGACGAGCGCCGGCCGCGCTCCCGCGCGCGCGGCGCGATCATCGCCGCCGACGAGGGTCTGAGCGAGCGTGAGGCGCAGAAGATGCGGTCACTCGCCGTCTCGATCGCCGCCGCGCTCGACGGACGCGGAGTGCCCGAGCCTGAGGCGTCCCTCGTCGCGCGCGCGGCGGTCGGTGTCTTCGAGGTGGCCTTCGCCGCGTGGATCGCCGAGGGTGAGACGCGCGGGCTGCGGGAGATCCAGACGTCGCTGTTCGACCGGCTCGGGGCGCTCCTGGCCGGTTAGATCACGTACTCGGGCGCCGCCAGCAGCGCCCGGCTGTCGTCGCCGTCGCGCCGCGGGCGGGCCTTCGCCGGGACGCCGACGAGCGTGCTGTCGGCCGGCGCATCCTTCGTCACGACCGCGTTCGCGCCGATGACGCAGCGGTCGCCGATCACGATCGGCCCGAGGATCTTCGCCCCCGCACCCACCGCGACGCCGTCGCCCAGGGTCGGATGCCGCTTGCCGCCCTCGCGCTGACGGCCGCCGAGGGTGACCCCGTGGTAGAGGAGCACGTCGTCGCCGATCTCGGCCGTCTCGCCGATGACGACGCCCATCCCGTGGTCGATGAAGAAGCGACGGCCGATGACGGCGCCGGGGTGGATCTCGATGCCCGTGAGAAACCGGGTCAGCTGCGACACCAGGCGCGCCGGGAACCGGAGTCCGCGCCGCCACATCCGGTGGTGGAGGCGATACGCCCATACCGCGTGCAGGCCAGGGTAGAGGAGCGCGATCTCGAGCGCCCCGCGCGCGGCGGGGTCGCGCAGCTTCGCGGCGGCGAGGTCTTCTCGGACGCGCTGGAGGGCGCCCACTCAGTCCTCGCGGAGGTTCTCGTACAGGGCCGTCGAGAGGTAGCGCTCGCCGAACGACGGGATGATCACGACGATGTTCTTGCCCGCCGCCTCCGGCCGCTTGGCGATCTGCAGGGCCGCCCAGATGGCCGCACCCGAGGACATGCCCACGAGGATGCCGTCCTGGGTGGCGGTGTCGCGCGCGAGACGGATCGCGTCGTCGAACTCGACGTCGACGACCTCGTCGATGATGTCGCGGTCGAGGATCGCGGGCACGAAGTTCGGCCCGATGCCCTGGATCTTGTGCGGGCCGGGGTGGCCCTTCGTGAGCACGGGGGAGTCGGCGGGCTCGACCGCGATGACCTTCACGCCGGGGACGCGCTCCTTGAGCACCTGCCCCACACCGGTGATCGTGCCGCCCGTGCCGATGCCGGCGACGAAGTAGTCGACCTTGCCGTCGGTGTCGCGCAGGATCTCCTCGGCGGTCGTCTTGCGGTGGATCGCGGGATTCGCCTCGTTCTCGAACTGCCGCGCCCAGATCGCGCCGGGGGTCTCCGCGACGATGCGCTTGGCCTCGTCCACCGCGAACGACATGCCCTTCGTGGGGTCGGTCAGCACGACGTCGGCGCCGAACGCCTTCAGCAGCAGGCGCCGCTCCTTCGACATCGACGCGGGCATCGTGAGGATGACCTTGTAGCCGCGGGCGGCGCCGACCATCGCCAGCGCGATGCCGGTGTTGCCGCTCGTGGACTCCACGATCGTGCCGCCGGGCTTCAGCTCGCCCGACGCCTCCGCGGCGTCCACGATCGCGATGCCCAGTCGGTCCTTGACGCTGCCGGCCGGGTTGTAGAACTCGAGCTTGGCGAGGAGGTTCGCGTCCACCCCCTCGGCGACGCGGTTCAGCCGCACGAGGGGTGTGTCACCGAACGCGGACGTGATGTCGGAGTGGATGCCGGGCATAACGGGCCTTTCGCCGTCGGGACGCGTACCGGCTCAGCCTAGCGAGCGCGCCTCCGCGGCGGCCGAGTATGTCGGCCGGCGACCGCACGGACCCGCGGGAGCCGTAAGCTCGTACGCCGATGCCCGAGCACACCCCCGACGCCGCCCCGTCGCGCCTGTCCGACCTCGTGCGCGCCGCCGCCGAGCGGCTCGCGGCCGCGGGCGTCCCCGATCCCGCCGTCGACGCCGAGCTGCTGGCCGCGCACGCGCTGGGCGTCGGTCGCGGCGAGCTGCAGGCCGCGGTCGTCCGCGGGGCGTCGACGGATGCGGCCACCGCCGCCGCGTTCGACGAGCTCGTCGAACGCCGCAGCGCCCGCGTGCCCCTCCAGCACCTCACGGGTCTGGCACCCTTCCGCCATCTCGAGCTCGCCGTCGGCCCCGGCGTCTTCGTGCCCCGACCCGAGACCGAGATCGTCGCGCAGATCGCGATCGACGCGTTGCGGGCGTCGGCCTCGCCCGCGCCGGTGGCCGTCGACCTCGGCACCGGCAGCGGCGCGATCGCTCTCGCGATGGCCACCGAGGTGCCGCACGCGCGCGTGCACGCGGCGGAGAAGTCGGTGGATGCCTTCGTGTGGGCGAAGGAGAACGCCCGTCGCCTCGGTGCCGAGAACGTGCGGATCGCGCGCATCGACCTGGCCGACGCGTTCCCCGAGCTCGACGGCACCGTGTCGGTCGTCGTCTCCAACCCGCCCTACGTCCCCGACGACGCCGTCCCGCGCGACCCCGAGGTGCGCCTGTACGACCCGCCGGCGGCGCTGTACGGCGGGCCGGACGGGCTCGACGTCGTGCGCGTGCTCAGCCGCGTGGCCCTGCGCCTTGCCCACCCCGGCGCGCTGCTCGTGATCGAGCACGGCGAGTGGCAGGGGCCGGCCATCCGCGCCCTGCTGGAGGCCGACGGCTGGACGGCGACGGCGACGCATCCGGATCTGACCCTGCGCGACCGCGCGACCACGGCGCTCCGGCCCTGACGCTGCCGCCCGGGACGGGCGCCGAGCGGGGGCGCACGTAGACTGTCGGACGACATGTCCCCTGTGTACGACTGCCGTGACGAGGCCGGGCTTCTCGCGGGTATGCGCCACGCCCGCCAGGCGCTGAGCCGCGGCGACCTCGTCGTGCTGCCCACCGACACCGTCTACGGGATCGCCGCCGACGCGTTCAACGCGCGCGCGGTCGCGGGGCTCCTCGCCGCGAAGGGACGCGGCCGCCAGCAGCCCCCGCCCGTGCTCGTGGCGGGCGTCGCGACGCTGCGCGCCCTGGTCGCCGAGGTGCCCGAGCCGGTCGAGCGCCTCGTCGAGGAGTTCTGGCCCGGCGGCCTCACGATCGTCCTTCCCGCGCAGCCGTCGCTGTCGTGGGATCTCGGCGAGACGCACGGCACGGTCGCGGTGCGGATGCCCGCGCACACCCTCACACTCGAGCTGCTGCAGGAGACCGGGCCCCTCGCCGTCTCCAGCGCCAACCTGACGGGGATGCCGGCCGCCGTGATGATCGACCAGGCGCGCGACATGCTCGGCGACTCCGTGTCGGCCTACCTCGACGCCGGCCCGAGCGAGACGGGGATCGCCTCGACGATCGTGGACGCGACGCGACTCGTCGGCGGCGCCGAACCGGTCGTGCGCGTGCTCCGCGAGGGCGCCGTGTCGCGCGAGCGCCTGCGCGACGTCCTCGGCGACCTGCTCGAGCCGGATCCCGCTTCCGGTCACGCGCACCATCACGCCCCGGACGCGGGGCCGACCCCGCCGGGAAGCAGCGGCGCGTGAAGCTGTATCTCCTCGTGGTGATCTTCACCGCGGTGGTGACCTCCGTGCTGACGTGGGCCGTGCTCCACTTCAGCCTGCGCTACAAGCTGTATCCGGCGATCCGCGAGCGCGACGTGCACAAGCGGCCGACGCCGAGGCTCGGCGGCGTGGCGATGTTCCTCGGCGTGTGCGCCGCGTTCGCCTTCTCGACGCAGTTCCCGTTCTTCGCGATCATCTGGGTCAACCCCGCTCCGGTGCTGGCGATCCTGGCCGCCGCGTTCGTCATCGTCGTGGTCGGCGTCCTCGACGACGTGTGGGACCTCGACTGGTTCATCAAGCTCGGCGCGCAGTTCCTCACCGCCGGCATCATCGCCTTCTTCGGCCAATTCCAGATCTACTCGCTGCCGATCGGCGGCATCACGGTCGGCTCCAGCTGGATGAGCTTCACGCTGACGCTCTTCGCGATCGTCATCGTCATGAACGCCGTCAACTTCATCGACGGCCTGGACGGGCTGGTCGCGGGCGTGTGCCTCATCGCCAACGGCGTGTTCTTCGCGTACTCCTACCTGCTCGTGCGCGACTTCGGCGCGAGCACGTACTTCAACGTCGCGTCCTTCATCGCCGCCGTCCTCGTGGGGGCGTGCCTGGGCTTCCTGCCGTTGAACTGGAGCCCCGCGAAGATCTTCATGGGCGACTCCGGCGCACTCCTGCTCGGACTGCTCATGGCCACATCGGCCATCGCGATCACGGGCGTCCTGAACCCGGCCGTCCTCGACCCCGAGCGCCTCGGCCGCTCGCAGCTGCTGGGTGCCTTCATCCCGATCCTGCTGCCGATCGTGATCGTGCTGCTGCCGCTGCTGGACTTCGGCCTCGCCGTCATCCGGCGCATGGGCGCGGGTCGTTCGCCGTTCTCACCCGATCGGAAGCACCTGCACCATCGGCTGCTGGACATGGGGCACTCCGACCGCGACGCGGTGCTCATCTTCTATGCGTGGACCGCGATCGTGAGCTTCTCGTTCCTGCTGATGTACATCGGCACGCAGGAGGAGTGGCCCGGCGACTACCTCCTCGGCGCCGGCTTCGGCCTCGTCGGGGTCGTCGCGTGCCTCGTCCTGACCTTCCTCCCCTCGCGCCCCCGGGCGCGCCACGTCCCGACGGAGATCCCCGCATGAGCGCCACCTCGCCCGCCGCCCGCCGCCCCTCGAGCACGCCGGTGCTGCGCACCGCGCTCACGTGGGGCGGGATCGTCGCCGGCGTCCTCCTGGTCGTCGGCGCGGTGGTCGGCTTCGCCGTCGGCGGTGCGGGGGGCCTGGGCAGCGCCCTGGCGGGCGTGCTCGTGAGCGCGCTCTTCCTCGCCGTGACGGCCGCGAGCATCCTGATCGCCAACCGCTGGTTCGGCGACGACCTGTACGTGCCGATCTTCTTCGGCGTCGTGCTCGGCGGATGGCTGCTCAAGCTCGTCCTGTTCATCGTCGCCCTGGTCGTGCTGCGCGGGCAGTCGTGGGTCGACCCGGTCGTGTTCTTCGTCGCGCTCGTCGTGAGCGTCGTCGCGTCGCTCGTCGTGGACGTCGTCGTGCTGCTGCGGATGCGCGTGCCCGCTGCGAGCGATGTGACGCTGCCGAGCGATCCCGAGGCGGGCGACCGGCGCGACTGATCTCTCGATATCGAGAGATCCGCCCCGGGGCGTCGGCGTCGGCGCCCGGATTTGGTAGGGTGGTGTTGCGCCCGCCCGCTCTACGAGCGCTTCCGGGGTGCGATCACCGACCATCGTCGCAACGGTTCACACCGATGCCCCGAAGCTGGAGCCAGCGCTGTCCACTCAAGCTGCGACCCTGATCGCGAACGTCGTGTCCGCTGAGGCGGAGTTCCATCCGCCGTCCATCAACGATTTCTTCCCGGACGCGGTCCTGTTCGCCGGCACGCCCTTCGAGCTGACGCGCATCAACATCATCCAGCTGCTGGCCACCGCGGTGCTCGTGCTGGTGTTCGTCCTCGGCACGCGCCGCATGAAGCTCGTCCCCGGCCGCTTCCAGAGCGTCGTGGAGATGGGTCTGGACTTCGTCCGCGTCAACATCGCCGAAGACCTCCTCGGGCGCAAGGACGGCCGCCGGTTCCTGCCGATCCTCACCACGATCTTCTTCATGGTGCTGTTCATGAACATCACCGGCATCATCCCGGGCCTGAACATCGCCGGAACGAGCGTCATCGCGGTGCCGTTGCTGCTGGCCGCGGTCGCCTACGTGACGTTCATCTACGCGGGTGTGAAGAAGTCGCCCGGCGCGTTCTTCAAGAACTCGCTCATGCCGTCGGGCCTGCCGTGGTTCCTGTACATCCTGATCATCCCGCTCGAGTTCCTCTCGACCTTCATCATCCGGCCCGTGACGCTCACGCTCCGTCTCCTGATGAACATGATCGTCGGGCACCTCATGCTGGTGCTGTTCTTCGCCGCGACGCAGTTCTTCGTCTTCGGCCTCGGCGGCTTCTGGTCGCTCCTGGGCGCGGGCACGCTCGCGTTCGGCCTCGCCTTCACCCTGTTCGAGCTCCTGGTGGCCTTCCTCCAGGCGTACGTCTTCGCAATTCTCACCGCGGTCTACATCCAGCTCGCGATCGCAGAAGAGCACTGAGCGGCCCGGCGCACGCCGAGCCACCCAACCGAAAGGAAAACACCCCGTGGACGCAACTACGGTTCTCGCCCAGGTCTCCGGTTCGATCGCGACCGTCGGCTACGGTCTCGCCGCCATCGGCCCGGCCATCGGCGTGGGCATCGTCGTCGGCAAGACGATCGAGGGCGTCGCCCGTCAGCCCGAACTGGCCGGCCGCCTGCAGGTGCTGATGTTCATCGGCATCGCCTTCACCGAGGCGCTCGCGTTCATCGGCATCGCGACCGGCTTCATCTTCGGCTTCTGACCCGCCGGACCACTCACGTAAAGGAGACGAGATGCTGAACGCTCTTGTCCTCGCCGCCGAGCCGGCAGGGGAGGGGACGCCCCCGAACCCGCTGATCCCGGCGATCTACGACATCACCTGGTCCGCGGTCTGCTTCGTCGTCATCCTGCTCGTCTTCTGGCGCGTCGTGCTGCCGCGCATGCAGAAGCTGCTCGACGAGCGCGGTGCCGCGATCGAAGGCAACATCGCGAAGGCTGACGAGGCCCAGCGTCAGGCCGAGGCGGCGCTCGAGGAGTACACCGCGCAGCTCGCCGAGGCCCGCAAGGAGGCCGGCGAGATCCGCGAGGCCGCCCGCGAGGACGGCAAGAAGATCGTCGCCGAGGCGAAGGACGCCGCGTCGGCCGAGGCCGCGCGCATCACGGCCACCGCGCACACGCAGATCGAGGCGGAGCGCCAGTCGGCCCTCGTGTCGCTGCGCAGCGAGGTCGGCACGCTCGCCCTCGACCTGGCCGGCAACGTCATCGGCGAGACCCTCTCCGACGACGCCAAGGCGCAGGCGGTCGTCGACCGCTTCCTCGCCGACCTCGAGGCCTCCGAGAAGGCTGCGCCCGAGAAGGCGGCACCGTAATGGGCAGTGCGACCACGCAGGCGCTCGAGGCGGCGACGACGGCGCTCACCGGCGCGGCCGGCGTCGACCTCGAGGTCGCGCGCGAGCTGTTCGCGGCCTCGCGCGCCGTCGGCGGCTCGCCGCAGCTCGGCGGCGCGCTCGCGGACTCGGCGGCTCCGGCCGCCGCGCGCGCCAAGGTGGTCGCCGACGTTTTCGGCCGCGCGTTGAAGCCGACGACCGTCGAGCTGCTCTCGACGCTCGCGGCGCAGCGCTGGTCGAACGCGTCCGACCTCGTCGACGCGATCGAGGAGCTGGCCGTCCGTGCCGCGGCCGTCGCCGCCGCCGACGACATCGAGGCGGAGCTGTTCGCCTTCTCCCGCACGGTCGCGCAGAACGCCGAGCTCGAGCTCGCTCTCGGGAGCCGGCTCGGCGACGCCGCCGCGAAGGGCGCGCTCATCGAGACGCTCCTGGGATCGCGGGCGAGCGCGGCGACGACGCTCATCGTGTCCTCGCTCGTCCAGCAGCCGCGCGAGCGGCGCGTGCGGGCGCTCCTGTCGCGTGCGATGCGGCTCGTGGCCGACCAGCGCGGCCGCACGGTCGCGACCGTCGTCAGCGCCGTCGCCCTCGGCGAGGCGCAGCGCGAGCGGCTGGCCGCCGCGCTGTCGGCGAGGTATGGTGCGCAGGTCTCCCTGAACGTCGTCATCGATCCGTCGGTCGTGGGCGGGCTGCGCGTGCAGATCGCCGACGACGTCATCGACGCCAGCATCTCCACCCGCCTGGCCGATCTCCGCCAGCGCCTGGCGGGCTAACCCACAAGGCTTGCCGTCCACGAGGACGCAGACTCCGGGGGCCGAACGCCCCCCGATACGAAGGAACGACAATGGCAGATATCACCATCAGCCCCGACGTCATCCGTGACGCGCTGAAGGATTTCGTCGCCGCCTACGAGCCCACCGGCGCCGCCGCCTCCGAGGTCGGCACCGTGGTCGACGCCGCGGACGGCATCGCGCACGTCGAGGGCCTGCCGGGTGTGATGGCCAACGAGCTCGTCCGCTTCGCGGACGGCACGCTGGGCCTGGCCCAGAATCTCGACGAGCACGAGATCGGCGTGGTCGTCCTCGGCGACTTCGCCGGCATCGAGGAGGGCCAGGAGGTCACCCGCACGGGCGAGGTCCTGTCGGTGCCCGTCGGCGACGGCTACCTGGGCCGCGTCGTCGACCCGCTCGGCAACCCGATCGACGGTCTCGGCGAGATCGCGTCGGAGGGCCGTCGCGCCCTCGAGCTCCAGGCGCCCGGCGTCATGCAGCGCAAATCCGTGCACGAGCCGCTGCAGACCGGCATCAAGGCCATCGACGCGATGATCCCCGTCGGCCGCGGTCAGCGCCAGCTGATCATCGGCGACCGCCAGACCGGCAAGACCGCGATCGCGCTCGACACGATCATCAACCAGAAGGCCAACTGGGAGTCCGGCGACGTCAACAAGCAGGTGCGCTGCATCTACGTCGCGATCGGCCAGAAGGGCTCGACGATCGCCTCCGTCAAGGGCGCGCTCGAGGACGCCGGCGCGATGGAGTACACCACCATCGTCGCGGCGCCCGCCTCCGACCCGGCCGGCTTCAAGTACCTCGCCCCCTACACCGGCTCGGCCATCGGCCAGCACTGGATGTACGGCGGCAAGCACGTTCTCATCATCTTCGACGACCTGTCGAAGCAGGCCGAGGCCTACCGCGCCGTGTCGCTGCTGCTGCGCCGCCCGCCGGGCCGCGAGGCGTACCCGGGCGACGTGTTCTACCTGCACTCGCGTCTCCTCGAGCGCTGCGCGAAGCTGTCCGACGAGCTGGGCGCCGGGTCGATGACGGGTCTGCCCATCATCGAGACGAAGGCCAACGACGTCTCGGCGTACATCCCGACGAACGTCATCTCGATCACCGACGGCCAGATCTTCCTGCAGTCCGACCTGTTCAACGCCAACCAGCGTCCTGCGGTCGACGTCGGCATCTCGGTCTCGCGCGTGGGCGGTGACGCCCAGGTCAAGTCGATCAAGAAGGTCTCCGGCACGCTCAAGCTCGAGCTGTCGCAGTACCGCTCGCTCGAGGCCTTCGCGATGTTCGCGTCCGACCTCGACGCGGCCTCGCGCCGCCAGCTGGCCCGCGGTGCGCGCCTGACGGAGCTCCTGAAGCAGCCGCAGTACTCGCCGTACCCCGTCGAGGAGCAGGTCGTCTCGATCTGGGCCGGCACGAACGGCAAGCTCGACAAGATCGAGGTGTCGGACGTCCTGCGCTTCGAGCGCGAGCTGCTCGACTACCTGCGCCGCAACACGACGGTGCTCGACACCCTGCGCGAGACCAACGTCCTCGACGACGACACCGTCGCCGAGCTCGACAAGCGCATCGACGAGTTCATCCTGGAGTTCCAGGCCGGCGACGGCCAGGGCATCGGCACGCCGGGCACCGAGTCGGTGGCCGCCGCAGAGGCCGAGGACGTCAACCAGGAGAAGATCGTCAAGGGCCGTCGCTGACGCGACACGGATAACGGATCATGGGCGCACAACTGCGGGTCTACAAGCAGAAGATCAACTCTGCGCAGACCACCAAGAAGATCACGAAGGCGATGGAGCTCATCGCGGCTTCGCGCATCCAGAAGGCGATGGCGCGGGTGCGCGCGTCCTCGCCCTTCGCGCGGGCCGTGACGCGCGCCGTCTCGGCCGTGGCCACCCACTCCAACGTCGATCACCCGCTGACCACCGAGCGCGCGGACATCCGCCGCTCGGCGGTCGTGATCTTCGCCTCGGACCGGGGCCTGGCCGGCGCGTTCAACTCGCAGATCCTCCGCGAGGGTCTCGAGCTGGCCGAGCTGCTGCGCTCGGAGGGCAAGGAGGTCGCGTTCTACCTCGTCGGACGCAAGGCGGTGGGCTACTTCCAGTTCCGTCGCCTCGCGACCGAGGGCGAGTGGACCGGTGACACCGACACCCCGCAGTTCCGCACGGCGGAGGAGATCGCAGCCACCCTCATCGACGCGTACAACCGCGGCGGCACCGAGGGCGGCGTGGACGAGATCCACCTCGTCTACAACCGCTTCGTCAGCATGATGACGCAGACGCCCGAGTCGGTGCGGCTGCTCCCGCTCGAGGTCGTCGAGGCCGAGGCGGACGCGTCGGCGCAGGTGTACCCCCTGTACGAGTTCGAGCCGGACGCCGAGACGGTGCTCGACGCGCTCCTGCCGGTGTACATCCAGAGCCGCGTCTTCAACGCCCTCCTGCAGTCCTCCGCGGCCAAGCACGCGGCGACGCAGAAGGCGATGAAGTCCGCCAGCGACAACGCCGACAAGCTCATCACCGACTACACCCGCCTGCGCAACAACGCGCGTCAGGCGGAGATCACGCAGCAGATCGCCGAGATCGTCGGCGGCGCCGACGCCCTGGCATCGGGCAAGTAAGACCTCACAAGGAGAGAAGAAGCCATGAGCCTCACCGCCGAGAAGGCCGAGCAGACTCAGACGGCCGGCGTCGGACGCGTCGCACGCGTCACGGGCCCGGTCGTCGACATCGAGTTCCCCCACGATGCGATCCCCGACATCTACAACGCCCTGAAGACGACGATCACGATCGAGGGGGAGTCGACCGAGATCACCCTCGAGGTCGCCCAGCACCTCGGCGACGACCTCGTGCGCGCCATCTCGCTGAAGCCCACGGACGGCATGGTCCGCGGCCAGGAGGTGCGCGACACCGGCGGCCCCATCACGGTGCCCGTCGGCGACGTCACCAAGGGCAAGGTGTTCAACGTCACCGGCGACGTCCTCAACGGCGAGCCGGGCGAGCAGATCGAGGTCACCGAGCGCTGGGGCATCCACCGCAAGGCGCCGAACTTCGACCAGCTCGAGTCGAAGACCACGATGTTCGAGACCGGCATCAAGGTCATCGACCTGCTCACCCCGTACGTGCAGGGCGGCAAGATCGGCCTGTTCGGCGGTGCGGGCGTCGGCAAGACCGTCCTCATCCAGGAGATGATCCAGCGCGTCGCGCAGGACCACGGCGGTGTGTCGGTGTTCGCCGGTGTCGGCGAGCGCACGCGCGAGGGCAACGACCTCATCCACGAGATGGAGGAGGCGGGCGTCTTCGACAAGACCGCGCTCGTGTTCGGCCAGATGGACGAGCCGCCGGGGACCCGTCTGCGCGTCGCCCTCTCGGCTCTGACGATGGCGGAGTACTTCCGCGACGTGCAGAACCAGGACGTGCTGCTGTTCATCGACAACATCTTCCGGTTCACGCAGGCCGGCTCCGAGGTGTCGACGCTCCTCGGCCGCATGCCCTCCGCTGTGGGGTACCAGCCGAACCTCGCCGACGAGATGGGTGTGCTGCAGGAGCGCATCACCTCGACGCGCGGCCACTCGATCACGTCGCTCCAGGCCATCTACGTGCCCGCCGACGACTACACCGACCCGGCCCCGGCGACGACGTTCGCCCACCTGGACGCGACGACCGAGCTCTCGCGCGAGATCGCGTCGAAGGGTCTGTACCCCGCGGTCGACCCGCTGACCTCGACGAGCCGCATCCTCGACCCGCGCTACATCGGTGAGGACCACTACCGCGTGGCCACCGCCGTGAAGCAGATCCTGCAGAAGAACAAGGAGCTGCAGGAGATCATCGCGATCCTCGGTGTCGACGAGCTCTCCGAAGAGGACAAGATCGTCGTCTCGCGTGCGCGCCGCATCCAGCAGTTCCTCTCGCAGAACACCTACATGGCGAAGAAGTTCACCGGTGTCGAGGGCTCGACCGTCCCGATCAAGGAGACCATCGAGTCGTTCGACGCGATCGTCAAGGGCGAGTTCGACCACGTCGCCGAGCAGGCGTTCTTCAACGTCGGCGGCATCTCCGACGTCGAGGCGCGCTGGGCGCAGATCCAGAAGGAGAACGGCTGACATGCCGCTCCAGGTGCACCTCGTCTCGGCCGACGCCGAGGTGTGGTCGGGGGAGGCGTCGCTCGTCGTCGCCAAGACCGTCGAGGGGGAGATCGGCTTCATGGCCGGTCACGAGCCCGTGCTGGCGATCCTTGCCGAGGGCCAGGTGCGTATCACGCGTGCCGACGGCTCCAAGGTGACCGCGAACGCGCAGGACGGCTTCCTCTCCATGGAGGGCGACGAACTCACGATCGTGGCGGGCAACGCCGCGCTCATCTCCTGACGACGCATCCCACGTTCGCAAAGGGTCGCGACGCGCCCCCGCCGGAGCCCGGCGGACGGCGGGTCGCGACCCTTCGCGGTGGAAGGACCGCATGCTGATCCTGCTGCCGCCGTCGGAGACCAAGCGTCCCGGCGGGTCGTCCGCGCCCCTCGACCTCGATGCTCTCGCGCTGCCGGGGCTCCGCGACCGCCGCGCCGCGGCCGTCGACGCGCTCGTGGCGCTGTCCTCCGACGAGGACGAGGCGGCGCGCGTCCTCAAGCTCGGTGCCCGGCAGCGCGCCGACATCGCCGCCAACGCGGCCCTGCGGACGGCGCCCACGATGCCCGCCGTCGACCGCTACACGGGGGTGCTCTTCGACGCCCTCGGCGCCGACGGCCTCGACGCGACCGCGCGCCGGTGGCTCGGCGCCCACGTCCTGATCCACTCCGCCCCCTTCGGGCCCGTCAGCGCGCTCGACCGCATCCCGGCGTACCGACTCGGCGCCGCCGCATCCGTGCCCGGCCTGCCGCCGCTGCGCCGGCACTGGGCGGATGCGGTGACCGCGGCCTTCGCCGACGCGCCGCGCTTCGTGCTCGACCTGCGCTCCGAGGCGTATGCGGCCCTCGGCCCGGTGCCCGCGGGCACGCCGCACGCGTACGTGCGCGTCGTGACGGCGGAGGGCCGCGCCCTCAACCACTTCAACAAGCACACCAAGGGCGCGCTCACGCGTGCCCTCGCGCAGACGCGCCCGCGGATCTCGAACGCCGACGCGTTCGTGCGGTGGGCGGATGCCGCCGGCTTCCCCGCGCGACGCGGCGTCGGCGACGAGATCGACGTGCTCGCGGAGTGAACCCGGAGACGGATTCCGCGCGAATCGGCCGCGCCTGCTGTTCAGTCAACACTCAGGATCGCTAACATGGCGCCGCGGGAATGATCCCGCGGCGTGCGTGCACGCCCACCTTCCGAGAGGGCTGTCATGTCTGATCCGTACTACGACCCGACCGGCGCGGCCGCCGCGCTGGCGTTCCTGGCCATCCTGATCCCGCTCATCCTGTTCTTCGCCGTCATCTACTACGTCCTGTCGTCGTTCTTCATGATGAAGATCTTCCAGAAGGCCGGCGTGCAGGGGCAGTGGCGCGCGTGGGTGCCGATCTACAACGGCATGATCATGGGCAAGCTCGGCGACATGTCGCCGTGGGTGGTCCTGGGCGCCGCGATCGCCGCGGGCGTCCTCGGCCAGATCCCTTACATCGGCTGGATCTTCTCGATCGCCGCGTACCTCGTCGTCGTGGCGTACTCGTGGCGCGTCGGGCTCAAGCTCGGCAAGGAGTGGTACCTGCTGCTGCTGTTCATCCTGCCCGGCCTCGGACAGCTGATCTGGCTGGGCATCCTCGCGTTCGACAAGTCGCGCTGGAACCCGGCGATCCCGCCGGCTCCGTGGGCCTCGAGCTTCATCGCCGACCGCACCGTGTGGCAGGGCATCCCCGTGCAGCCGGGCGCTCCGGCGCCCGCGGGCGGCTACGCCGCGCCCGGCGCGACGGCCGCCCCCGGCGCCTACCCGCCGCCTCCCGCCCCCGGCGCTTACCCGCCGCCGCCGGCCTCCGCCGCCCCCACGGCGCCGCCCGCGGCGGCGGAGCCGCCGGCTCCGCCGACGACGCCGCCCACCGAGCCGCCGGCGCCGCCCACGACGCCGCCGACCGAGCCGCCGGCTCCGCCGCGCGTCTGACGTCCGCGAGAGTCCCCTCCCGTCCGCGGGAGGGGACTCTCGTTCGCGGGGACCTCGAGCTGCCCGGGTAGCGTGGGACCATGACGAATCCCGTTCCCCTGCGCCGTGTCGGTGACTCCGGGCTGATGGTGTCGGCCATCGGCCTGGGCTGCAACAACTTCGGGCGCGCCGGCACCCGTACCGAGACGCTCGAGGGCACGCGGGACGTGCTCGACGCCGCGATCGATGCGGGGGTGACGTTCCTCGACACCGCCGACGTCTACGGACGCGAGTTCGGCCTGTCGGAGACCCTCATGGGGGAGGCGCTCCGGGGCCGACGCGACGAGGTCGTCATCGCGACGAAGTTCGGGCATGCCCAGCTCGCTCCGGCGATGACCGGCGGCGCGAAGGCGTCGCGGGCGACGATCCGCCGCTCGGTCGAGGGGTCGCTGCGGCGCCTGCAGACCGACTACATCGACCTGTACCAGCTGCACACGCCCGACCCCGAGACCCCGATCGACGAGACCCTCGACGCGCTGGGCGACCTCGTCCGCGAGGGCAAGGTGCGCTACATCGGCCACTCGAACTTCACCGGATGGCAGATCGCGGAGGCGGATGCGGCGGCCCTCGGCAGCGTCCGGTTCGTGTCGGCCCAGAACCAGTACAGCCTGCTCGCGCGCGCCGCGGAGCGCGAGGTGCTGCCGGCCGCGCGGCGCTTCGGGCTCGGCTTCTTCCCGTTCTTCCCGCTGCACAACGGACTGCTCACCGGGAAGTTCACGCGCGAGGGCGGCCCCGCTGACAGTCGCATCCTCCGCCAGCGCCCGCACCTGTGGCGCGACGCGCCGTGGGACGTCCTCGAGTCCTATCGGGGGCTCGCCGAGGAGCACGGCGCCTCGATGCTCGAGGCGACGTTCGCGTGGCTGCTCGCGCAGGAGCCGGTCTCGAGCGTCATCGCGGGCGCGACGAGCGCCGAGCAGGTCCGCGCGAACGCCGCCGCGGCGACCGCGTGGGAGCCGGACGACGACGCGCTCACCGCGATCGACGCGCTGCTGCCGCTGCCGGCCGACCCCGCCGCCGGCTGAGCATCGCGCACCCTACCGTCCGGGCCGGGATCCGAGGCAGCGCACCGACGGTCCATTAGGATGTGAGCACGCCGCGCGCCCGTGCGGTGACCGTTCACGGCGACCGGAGGATGTGGCGTGCCCGACGTGACGACCCACACGCACTCCGTGCGCGTGTCCGACGGGACGATCGACCTCTCGTGGGCCGAGGTGACCGACACCGGGCGCCGCCGCGAGGCGAACCAGGACGCCGTGCTCACGAGCTTCCCGCTGTTCGTCGTCGCCGACGGCATGGGCGGGCACATCGGCGGCGAGATCGCCAGCACCTCCACCGTCGACCGGCTGCGGGCCATGGTCGAAGACGGCACCGTCACGCCCAAGGCGATCGAGAAGGCGCTCGTGCGGGCCGTGAAGGACATCGTCGCGCACCCGGAGACCACCGACGAGGGCACGGGGACGACGCTCACGGGCGTGTTCCTGGACACCACGCAGCATCCGCCGCACTGGGTGACCCTCAACATCGGCGACTCGCGCGTGTACCTCCTGCGCGATGACGACCTGACCCAGATCACCACCGACCACTCGGTCGTGCAGGAGCTCGTGGCCGCCGGCCGCCTGAGCCCCGAGGAGGCCGAGAACCACCCGTACGGCAACGTCATCACGCGCGCCGTCGGCCCGAGCGAGAACGCCAAGCCCGACTACGTGCGGCTCGACGTCGTCGACGGCGACCGCTTCGTCATCTGCTCCGACGGGCTGACGAAGGAGCTGACCGACTACGGCATCCGTCACTTCCTCGACGAGAACGTCGACCCGGCCGACGCGGTGCGCGCGATGCTCGACGCGGCCCTGGAGAACGGCGGGCGCGACAACATCACGATCGTCGTGCT
This sequence comes from Microbacterium sp. 10M-3C3, assembly GCF_003931875.1. NCBI lineage: Bacteria > Bacillati > Actinomycetota > Actinomycetes > Micrococcales > Microbacteriaceae > Microbacterium > Microbacterium sp. 10M-3C3. The sequence continues at coordinate 2,414,478 of NZ_CP034245.1, read as the reverse complement.
CGACGTGCACCGCGCGCGGTCCTGACCTCTCCTCCCCAGGGCGGCCCGCGCCGCCCCCGTCCACGAGCGACCGTCTCGCGCGCGCTCGCCGCCCGCAGCCGAGTGGACTGGCTCTGTGCCGCTCCCGCTCACGACCGAACCCGCCGTCGACGCCGACGGCCCGCTGACGCTACCGGACGCTCCGCGTGCGATTCCGCGCCCCGCGATCCCGTGGCTCGCGTCGGCCGTGCCCGTCGCCGGCGCGCTGGCCTTCTGGGCGTTCACCGGCTCCGCCTTCGCGCTGTGGTTCGCGCTGCTCGGTCCGCTCATCGCCGTTGCCGGAGTCGTGGACGGCGCGCGGACGGCGCGCCGCGAGCGACGGGCCGAGACGACGCGCGCCGACGAGGTCCGTGGCCGCGTCGCCGCCCGCGTGGCCGCACGGCACGACGCGGAGCGCGAGGCGCTCGAGGCCCGGCATCCCGACGTGCGCGGGCACGTGCGCCGCCCCGACGCGGTGTGGCGCGGCGCCGACTCCGCCGACCTCCTCGTGCTCGGCCGCGGCGAGCTCGACAGCACGCTGCGCGTCACGGCGTCCGGTGACGACCCCGCCGACCTGGCGATCGTCCGCGCGGCGCGCCGCATCCCCGACGCGCCCGTGACCGCGTCGTGCGCGGAGGGCATCGCGATCGTGGGGCCGCCCGTGCTCACGCGCGCCGTCGCGCGGGCGCTCGTCCTGCAGGCGGCGTGCGTCGCGGCCCCCGGCCGGCTGGAGATCGCCGCGGACGTCGCCGGCGAGGAGTCGTGGGTCGCCGACCTCCCGCAGACGCGGATGCCCGCCCCGTGTCGACTCGCGTGGATGACCGCGGATGCACCGACGGACGGTCATGCGCGCCTCGTCGAGGCGCGGCCGGGGCAGCCCCTCCCACCCGGGTGCACGCATGTGATCGAGCTGACCGCACCCACCCGGGCGCGGCTCGCCGGGCCCGGGCGAAGCGTCGAGATCGAAGTGGAGGCGGTGAGCCGTGCGCAGGCCGCTGTGATCGCCACCGGCCTGCTGGCCCGTCGCGCACCCGCCGACGCCGTGGAGGCCGTGCCACTCCTGGCGCTGCGCCCGCCCGTGCGCGAGCGCGAGCGCCGGGGGCTGCCGTGCGCGATCGGGATGGCGGGCGCTGCCCCGGCCGTGATCGACCTGGTCGCCGACGGGCCGCACGCGATCGTCACCGGGACGACCGGGTCGGGCAAGAGCGAACTCCTCGTCAGCTGGGTGCTGGCCCTCGCCGCGCGCTTCACGACGGCGGACGTGTGCTTCCTCCTCGCCGACTTCAAGGGCGGCGCGGCTTTCGACGCGCTCCGCGACGTGCCCCACGTCACGGGCGTCATCACCGACCTGGACGGCGGCGGTGCCCGACGGGCGATCGAGAGCCTGCGCGCCGAGGTCCGGCGCCGGGAGCGCGTGCTCGCCGCCGCCGGCGCGCGCGACGTCGCCGACGTCGAGCTGCCGCGCCTGGTCGTGGTCGTCGACGAGTTCGCGGCGCTGCGCGAGGCGCATCCGCAGTTCGACGCGCTCTTCGCCGACCTGACGGCGCGCGGGCGCGCGCTCGGGGTCCACGTCATCCTCGGCACGCAGCGCGCCGCCGGCGTCTTCCGCGACGCCCTGCTGACCAACTGCGGGCTGCGCGTGAGCCTGCGCACGAACGATCCGCACGACAGCGCGGCCGTCGTGGGTGTGCCCGACGCCGCCGACCTGCCCGGCGGCCCGGACGGTCGCGGGCTCGCCCTCGTCCGCCGCGCGGCGGACGCGCGCCCGCAGCGCGTGCGCATCGCGCTGTCGGACGCGTCCGACGTCGCCGCCGCGTGCATGGGCGCGGGCGAGCGGCCTCCCGCTCCGTGGGCCCCGCCGCTGCCCCCACGGATCACGCGCGACGAGATCGCCGCCGCGGGGCTCGTGCTCGGGCTGCGCGACGAGCCCGAGCGGCAGCGCCGCACCCCGTGGACGCTGGGCGACGCCGACCGGACGCTGCTGGTGATCGGCGACGCCGGTGTCGGGAAGTCCACGCTCGTGCGCACCGTCGCGGCGCAGTCGGCGCGGCCGCTGTGGATCGGGCCCGACGCCGAGCACGCGTGGGACGCGCTGTGCGCCGCGATGCTCCATCCGCCCGCCCCCGACACTATCGTGCTCCTCGACGACCTCGACGCGCTCATCGCCCGCTTCCCCGACGAGTACGGCCGTGCGGCGGTGGCAGCGGTGGAGCGCCTCGTGCGCGAGGCGCCGGCGCTGCGCATCCGGGTCGTCGCGACGGTGCAGCGGCTCGCGGGTGTCGCCCGCGTCGCCGACCTGTTCGCCGGCCGGGTGCTGCTGCGCATCGGCGAACGCGCCGAGTGGCTCGCCGCGGGCGGTCGTGCCGACGACCACGACCGCGACGCCGCGCCCGGACGCGGCGTGATCGCCGGCACCGCGGTGCAGGTGGCGGTGTGCGCGGACGCGCCGGAGACCCCGCCCCGCGCCGAGCCGCCGCTGTGGCAGCCGACCGGAGCGCTGTCGGGCTATGTCGCACCGCGATATGAGCGCGCGGCGGTGACGCGCTGGGAGCGCGCGGGGGTGCGCGTGCGCGCCGTCGACGCCGAGGGCGATCCCGCCGGAGCGGTGCCCGGGCAGCCCGTCGTGCTCGTGGGCGATCCGGAGCAGTGGCTGGCACGGCCGCGTCAGCTCGAGCGCGTGCGCGCGACGGGGGAGCTCGTCGTCGATGTCGCGTGCGCGCGCGATCTGCGCCTCCTCACCGGCGACCGCGACGTCCCGCCGTACGCGCACGCCGGTCGCGGCCGGGCGTGGCGGTACGGGGCGGACGCGCCGGTCCGCCGCGTCGCGGTCGCCCCGTCGATCCCTTGACCGCCCGCTGACACGCCCCCTACGTTCGGCTGTGTGACCACCGAACTCGACCGCACCTCAGGCAAGGGGCTGGCGGCGGGCACGCTGGGGCTGTGGGGATCGACCGTCATCGGTCTGGCTTCGACCGCGCCGGTGTACTCGCTCGTGGCGACCCTCGGCTTCGTCGTCCTCGCCGTGGGCGCGCAGGCCCCCATCGCCTTCGTCGTGGCCTTTGTGCCCATGCTCTTCATCGCCTTCGCGTACCGCGAGCTGAACAACGCCGTGCCGGACTGCGGCACGACGTTCACGTGGGGCACGAAGGCGTTCGGCCCGTGGGTCGGCTGGATGGGCGGGTGGGGCGTCGTCGTGGCCGGAACGGTCGTGCTCGCCAACCTCGCCCAGGTCGCCGGCATCTACTTGTGGTCGCTGATCGGCGACGGCTCGCTCGCCGACAACGTCCCCCTGGTGACCGCGACCGGCGTCGTCTTCATCGCGGCGATGACGTGGGTGAGCTGGCGCGGCGTCGAGATCGGCGAGCGCATCCAGAACATCCTGCTCGCGATCCAGTACCTCGTGCTGGCGATCTTCATCGTCGCCGCGCTCTGGCACTTCTTCGACGGCACGGCGCCCGACCCCACGCCGTTCGATTTCGCGTGGTTCAACCCGTTCGGCTTCAGCGATTGGAGCGGCTTCACCGAGGCGGTCCTGCTCGCGATCTTCATCTACTGGGGCTGGGACACGTGCCTGGCCCTCAACGAGGAGACGCGCGATCCGAAGCGCATCCCCGGGCGCGCGGCGCTCCTCACGACGGTGATCCTGCTGGTGACGTACGTCGGCGTCACGGTCGCGGCGATGATGTACGCCGGTCTCGGGGAATCCGGCACGGGCCTCGGGAACGAGGCCAACGCCGACGACATCTTCCTGGCGCTGAAGGACGGCCTGTTCGGGCCCTTCGGCTGGGTGCTGATCCTCAGCGTCCTCATCTCCGCCGTCTCCTCGACCCAGACCACGATCCTCCCGACGGCCCGCGGCACGCTCGCGATGGCCGTGTACCGGGCGCTCCCGCGCCGCTTCGCGACGGTGCATCCGCGCTACCGGACGCCGTCGTTCTCGACGATCGTCATGGGGGTCGTCGCGAGCCTGTACTACATCGGGATGACGCTCATCAGCGACAACATCCTGCAGGACTCGATCCTGTCGCTCGGGCTCGCGATCGCGTTCTACTACGCGATCACCGGCTACGCGTGCGTGTGGTACTTCCGTCGGGAGCTGTTCACGTCGACGCGGAACTTCTTCTACCGCGGACTCCTGCCGCTGCTCGGCGCCCTCATGCTCACGTACGCGTTCGTGCAGTCCGCGATCGACATGGTCGACGTCGACTACGGCTACACCGTGCTGCTGGGCATCGGCGGCACGTTCGTCGTGGGGATCGGCTCGCTCGCCGTCGGCGTGCTGCTGATGTTCCTGTGGTTCGCCTTCCCGGGGTCGCGGCCGTTCTTCCGCGGCGAGAGTCTCAACCGCGACACGGAGGTGCTCGTGCCGGAGGATGCGGCGCAGTACAGCCGATCGGTCGACGGCGGCCTCGCATGACCGGGTCGATGCGCATCCTCATCGTCGGAGCCGGCGGCGTCGGCTCGGCGGCGGCCCGCATCGCGGTGCGGCGCCGCTTCTTCGACGCGCTCGTGATCGCCGACTACGACCCGGCGCGCCCGGAGGCACTGGTCGCGGAGCTGGGCGACGCGCGCGTGACCGCCGCGCAGGTCGACGCGTCCCGCGCGGAGTCGGTGGCCGAGCTCATCCGCGCGCATGGCGTCACGCACGTGCTGAACGCCGTCGACCCGCGCTTCGTCATGCCGATCTTCGACGGCTGCTTCGCCGCGGGCGCGACCTACCTCGACATGGCGATGAGCCTGTCGCGGCCGCATCCGGAGCGCCCGTACGAGCAGACCGGCGTCAAGCTCGGCGACGAGCAGTTCGCGAAGACCGCCGAGTGGGAGGCGGCCGGTCGCCTCGCCCTCGTCGGCATCGGCGTCGAGCCGGGCCTGTCGGACGTGTTCGCCCGCTACGCCGAGGACGAGCTGTTCGCCGAGATCGACGAGCTCGGGGTGCGCGACGGCGCGAACCTGGTCGTCGCGGGATACGACTTCGCGCCGTCGTTCTCGATCTGGACGACGATCGAGGAGTGCCTCAACCCGCCCGTCGTGTTCGAGCGCGACCGCGGCTGGTACACGACGGCCCCGTTCAGCGAGCCCGAGGTCTTCGACTTCCCCGACGGCATCGGCCCGGTCGAGTGCGTGAACGTCGAGCACGAGGAGGTGCTCCTCATGCCGCGGTGGACGAAGGCCAAGCGCGTGACGTTCAAGTACGGTCTCGGCGACGAGTTCATCGAGGTGCTCAAGGTCCTCCACAAGCTCGGCCTGGACCGCACCGACAAGGTCGCGGTGAAGGGCGTCGAGGTGTCGCCGCGCGATGTCGTCGCGGCCGTCCTCCCCGATCCCGCGACGCTCGGCGACCGCATGAGCGGCAAGACGTGCGCGGGGGTGTGGGTGACGGGCACCGGCAAGGACGGGCGACCCCGGTCCACCTACCTGTACCACGTCGCCGACAACGAGCAGACGATGGCGGAGTACGGTTCGCAGGCGGTCGTGTGGCAGACGGCGATCAACCCCATCATCGCGCTCGAGCTGCTCGCGACCGGCGCGTGGTCGGGGGCGGGCGTCCTCGGCCCTGAGGCGTTCCCCGCGGCGCCGTTCCTCGACCTCCTCGCCGTGCCGGCACCGGCCGGCTACGGCTCGCCGTGGGGCATCCGCGAGCAGTGATCGCGCGCCCGCCGGCCGCGGCGCTCAGCCGAGGGCGCCGGCGAGCGGTGCGAGCGGCAGGCCGTGCGCCGTGGCGACGCCCGGGTTGACCACGGCGCCGCCGGCCGTGTTGAGGCCCGCTGCGAGGGCCGGGTCGGCCTTCAGCGCGTCGCGCCAGCCGCGCGCGGCGATCTGGCGGATGTAGGGGAGCGTGACGTTCGTGAGCGCCGACGTCGAGGTGTTCGGCACCGCGCCGGGCATGTTCGCGACGCAGTAGAACACCGACCCGTGCACCTCGAACGTCGGATCGGCGTGGGTCGTGGGACGGGTGTCCTCGAAGCAGCCGCCCTGGTCCACGGCGATGTCGACGAGCACGCTGCCCGGCCGCATCCGTGACACGGTCTCGGTCGAGACGAGCTTGGGGGCGCGCGCGCCGGGGATGAGCACCGCGCCGATCACGAGGTCGGACTCGATCACGGCGCGCTCGAGGTCGAGCGGGTTCGACGCGGCGGTGCGGATGCGGCCCTGGAAGTGGTCGTCGAGCTGCCGCAGCCGCGCGACGTTGGTGTCGAACACCGTCACCTGCGCGCCGAGGCCGGCCGCGATGACCGTGGCGTTCGCGCCTGCGACACCCCCGCCGATCACGGTGACCTGCGCGGGACGGGTGCCCGGGACGCCCGACATGAGCAGTCCGAGGCCGCCTTGCGAGCGCAGCAGCGTGTGCGCGCCGACGGTCGGGGCCAGGCGCCCCGCGACCTCGCTCATGGGTGCCAGGAGCGGCAGTCCGCCGCCGGGCAGCTGCACCGTCTCGTACGCGATCGCCGTCACGTCGTCGACGAGCAGCCGGTCGGTCAGCGGCCGGTCGGCCGCGAGGTGCAGGTAGGTGAACAGGACCAGGTCGTCGCGGAAGTGGTCGTACTCGGATGCGATCGGCTCCTTGACCTTGAGCAGCAGCTCCGCGCGGTCCCACACGTCGGCGGCGTCGTCGAGCAGGACCGCGCCGGCGGCCTCGTAGTCGGCATCCGTCATCGACGAGCCGAGTCCGGCGCCGCGCTGGACGAACACCTCGTGCCCGGCGGCGACGAGGTCGTGCACGCCGGAGGGCGTGAGCGCCACCCGGTACTCGTTGTCCTTGATCTCGGTGGGAACGCAGATCCTCATCATCGACCTTTCCGCGCGTCCGTGTGAGCCGCGCTCTACATTGCGGGGCGGATGGCCCCGACTTCTCGGCCGCCGCCGGCGATCGACAGCGGCAGCACCGACATCGCCTCGGCGACGTCGGACGAGGGGAGGGCGCCGGCCTGCTCGAGGAGGCGCAGCGCGACGGCGGTTGCGGCGCGGCCGCTGCCGTCCCACATCTTCAGCGCGACCGTCGTGCCGTCGGGCGCGACCATGACCATGACGCCCTCGGCGCCGCCCTTGGCGAACACGCCGAGGCGCTCGATCACGATCGTGTCGGGACGGCCGGGGCCGTCGATGGCCCACGGGTGCTCGCGCACCGCACGCACGAGCATGCCCGCGCCGCGGTGCAGCGCGAACGGCGAGCGCTCGGACGCCGTGCCGATGCGGTGGATCGCCCGCGCGAGTCCCGCCAGGGTCGTAGCGTAGACGGGGGCGCCGCAGCCGTCGACGGCGGTCGCGGCCGGCCGCTCGCCGACCAGGCGCTCGACGACCTCGCGGACGTGCTGCTGCAGCGGATGCTGCGGGTCGAGGTAGCCGGCGGTCGGCCACTCGTTCGCCACGCACGCGAGGAGCATCGCGGCGTGCTTGCCGGAGCAGTTCATGCGGATGCGCGCGGGCTCGGCGCGGTCGCGCACCATCTCGTCGCGCGTCGCGGTGTCGGAGGGCCACGCGGCCGGACACCCGAGATCCTCTTCGCCGAGGCCGGCGGCGGCGAGGATCTCGCGCACCACGGCGACATGCCGATCGGTGCCGGCGTGGCTCGCCGTCGACAGCGCGAGGGCCGCGCCCTCGAGCGACGCGCCCGCCGACAGGCACGCGACCGCCTGCAGCGGCTTCATGCTCGAGCGGGGGAGGATGACCGCGCCCGGGTCGCCGAGCGACCGCACGACGGAGCCGTCGGGGCCGAGCACGACCGCCACGCCGAAGTGCCGGGATTCGACGAAGCCGCTGCGGTCGACGACGGCGAGTTCGACGGGGTCGGCGGGGAGCGGCGGCACGTCCTCAGCCTATCGCCGCCCCTGCGCGGCCGACCGCGTGACGCACGGTGCGAGACTGGGGCGATGAGCTCCGAGCACTCCTATCGCGTCCGTGCCGAGTGGACCGGCGACCGCGGCACCGGCACGAGCGGGTACCGCGACTACGACCGGTCGGTGACGCTGCGCGTCGAGGGCAAGCCCGACGTCCTCGCCTCGGCGGACAAGCCGTTCCGCGGCGACCCGCAGAAGTGGGATCCGGAGGATCTGCTCGTCGCGGCGCTCGTGGAATGCCACCTGCTGTCCTACCTCCACGCGTGCGTCCAGGTCGGCGTCGTCGTCACCGCGTACGAGGACGATGCGACCGCGACGATGGTCGTGGAGGGGATGGGGGGCCGTTTCACCGAGGTCGTGCTGCATCCGGTGGTCACGGTCGCGGATGCGTCGATGGTCGCCGCCGCGCGCGAGGCGCACACGAATGCGCACGACTGGTGCTTCATCGCGAACTCCGTGAACTTCCCCGTCCGCCACGAGCCGATCATCCGCGTCGCCGCGTGAGACGGCGAAGGGCCCCGCCGGATGCACCGGCGGGGGCCCTTCGTGATCGCGGGGATCAGCGCACGTCGTCGTCGACCCAGTCCATCGACTTCGTGACGGCCTTCTTCCAGAGGCGCAGCTGGCGGTCGCGCTCCTCGGGGTCCATGTTCGGCTCCCAGCGCCTGTCCTCCTGCCAGTTGGCACGCAGGTCGTCCAGGTTGTCCCAGAATCCGACGGCGAGCCCCGCCGCGTAGGCGGCCCCGAGCGCCGTCGTCTCCGCGACGACCGGGCGCACAACCGGCACGCCGAGGATGTCGGCCTGGAACTGCATGAGTGCGTCGTTCGCCGTCATGCCGCCGTCGACCTTGAGCTCGGTCAGGTCGACGCCGGAGTCGGCGTTGACCGCGTCGAGCACCTCGCGCGACTGGAAGGCCGTGGCCTCGAGGGCGGCGCGCGCGATGTGGCCCTTGTTGACGTACCGCGTCATGCCGACGATCGCGCCGCGGGCGTCGGGACGCCAGTAGGGCGCGAACAGGCCCGAGAACGCCGGCACGAAGTACACGCCGCCGTTGTCCTCGACGGTGTCGGCGAGCTTCTCGACCTCGGGGGCCGAGGAGATGATGCCGAGCTGGTCGCGCAGCCACTGGATGAGCGAGCCGGTCACCGCGATCGAGCCCTCCAGCGCGTAGTGCGCCGGGCCGTCACCGAGCTTGTAGCCGAGCGTTGTCAGCAGGCCGTTCTTCGAGCGGACGATCTCCTCACCCGTCTGGAAGATGAGGAAGTTGCCCGTGCCGTAGGTGTTCTTGCTCTCGCCCGGGTCGTACGCGGCCTGACCGAAGGTCGCCGCCTGCTGGTCGCCCAGGATGCCGGCGACCGGTGTCTCGCGCAGCAGCGACGACGACTCGGCGTTGCCGTACACCTCGGACGAGGAGCGGATCTCGGGCATCATCGACTTCGGCACCCCGAACGTCTCGAGGATGTCGTCGCGCCACTGCAGCGTCTCGAGGTCCATGAAGAGGGTGCGGCTCGCGTTGGTCACGTCGGTCGCGTGCACGCCGCCGTCGGGGCCGCCGGTGAGGTTCCACAGCACCCACGTGTCGGTCGTGCCGAAGATGAGGTCGCCGGCCTCCGCGCGCTCACGCGCCCCCTCGACGTTCTCGAGGATCCACACGATCTTGGTGCCCGAGAAGTACGTCGCCAGCGGCAGGCCGACGATGTCCTTGAAGCGGTCGGTGTCGCCGTCGGCGAGGCGGTCGACGATCGGCTGGGTGCGGGTGTCCTGCCACACGATCGCGTTGTAGACCGGCTTGCCGGTGTTCTTGTCCCACACCACCGCGGTCTCGCGCTGGTTGGTGATGCCGATCGCGGCGATGTCGTGGCGGGTGATGTCGGCGCGGCTCAGGGCCAGGCCGATGACCTCCTGCGTGTTGCGCCAGATCTCCGCGGGGTCGTGCTCGACCCATCCCGCCCGGGGGAAGATCTGCTCGTGCTCCTTCTGACCGACGGAGATGACGCTCCCCTTGCGGTCGAAGATCATGGCGCGCGTGGAGGTGGTGCCCTGGTCGATGGCGAGGACGTAGTCAGCCATAAGTGGACTTCCTTGTCTGTGTGTTCGGTAGGTGGTGGGGGTGGGCGCCCCGGTGGGCGCCCACCCGGTGGCGCGGTGTCACCGCGCCGGTGTCAGGTCGAGGGGGTCAGGAGGCCAGGCTCAGCAGCACGGGAGCGAGCAGACCCGCGAGCGCGCCGCCGATGAGGGGGCCGACCACGGGCACCCACGAGTACGACCAGTCGCTCGAGCCCTTGCCCTTGATGGGCAGGATGGCGTGGGCGATGCGCGGGCCGAGGTCACGGGCGGGGTTGATCGCGTATCCGGTCGGGCCACCGAGGGAGGCGCCGATGCCGACCACGAGCAGGGCCACCGGCAGGGCGGAGAGCGCGCCGATGCCGCCGGGGACGCCCACGTCGGCCACGCCGTAGTCGGCGAAGCCGAAGATCACGAACACGAGGACGAACGTGGCGATGATCTCGGTGACGAGGTTCCAGCCGTACGAGCGGATGGCGGGGCCGGTGGAGAACACGCCGAGCTTGGCGGCCGGGTCGGGCTCCTCGTCGAAGTGCTGCTTGTAGGACAGCCAGCACAGCACGGCGCCGAGGATCGCGCCGACCATCTGACCGAGGACGGCGATGCCGAACTCCGCGGGGGAGATCGTGCCGCGGATCAGCAGGCCGATGGACACGGCCGGGTTCAGCTGCGCACCCGAGTACGCCGAGGCGATCACACCGGCGAACACGGCGAGACCCCAGCCCCAGTTGACGAGGAGGAAACCCCCGCCGTTGCCCTTCGTGCGGGCGAGGGCGACATTGGCCACGACACCGGTACCGAGCAGGATCAGCATCCCGGTACCGACGACTTCCGAGAGGAAGTAGAGCCCCAGATTCACTTCTTGCATGTCGACGATGACCTTTCTGGTGTGTGCCGCGTTCGCATCGTTGCACGGCCGCGGTGGCCGTTTCGGGTGACGTTACTCCTCGGCATGTCGCTCACCGGGGAGCACGTCCTGTCACGACTGTGTCGCGCCGACCTTCTCGAGCTCGACGAGATGCGCCGTGCGCAGCTGCTCGGTCGCCGCGGCGACCTCCTCGTCGCGCCGCGCCTCGCTCCACCCGAGGGTGTCGCCGACCGCGTCGGCCACCTCGCGGAGGGTCTGCGCGCTCATGCCGCCCACGAAGGCGAGCGACGTGCGACGCAGCAGCACGTCCATGAGGTGCACGACCTGCTCCGTGCGGGCGAGGTGCGCGATCTCGTCCCGGTAGTAGCCGGGAGCGCTCGTGAGCTCGGCCGCGCCGACGGGGATCGCGGCGAGGACCTCGTCCGCCCGCGTGCCGTAGCGGTTCAGCATCGCCTCGACGAGCTCGCGCGGGTGCCCGGCGCCGTGCGCGGCGACCCAGCGGTCGCGATCGCCTGCCGTGCGGGGGAAGTCCTTGCCGCCGCCGATCGCCAGGTTCGCGGTGCTCACGCGATGCGGACGCCCCAGGGTCTCGAGCGTGCGCGTGCTCAAGTGCTCCGCGAGCGCGCGGAAGGTGGTCCACTTGCCGCCGACGAGGCTGAGGATCGGGGTGCCCTCGTGCGTGTCGTCGACGATCCGGTAGTCGCGCGAGACGAAGCCGGGCGCGGTGTCGTCGTGACGCGGCAGCGGGCGAATGCCCGAGAACGTGTAGACGATCTGCGAGCGGTCCACGGCGATGTCGGGGTAGACCTCCTTGATGAGGTCGAAGAAGTAGTCGATCTCGTCCTCGGTGATCACGGCCGGCTTCGACGGGTCGGCGTCGATGTCGGTCGTGCCCACGAGCACACGGCCCTTGAGCGGGTAGATGAGCACGATGCGTCCGTCGGAGTTCTCGAAGAAGATCTCCCGTCCGCGCGTCGCATCCAGCAGCTCGGTGTTCTCCAGCACGATGTGCGAGCCCTTGGTGCCGCCCATGAAGCGCGTGGGCATGCCCATCGCCTGGTTGGTGACGTCGGTCCACGGGCCGCTCGCGTTCACGACGACCTTCGCGCGCACCGTGAACTCCTCGCCGCCGAGCTCGTCGCGCAGGCGCACGGCGCCGCCGTCCATGCCGACGGCCGACACGTAGTTGACGGCGCTCGCGCGCGGCCCGCCGGCCACGAGGCCGTCGTGCAGGACGTCGAGGGCGAGCCGCTCGGGGTCCCACATCGACGCGTCGTAGTACGTCGCCGTGTACTTGAGGTCGTGGTTCAGGCGGGGGAGGGCCGCGAGCGACTTCTTGCGCCCGTGGAAGCGGTGGCGCGGCACCGTGCCGCCGCCGCGCGAGAACGTGTCGTAGATGACCAGGCCGATCTTGATCAGCAGCGCGCCGCGCTCGCGGGGCTTGCCCCGACCGTGCGTGATGAGCAGGCGGAAGGGGGCGGAGAGTATGCCCGAGAACGTCTTGAAGATCGGGATCGTCGTCTCGAGAGGGCGAACGTAGTGGGGCGCGGTGCGCAGCAGGGCGTTGCGCTCGGTCACGGCCTCCTTCACGAGACGGAACTCGCCGTTCTCGAGGTAGCGGATGCCGCCGTGCACCATGTGGCTCGAGGCGGACGACGCGCCGGAGACGAAGTCGCCCTTCTCGACGAGGGCGACGTCGACGCCCTGCAGGGCGAGATCGCGGAAGGTGGCCAAACCGTTGATGCCGCCGCCCACGATGAGGACGTCGACGTCTCCGCGTTCGCGGAGGGCCGTGACGTCCGGTCGGGCGGAGGGAGTCGTCGCTGACGGGGTCATTCTTCGGCCTTTCTGTGCTGCTTCATCCACCATTGTCCGCCTCTGAACAGAGTTGCAACCCAATTGCACAAACGTGCAGACTGGGGTAGGGCGCGAGAGGAGACAGGCGATGGCGACGACGTCCACCCGCGCGCAGGACGCTCTTCGAGCTGCGCAGCTGTACTACCTGCAGGACCTCACGATGGAGGCGATCGCGCGCGAGATGCGGGTGTCGCGCTCGTCGGTGTCGCGGCTGCTCTCCTACGCGCGGGACACCGGGCTCGTCACGATCTCGATCTATTCCCCGCAGGACGCCCGCAGTCAGGTGGAGAGCCGCCTCGCACGCCGCTTCGGCGTGACGGCGCACGTCGTGCCGACCCCCGATCGCATCAGCGAGGCCGAGCGTCTCGAGCGCACGGCGCTGTCGGCGGCACGACTGCTGGCCGAGCGCGTCGAGTCGTCCATGACCATGGGCATCGCGTGGGGCTCGACGCTGTCGGCCGTCGCCCGGCATCTGCCGACCAAGCGCACACACGACTCGCGCGTGGTGCAGATGAACGGCGCCGCGAACGTCCGCACCTCGGGCATCACGTACGCCGGCGAGATCCTCACGCGCTTCGGGGCCGCGTGGTCGGCCTCTGTGCACCAATTCCCGGTGCCGGCCCTGTTCGACGACCCGCTGACCAAGCAGGCGATGTGGCGCGAGCGCTCGGTGCGGGCCGTGCTGGAGATCCAGCGCCGCGTCAACATCTTCGTGTTCGGCCTCGGCTCGCCCCATGCCGACGTGCCGAGCCACGTGTACTCCGGCGACTACTTCGATGAGACCGACGAGGCCGCCATCGAGCGCAACGGCATCGTCGGAGACTGCGCGACGGTGTTCTACCACCTCGACGGGTCCTCCGACGGCATCGATCTGAACGCGCGCTCGAGCGGGCCCGAGCTCGAGGCGGTCCGCCGCATCCCGACCCGCTTCTGCATCGTGTCGAGCCTGTCGAAGCTCGACAGCCTGCGCGGCGCGCTCGCAGCCGGCATCATCACGGAGCTCGTCGTCGAGGAGTCGCTCGCGCGGCGCCTCCTCGAGGTCACGGCCCGGGCGTGAGCGCAGGGGGGCTCACATCTCCCCGAAGCCGTCCTCGATCATCGCGCGCAGCTCCTGGAGCGCCGCATCCGCCTGCGGCCCCGACGCCGACACCCGCACGCGCGTGCCCGGCCCGACGCCCAGCGCCATGAGCGCGAGCAGGCTGTCGCCGGCGGCCGACGGCACGTCGCGCGACAGGTCGGTCACGCTCACGTGCGCGTCCCAGCGTCCGGCGGCACGCGCGAACGCGGCGGCCGGACGCGCGTGCAGACCCGACGGATTGCGGATCTCCGCTTCGAACGACCGCTCGGGCTCCGAAGGCGGAGCGGGCGGTGCGGATGCGTCGTCCCCGCCGTCGCCGTCGCCGAGCTGCTGTCGCTTGGCGTCGCCGGCGTCGGCGATCTGAGCGGCGACGTCGTCGAGCGGTGCGCCGGATGCGGCGCCCACGACCGCCGCGACGAGCCCCTCCACGAACGGAGCGGGCGACAGCCGCGTGCGCACCGGCTCGGCGAGGAACTCCAGCGCCATCTCGGTGCTGAGGATGGCGGAGCCGAGGTCCATGAGGACGAGCACGCCGTCGCCGGTGTCGGCGCGTGCGATCGCGTCGGCGATCGCGGCGGCGTCGGTGCCGAGCCCGCCGTCGGCGGTGCCGGCGGCGACTTCGACGCGGGGCGGCGTCTCGCCGCCCATCTGCAGGGCGAGCTCGCGCGCCGCCTCGGCGAGGGGGCGGCTGTGCGAGACCGCGACGATGCCGATCACGTGGTTCCCACGCTGTCGTGGAGCGCCTCCAGCAGCAGCGTGACCGACGCCGCCCCCGGGTCCATGTGCCCGGCGCTTCGCTCGCCGAGGTAGCTGGCGCGTCCCTTTCGCGCGACGAGCGGGATGGTCGCGTCGCGCCCGCGCGCGGCGGCCTCGGCGGCGGCGGCGGCCGCGCCCGCGGCATCGGCACCGTCGCCGACGGCGGCGTCCCACGCGTCGAGCGCGGGCGCGAGGGCGTCGATCATCGTCTTGTCGCCCGCTTCCGCCTTGCCGCGCGCGACGATGCCGTCCAGGCCCGCCCGCAGCGCCGCGCCGAGCGCCGCGGCGTCGAGTGCGGCCTGCGTGCCTGCGGCGGACCCGAGGCGCAGGAAGAACGTGCCGTAGAGCGGGCCGCTGGCCCCGCCCACGGTCGAGACGAGGGTCATGCCGACGACGCGGCCGAGGTCGCCGGCCGTCGCGGGCGGGTCGGCGTCGATCTTGGCGCGCACGGCGTGCAGGCCGCGCGCCATGTTCGCGCCATGGTCGGCGTCGCCGATCTCGGAGTCCAGTCGCGTGAGTTCGGCCTCGTGCGCGTCGATGAGGTCGGCGAAGCGCTCGACCCACGCGACGAGGTCGGCGGGGGTGGCATCCGTCATGTCCGCGTCACGCCCCCCACCGCAGTCCGGGCGTGACGACCGGCGCGTCCCACAGCCGGAGCATCTCGTCGTCGGCCTTGACCACGGTCAGCGAGCAGCCCGCCATGTCCAGGCTCGTGATGTAGTCGCCGATGAGCACGCGCTCGACGCTCACCCCCGCCTCCGCCAGGAGCGGCGCGATCTCGCCCCACATCACGTACAGCTCGATCAGCGGTGTTCCGCCCAGGCCCGAGAGGAGGACGATCGCCGGGCCCGTCGCGTCGAAGTCCGCGACGATCGGGTCCACGAGCATGCGCGCGATCTCGTGGGCCGAGGCGAGCGGACGGCGCTCGCGCCCCGGCTCGCCGTGGATGCCGACGCCGACCTCCATCTGGTCGTCGGGCAGCTCGAAGGTGGGCTTGCCCGCCGCGGGGACGGTGCAGCTGGTCAGGGCCACGCCCATCGACCGGCCGTTGTCGGCCACCCGCTGCGCGAGTGCGCGCACCGCCTCGAGGTCGGCGCCCTCCTCCGCGAACGCACCCACGACCTTCTCGAGCACGACGGTCGTACCCGTGCCCCGCCGGCCCGCAGTCCACGTGGAGTCCTGCACGGCGACGTCGTCGGCGACGACGACGGTCGCCACCTGGATGCCCTCGGCCTCCGCGAGCTCCGCGGCCATCTCGAAGTTGAGCACGTCGCCGGTGTAGTTCTTCACGATGTGCAGCACGCCCGCGCCCGAGTCGACGGCTTTGTCGGCGGCGAGCATCTGATCCGGGGTGGGGGAGGTGAACACCTCACCGGCGCATGCGGCGTCGAGCATGCCGCGGCCGACGAACCCGCCGTGCATCGGCTCGTGTCCCGACCCGCCGCCGGAGACGAGGGCGACCTTGCCGGACCTCGTCGGCTCGCCGCGCAGGACCACGCGGTTCTCGGTGTCCACGCGTAGCTCGGGGTGCGCGGCCTGGATGCCGCGGAGGGCATCGGCCAGGACGTCGGCGGGCGCGTTGATCAGCTTCTTCATGATTCCTCCCCATGACGGCGACGGTGCAGTCAGGGAGAGAGTCCCCCGTGCGGCGGGCACTGTCAAGGGCGCGCGGGTGCGACGTGTCGTCAGCGGCGCTCGTGGGGGAGGACCTGCTTGATGCGCTCGATCGGGTGGGAGGCGGGCACTTCGTTGTACGCGCCGGCGAGCTCCTGGCCGGAGAGCGCGTGGATCGCGGCCATGATCTCGTCGGTCGCGGTGCGCCGGGCCCGGCCGGAGGAGGCGGGCCCGTGCGCGGACAGGTCCAGCGGCGCGCCGAAGCGCACCGTGACGCGCTGACGGAGCGTCGGGAAGCGCGCGCCCACGGGCATCACGGCGTCGGTGCCGATGAGGCCGACCGGCACCACCGGAGCTCCGGTCTCGAGGGCGAGGAACGCCACGCCGGTGCGGCCCTTGTACAGGCGCCCGTCGAGCGAGCGCGTGCCCTCCGGGTAGAGCGCGACGGCGCGCCCGTCGGCGAGGATGCGGCGCTGCTGCTCGAGCGCGTCGAGCGCCGCCTGGCCTGCACCGCGCTCGACCGGGATCGCGCCGATGGCCGAGAAGAACTGCCGTGACGCCCAGGACTCGAAGTAGCTCGACTTCGCGAGGAAGTGCACGGGACGGGGCGCTGCGATCGGGATCGCGACCGAATCGATGAACGACAGGTGGTTGCTCGCGAAGATGACCGCGCCGGTCCGGGGGACCAGGTCGCGGCCCTCGACGTGCGGGCGGTAGATCATGCGCGCGAGCGGCGCGACGACGAAGCGGCCGAAGGCGTACGCCGCGCCGGTCGTCTTCGACGGCGGGACCTCGGCCGCTTCGGGGGCAGCGGCATCCTCGGGAGTCACCCGACGACGATACTGCCGATCGCATTCTCCACCGCGTATGCCCCGCTCTCAGCGCCTTCGTAAGCGGGATGCGTCAGGATGGAGTGGCCCCCGCTCCCTTCGAGAGGTCTCCCCGTGCGCTTCCGCCCGCTCGTCACGCTGTCCCTCGCCGCCGCCGCGGCCGTCATCCTCGCCGGGTGCTCGGGCGCCGCGGAGCCGGACGCGAGCCCGTCGGGCACGCCCGGCGACCTGTGCGTCGCCGCCGCGCCGTCCGGCGCGGCATCCGAGGCCATCCAGGTGTCGGGCGACGAGGGCCAGCCGGCGACGGCGACCTTTTCGACGCCCCTGGATGTGACCGAGGTCGAGAGCACGGTCGTCACCGAGGGCTCGGGCGACCCGGTGGCCTCGGGCGACTACATCTCGTACGGGCTGACCGCCTTCGACACGACGACGGGCGAGCAGCTGGGCACCCTCGGCTACGGCGCGGGCGAGCTCCTGCCGCAGCAGATCTCGCCCGACAGCGTGCTCGGCCAGTTCTTCGGCTGCGCCCCGGTCGGCACGCGCGTGGCGACGGTGCTGCCCTCGAGCGACGGCGAGTCGGCCCCGGTGGCCTACGTCGTCGACCTCCTCGGTGTGACGCCCCTTACGGCGACGGGCGCCGACCAGCAGCCGCAGGCGGGCTTCCCGACGGTCGAGCTCGCCGAGGACGGCGAGCCCACCATCACCGTGCCGCAGACCGACCCGCCCACGGACGTGCAGCTGGAGACGCTCAAGCTCGGCGACGGCGCCACCGTGGAGCCCGGCGACACCGTCCTCGTGCAGTACAAGGGCGTGAAGTGGTCGGACGGCAGCGAGTTCGACTCGAGCTGGAGCCGCGGCATGCCCGCGAGCTTCCCGACGACGGGGGTCGTCGACGGCTTCCGCCAGGCCCTCGAGAACCACACCGTCGGCTCGCAGGTGCTCGTCGTAGTGCCGCCGTCGGCCGGCTACGGCAACGCCGAGGGCAACGAGCTGCAGAACGAGACGCTCGTGTTCGTCGTCGACATCCTCGCGACGCAGCATCCGCAGGCCCAGTGATCGCGGACGGGCGGTCGCGGCCCCGTCGGTAGGCTGACCGGATGCGACGCGTTCTCGTCCTCGGCTCCACCGGATCGATCGGGACGCAGGCGCTCGATGTCATCGCGGCCAACCCCGACCGGTTCGAGGTCGTCGGCCTCGCCGTCGGTCGCGACCGCGAGACGATGGCCGCGCAGGCGCAGCGCTTCGGCGTCGCGCACACGGCGGTCGGTGCCGTCGAGGCCGAGCAGCTCGTCCGCGACGTCGACGCGGACGTCGTGCTCAACGGCATCACCGGCTCGGTGGGGCTCGGCCCGACGCTCGCCGCGCTCGAGGCCGGGCGCATTCTCGCGCTCGCGAACAAGGAGTCGCTGATCGTCGGCGGCGACCTCGTGACGGCGCTCGCGCGACCGGGGCAGATCGTGCCCGTCGACTCGGAGCACTCCGCGATCGCGCAGGCGCTGCGCGGCGGCGACGCCGACGAGGTGCGCCGGCTCGTGCTGACCGCCTCGGGCGGCCCGTTCCGCGGTCGCACGCGCGCCGAGCTCGCGGGCGTGACGCCGGCCGAGGCGCTCGCGCACCCCACATGGGACATGGGACGGGTCGTCACGACCAACTCGGCCACGCTCGTGAACAAGGGACTCGAGGTGATCGAGGCGCATCTGCTCTTCGACGTGCCGTACGAGCGCATCGACGTCGTCGTGCACCCGCAGTCGATCGTGCACTCGATGGTGGAGTTCATCGACGGCTCGACGCTTGCCCAGGCCTCGCCGCCCGACATGCGCCTGCCGATCTCGCTGGGCCTCGACTGGCCGCGACGTGTAGCGGGTGTCGGCCGGCCGCTGGACTGGACGACGGCGACCGCGTGGACCTTCGAACCGCTCGACGACGACGCGTTCCCGGCCGTCGCACTCGCGAAGGCGGTCGGTCGCCGCGGCGGCACCTATCCGGCCGTCTTCAACGCGGCCAACGAGCAGGCCGTCGACGCGTTCCACGACGGGCGGCTGGCGTTCACCGGCATCGTCGACACCGTCCGCGACGTGGTCGAGCGGCACCATGCGCCCGTCGCCCTCACGCGCGAGAGCCTCGCCGAGGCCGAGGCGTGGGCGCGACGCACCGCGGACGCGGTCATCGCCGCCGCATCCTGACGTCCTCGGGAAACCACGTCCGTGCTGAGAAAGCAGGTCTGACGTGATGTCTTGACGCGAGCGTGGTTTCTCGGGCCGTGCGTCAGGCGGGGAAGGGGTACGGGCGCTCGGGATCGGACGCCGGCGTCTCGCCGTCCGGATACGGCACCGGCCAGTGCGGTTCGGGCACCGGCCAGCCGGCCGCCCGCAGTGCGCGGCGCGCGAGCTCGCGCGCGGAATAAGGGGTGCGCCGGCCGCGGATGTCGCGGTAGTCCTGGTGGCCGGGGCCCGCCCACAGGATCGCGTCGCCCTCGCCCACGAGCGCGACGGCCTCCACGATCGCCCGCTCGGGTGGGGAGTACTCGTGGATCTCGGCGTCGGGCCGCGCGCGCCGGGCGCCTTCGATCAGGGTGGCGCGGATGGTGTCGGGGTCTTCGAAGCGCGGATGGTGGTCGGTGATCACGAGCACGTCGCTGCCCTCGACCGCGGTGCGGCCCATGTCGTGGCGCTTCGTCGCATCGCGGTCGCCGTCGGCGCCGACGAGCATGAGCACGCGGCCCGGGGTGACGCGGCGGATCGCTGCGAGCGTCTTCTCGAACGCGTCGGGAGAGTGGCCGAAGTCCACGTACACGGCGGGACCGCGCTCGCCCGAGACGAGCTGCGTGCGACCCGGCAGGTACGCGTCGATCCGCCCGTCGTCGAGGGCGGCGACGAGGGCGTCCCACGCGTACCCGGCCTCGAGCAGCATGACGATCGCGAGCCCGGCGTTGGAGGCCATGTGCCGGCCGATGACCGGCACGACCGTCGAGAGGGCGCGCCCATCGGGGCCGCGCAGCGTGAACGCCGTGCCGTCCTGTCGCTCCTCGCCGATCTCGACGATCCAGTCGGCGGATGCGGCGGACGCGGGGTCCGCGGCGATCGCCGGAGTGGCGACCGTGACCACGGGCACCTCGGCGCGGGCGGCGACCTCGGCGCCGGAGGCGGAGTCGAGGGAGACCACCGCGCGCCGGGCGCGGTCGGGGCGGAACAGCGCGAGCTTCGCCTCGAAGTACTCCCGCATGTCGGCGTAGTCGTCGAGATGGTCGTGGCTGAGGTTCGTGAACGCGGCCACGTCGAAGACGATGCCGTCGACGCGGTGGCGGCTGAGCGCCTGCGCGCTGACCTCGACGGCGACGGCCTCGACGCCGCGCTCCCGCATGAGGGCGAGCAGGGCATGGAACTCCGACGCCTCGGGCGTGGTGAGCCGAGACACGATGACCTCGCCTGCGATGTGCCGCTCGGCCGTCGAGGAGAGCCCCGTCACGACGCCGAGCTGAGCGAGGATGCCCTCGAGCAGGTGCGACACGCTCGTCTTGCCGTTCGTGCCCGTGGTCGCCAGAAGGATCGGCAGCGCGTCGTCCGGGCCGGTGCCGTACACCCACGCCGACAGGTCGCCGAGGAGGGCCCGGGGGTCGTCCACGACGAGCACCGGCACGCCGCTGCCGGTGGCGAGAGCGGCTCCGGCCTCGTCGGTGATGACGGCCACGGCTCCGGAGGCCGCGGCCTGGGCGGCGAACTCCGCGCCGTGGCGGTTGACGCCCCGGGTCGCGACGAACGCCTCGCCGGGGCGCAGATCGGCGGTGGCGAGCGTGATGCCCGACAGCTCGACGCCGTCGATGTCGCCCGCGACCTGCGCACCGAAGCGCGCGGCCAGGTCGGCCAGCGAGCGGCGGGGCGGATGCTCCGGACGGAGCACGGGCGGAAGGTGGGAGGCGGCGGCAGTCGACATGTCCGCACCATCCTCTCATCCGGTCGCGCGTCTCATCCGGTCGCGCGTGCGCGAGGCGCGCCGCGGCGCGGGCCGCGGCACGCCTCGGCTCACGCGCGCCGGCGGCGCAGCGCCACGAGCGACGACGAGAGCCGCGGCGCCCAGGGCGAGGCCGGCTCCGCCGAGCCACAGGCCCGCCGCATCCGTCGTCGCGGCCGCGGGGTCGGCACCGTCGGCGGCCGACGCGCCCTCCTGGTCTGTGGCGGAGTGGCCGGTGGCGGAGTGGTCGGTGGCGGAGTGGTCGCCCGCGGACTGCGCGTCTCCGCCGTGCTCGTCGTCGCCCGTGGAGGCGGCGACCGCACCCACCTGGACGACGGGCGCGGGCGACTCGGGCTCCTCCTCGCCTGCGCCCGCGCCCTGGGTCCACGCCGTCGACCCCGAGACGCACTGCTGCGTCACGGGGAACGGGACGGACGTGCCGGCGAGGTCGGGCGCGAAGCGCACGTCCATCGCCACCTCGCCCTTCAGGCCAGACTCGATCGGGCGGACGGCGGTGTAGGTGACCTGCGTGACGGTGCCGTTGCCGGCGAGCGTGCGCTGGATGTCCCACGACGCCGACGCGGCCGGCACGACGTTGGTCACGCCCTGGGGGATGTCGATCACGAGCGCGGTCGTGGGCGAGTCCTCGCAGCCGTGGCTGAAGGAGAACGTCAGCGTGGTGGTCGCATCGGCGGCCGTGGTGTCGGGCGTGACGTGCACGTGGGCGAGCGCCGCGAGCGGCGTGCCGACCACGAGGGCGAGGCCGGCGACAGCGCCCGTGAGCAGACGCGTGCGGCGCCGGCGGGAGGGACGGGGAGCGGGGGAGGGAAGGGACATGCTGATCTCGTTTCTCGTCGGGGCGTGGGACGCCCGTGACCGGTCGCGGCGAACGCGCACGACCGGACCGGCCGGTCGGGCGACCGGTCGGCGGGACGCCGTCGCCCGCAGGCGACGGCGCCACCCGCTCACCGAGCGGGTGCGGGGCCGACGGGAAGCGGCGGGCCGCGGCGCGACAGCGTCCCGTGCGGGACGGTCGGGCGGGCGGGACGGATCGCGCGCTCCGCCAGGAGGCGGGGGGCACGGACGACGAGCGGGGCGACGGGGGCGAGTAGGCGCCGCAGGGCGCGCGGGACCCACGCGAGGATCGCGACGACGGCGCGCTCGCCGCGGTGCACGACCGCGACGGCCGCGAGTGCGGCGATCGCGTGCGCGAGCGTCATCGCCGCATCCGGTGCGAGGCCGCCGGTGGCCGGCGCGAGTGCGATCGAGGCGCCGGCACCGTGCACGTGCGTCGCCACGGGGCCCCATGCGCCGATGTCGCCGACGACGGCGAAGGCCGTGTGGAACGAGAGCTGCGCGGCGCCCATCGGTCACCGTGCGCCACAGCGCCGGACGCGGGCCGGCCAGGGCGGTCGTGACCGGCAGCAGCAGCGCCGCCAGCAGCAGGCAGAACAGCGGCGAGGGCGGGCTGCCGCCGCCGAGGGTGTGGGCCGTCGCGGCGAAGGCGCTGGCGGATGCGGCGAACGAGGCGCCGCGCACCGCTCTCGCCGACCGCGTGCTCACGCCTCCAGGGGAGGCGAGCGGTCGTCTCATCGCCGTCGCACGGCCCTCTCATAGGCGCTCGGCGGTACCGTGAGCGGGTGACCGTTGTGCTGTTCGTGATCGGCGTCGTGCTGCTCGTCGTGGGCCTCGCCGTCTCGATCGCGCTGCACGAGATCGGCCACCTCCTGCCCGCGAAGCTGTTCGGCGTGCGTGTCGGCCAGTACATGATCGGCTTCGGACCGACGCTGTGGTCGCGTCGCATCGGCGAGACCGAGTACGGCGTCAAGGCGCTCCCGCTCGGCGGCTACATCTCGATGGCGGGCATGTATCCGCCCTCGAAGGCGCTCGACGGCGGGGCAGAGGGCGAACGGGAGCGGCCCACGCGCCTCGGCCGGTTCTTCTCGACGATGGTGCAGGACGCGCGCGCCGCGAACGACGAGACGCTCGTGGCCGACGACGAGCGCGCCTTCTACCGGCTCGCGGTGTGGAAGCGCGTGATCATCATGCTCGGTGGCCCGGTCATGAACCTCGTCCTGGCGGTCGTGCTGTTCGCGATCCTGTTCAGCGGCATCGGCGTGCAGACGGCCACGACGACGGTCGCCTCCGTCAGCCAGTGCGTGCTCCCCGCCGACGCCGGCCGCGACACGTGCACCGCCGACGATCCGGTGGCCCCCGCCGCCGAGGCCGGGATCCAGCCGGGCGACGTCCTCCGCTCGATCGACGGCACGCCCGTCTCGACGTTCGCGGAGGCCACGGCGATCATCCAGGCCCACCCCGGGGACGCGCTTCCGGTCGAGCTCACCCGCGACGGGCAGGACCTCACCGTCACGCTCACGCCCGTCGAGACGACCCGCGCGGTCGTCGACGCCAATGGCAGACCCGTCACCGGCGCGGACGGTCAACCCCGGACGCAGCAGGTCGGCTTCGCCGGCGTGGGTGCGCAGGTCTCTCTCGAGCCGCAGCCGCTGTGGGCGGGCCCGCAGGCCGCGATCGAGAACGTCGGATCGGTCGCGGGCATCATGGTGCAGCTGCCGGTGCGGGTGTGGGGCACCGCGGTCGACCTGTTCACGGGGCAGGAGCGCGACCCGAACGGGCCGCTCAGCGTGGTCGGCGCCGGGCGGCTCGCCGGCGAGGTCGCCGCGACCGACGCTCCCGTGCTCGACCGGGTCGCGACCCTCATCGGGCTGCTGGGGTCGTTGAACATCGCGCTGTTCGTCTTCAACCTCATCCCGCTCCTGCCGCTGGACGGCGGTCACGTGGTCGTGGCGCTGTGGGACGGGATCAAGCGTGCGTGGGCGCGTCTGCGTGGCCGTATTGCGCGGCCGGTCGACGCCACCAAGCTCGTGCCGGTGACCTTCGTCGTCGTCATGCTTCTGATCGGCATGGGCGGCGTCCTCATCGCGGCCGACCTGTTCAACCCGATCCAGCTGCTCTGATGGCGCGCCGCGCCCCGGTCAGCCGAGGGCGTGCGCGACGAGACGCTCGAGCGTGCGCATGCCGTCGCGCGACAGGATCGACTCGAGGTGGCCCTGGACGGACGCGAACCGCGGCCCCCGCAGCGCGTAGACATCGCCGGATGCGGCGTCGGCGGCCACGTCGACGGGGATCTCGGTCGTCCGCCCGCCCGAGCCGATCGTCACGCCGCGCTGGGTGGTCCCGGGCGCGACGCGTGCGGTGAAGGTGTTGTAGAACCCGATCGAGGCGGGCTCGCCGAAGACGTCGACGGTGAGCTGCAGTCCCTGGTGCGGGCGTGCGAGCGGCGCGAGGTCGATGCCGAGCGCATCGGCGAGGATCTGGTGGCTGAGGCACACCGCCAGGAGCGGTCGGCCCGAGCGCAGGCGATCGGCGACGACCCCCCGCATGCGCTCGATGCGGCGACTGGCGTCGTCGCGCGGGTCGCCTGGTCCGGGGCCGGCGACGACGAGGTCTGCCGTCGTGAGACGTGCGTCGTCGGCATCCGTCCACGGTGCGATCTCGACGTCGAAGCCGAGGTGGCGGAGCTGGTGGGCGAGCATCGTGGTGAAGCGGTCCTCCGCGTCGACCACCATCGCCGTGCGGCCGGCGAAGGGTCGCGGACCCGCGAAGCCCTGCGGCTGCAGCCAGAACGGCGCGAGACGGGCGTTGCGCGACGCGAGCAGCTCGGCGATCGCGGGGTCGTCTCCGAGCGCCCGGGGGGCGGGCTTCGGCGCATCCGGATCGACTGCGGGCACGGGGGCGGCTGGGCGGGGCACGGCTCCGATCGCGCCGAGTACGCCCGCGGCCTTGCCGTGCGTCTCGCCGACCTCGCCGTAGGGGTCGGAGTGGCGCACGAGAGTCGCGCCGACGGGCACGCGGAGGCGTCCGTCCACCAGGTAGGCGGTGCGGATGAGGATCGGGGCGTCGAGGTCGTGGCCCGACGCGCTCGGCGTGAACAGGGCCGCGACACCCGAGTAGTAGCCGCGCGGCGTGCTCTCGTGGCGGGCGATCACGGCGCACGCGTTCTGCATGGGGGAGCCGGTGACCGTCGGGGCGAACATCGTCTCGCGCAGGATCTCGCGCGGATCCATGCGGCTCGTGCCCCGGAGCATGTACTCGGTGTGAGTGAGCCGCGACATCTCCTTGAGATGCGGGCCGGTGATCCGCCCGCCGTCGGAGCACACCGCCGACATCATCTTGAGCTCCTCGTCGACGACCATGAAGAGCTCCTCGGTCTCCTTGGTCGAGCGCAGGAACTCCGTGAGCGTCTCCGCGGTGGCCCCGCCCGCCGGATGGCGGAACGTGCCCGAGATCGGATTCATCGTGACGGTGCTCGCCCCCGCGGGCTCGCCGCCCTCGCGACGAGCGCTCACGTGCGCCTCCGGGCTCGCTCCGACCGCGATGTGGCCGGGGGTCACGATCGCGAACGTCCAGTACGCGCCGCGCTCGTGCTCGAGCAAGGCCCGGAACCACGTGAGGGCCGCGGTGCGCGGCTCGGCGTCCACGTCGGCGGTGAAGTCGCGCCGGATGACGAAGTTCGCCCCCTCGCCGCGCCCGATCTCCACGCCGATCACACGGCGCACGATCGCGGCGTAGTCGTCGTCGGAGATGTCGAAGCCGGCGTTCGCGAGCGGCACCGGCGTCGTGGGGAGGGCGGCCAGCACCTCGTCACGCGGAAGGGCGATGTGCTCGCCCACGACGAGGCAGCGCAGCGGCGCGCCGTCGTCGTGGCTGACGAACCCGCGCTCGCGCACCTGCCGGTACGGCACGAGGGCGAGGATCTCGCGTGGCGCGCCCGCCGCATCCGTCAGCGGGATGTCGGCCAGCAGCTCGACGTCCGCGACATCGCCGGTGAGCACCTCGACGGTCGCGCCGTCGCGCGCGAGCAGCGCGAACGGGGCGTCGGAGGACGCGAGGGAGAGGAGCAGGTCGGCTGCGGCGGGGCGGGTCATGGCCGTGCTTTCGTCGGAGAGGCGGCCACACGAAAAAGAAGACCGCCCCGGGGGCGGTCTGTCGCTCGTTCGCGCACCGCCTATGCGGTGGGCCACCAGGAGGAGCGCGCGAACATGCCGCGAATGTAGCACAGCGACCTTGCACGGGGAGGCTCAGGCCCCTCCCACTCGCGTCGGCGTAGGCTGAGGCCGTGCCTGCAGTGAACATCGGGATGCCCAAGATCCCCGAAGTGCTCGCCCCTCGACGCAAGAGCCGTCAGATCCGCGTGGGCAGGGTGCTCGTCGGCGGAGACGCGCCCGTCAGCGTCCAGTCCATGACCACGACGCCCACGACGAACATCAACGCGACACTCCAGCAGATCGCCGAGCTGACGGCCTCCGGCTGCGACATCGTGCGCGTGGCGGTACCCAGCGCCGACGACGCCGAGGCGCTGCCCATCATCGCCAAGAAGAGCCAGATCCCCGTGATCGCCGACATCCACTTCCAGCCGAAGTACGTGTTCCAGGCGATCGACGCCGGATGCGCCGCAGTCCGGGTGAACCCGGGGAACATCCGGCAGTTCGACGACAAGGTCGGCGAGATCGCGAAGGCCGCGCAGGCGGCGGGCGTGTCGCTGCGCATCGGCGTGAACGCCGGCTCGCTCGATCGGCGTCTGCTGGAGAAGTACGGCAAGGCCACGCCCGAGGCGCTCGTGGAGAGCGCCGTGTGGGAGGCGTCGCTGTTCGAGGAGCACGACTTCCACGACTTCAAGATCTCGGTCAAGCACAACGATCCCGTCGTGATGGTGAAGGCCTACCGCATGCTCGCCGAGCGCGGCGACTGGCCGCTGCACCTCGGCGTGACCGAGGCCGGCCCCGCGTTCCAGGGCACGATCAAGAGCGCGACGGCCTTCGGCATCCTGCTCGGCGAGGGCATCGGCGACACCATCCGCGTATCGCTGTCCGCTCCGCCGGCCGAGGAGGTCAAAGTCGGGCTGCAGATCCTGCAGTCGCTGAACCTGCGCGAGCGCAAGCTCGAGATCGTCTCGTGCCCGTCGTGCGGTCGCGCGCAGGTCGACGTCTACACGCTCGCCGACAACGTCACCGAGGGCCTGAAGGACATGACCGTGCCGCTGCGTGTGGCCGTCATGGGCTGCGTCGTGAACGGGCCCGGCGAAGCGCGCGAGGCCGACCTCGGCGTCGCCTCCGGCAACGGCAAGGGGCAGATCTTCGTGAAGGGGCAGGTCATCAAGACCGTGCCCGAGTCGGAGATCGTCGCCACCCTCATCGAGGAGGCGAACCGCATCGCCGACGAGATGGGCCCCGACGCCCCGATCGGCACCGCGCAGGTCGTCACCTCCTGACGCCGGCCGTCGGTCTCGCACCGTTCGGCATCCGGCTTCTCCGGTTCGTTTCTCCGGAGATATCGTCCGGCTTCCGAGCCGATCCGCGTGATTCCGAGGGTGCGTCTCGCTCCGCCACACGAATCTCCTGAGAAACGACCCGGATCGGCCGGTCGCCGCGGACGGCGGCAGGCCACGCGAGCGCGGGTGGCCACCCGGATGCAGCGGCCGGATCCGATAGCGTCGGGAACCGCATGTCCGACCTCGCCGCTCCCGCCTCCCGCCCCCTCGTCGCGGGCGTCGTGACCGCGCTCGTCGGGTTCACGAGCACGTTCGCCGTCGTCCTCACGGGCCTGCGCGCCGTCGGCGCGACGCCCGACCAGGCCGCGAGCGGGCTGCTCGCCCTGTCGGCGCTCGTCGGACTCGGCTGCCTCGTGATGGGGTGGCGCTACCGCCTGCCGATCACGATCGCGTGGTCGACCCCGGGCGTCGCGCTCCTCGCTGCGACGGGGCCCGTCGAGGGCGGATGGCCCGCTGTCGTCGGCGGGTTCCTCGTGTCGGCCGGCCTCATCCTCCTCACCGGCTTCTTCCCGCCGCTGGGCGCCCTCATCGCCCGCATCCCGCCGTCCATCGCGCAGGCGATGCTCGCAGGCGTGCTGCTGCCGCTGTGCGTCGCGCCCTTCGTCGGCCTGGTGGGCGACCCGTGGGCGGTCGCCCCGGTGCTCGTGGTGTGGCTCGTGGCCGCGCGGCTGCTGCCGCGCTGGTCGGTGCCGCTCGCGTTCGTCGCCGCCACGGTCGTCATCGTCGTAGGCCTCGTGTCATCGGGACCGGCCCCGGATGCAGCATCCCTCGCGCCACGTCTGGAGTTCACCGCGCCGACACTCACGGTCGGTGCGGTCGTCGGCGTCGCACTGCCCCTGTTCGTGGTGACGATGGCGTCGCAGAACGTGCCGGGCGTGGCGGTCATGAAGAGCCTCGGCTACACCGTGCCGTGGCGCCCCGCGATGTTCGTCACGGGCGTCGGCTCCGCCCTCGGGGCGACCGCGGGCGCCCACGCGATCAACCTCGGCGCCATCAGCGCCGCGATCGCCGCCGGCCCCGATGCGCACCCCGACCCGCAGCGGCGCTGGCTCGCGAGCGTCTCCGCCGGCGGCACCTACCTCGTGCTCGGCGCGCTGTCCTCGGCGTTCGCCGCGCTCGTGCTGCTGGCGCCGGAGGGCGTCATCCCCGCGGTGGCCGGCGTCGCGCTGTTCTCCGCGTTCGGCTCGGCCGTGCAGCAGGCCATCGACGACCCGGGGGAGCGGATCCCCGCCGTCGTGACGTTCCTCGTCGCGGCGTCCGGCATCGCCGTGGCCGGGGTGAGCGCGGCCTTCTGGGCGCTCCTCGCGGGCCTGCTCGTGCGCGCCGTGCTGCACGCCGGCCGGCGCTGACACAGCGCCGCCGCGCCCCCCCCGCCGAGAGTGCACCCTCGCGGCGAATCCGCGCCGCCCGGCGTGCACTCTCGCCGCGGCGGTGCACTTTCGGCGAGCGGGTGGTCAGGAGAGCGCGACGCGGACGGCCACCTCGAGCGCGTGCACGATGTCGGCGAGGGGGAGGGACGGTGCGTCGGCCGGGCCGGAGCCGGACGCCCACGGCACGTGGATGAACCCCGCGCGGGTGCTGTCGTCGGATGCCGCGAGCGCGGCGTACATCGTCGCGTTGCACACGAACGTGCCGGCCGAGTGCGACACGGCCGCGGGCACGCCGGCATCCGCCATCGCCGCGGTGATCGCCTTCACGGGAAGCGTCGCGAAGTACGCGGCGGGGCCCGAGGCCTCGACGGGCTCGTCGAGCGGCTGGGCGCCGTCGTTGTCGGGGATGCGCGCGTCGGCGAGATTGATCGCGACGCGCTCGGGCGTGACGGCCGTGCGCCCGCCGGCGAGCCCGGTCGCGATCACGACGTCGGGCCGGTGCTCGGCGATGAGCTGGCGCATCCGCGCCGTCGCACCGGCGAAGGTCACCGGCAGCACGGCGGTCACGAGATCCTCCGGGCCGGCCCACCGCTCGCCGACGAGGTGCACCGCCTCGCCCGAGGGATTCGTCGCATCGCCGGCGAACGGCTCGAACCCGGTCAGCAGCACGGTGGTCATCGCCCCAGGGTAGGCGCGTAGTCCGCTGAACGCCGCGAAGGTGCACGCTCCCGCCGAGCCTGCTCGCCCCAGTGAACGGTTTCGCCCCAACGGTGCACGCTCGGATCGGGTCGAACGGCGCGCCTAGACTCGTACCTCGTGGTCACCCGTCTCTCGACATACTTCCTCCGCACGCTCCGCGAAGACCCCGCCGACGCCGAGGTCACGAGCCACCGCCTGCTCGTGCGCGCCGGGTACATCCGCCGCAACGCGCCGGGCATCTTCGCGTGGCTGCCGCTCGGACTGAAGGTCAAGGCGAAGATCGAGGCCATCATCCGGGAGGAGATGGCCGCTGCGGGCGCGTTCGAGGTGCACTTCCCCGCCCTCCTGCCGCGTGAGCCCTATGAGGCCTCGGGTCGATGGGAGTCGTACGGCGACGGCATCTTCCGGCTGCAGGACCGCAAGGGCGCCGACTACCTCCTCGCCCCCACGCACGAGGAGATGTTCACGCTCCTCGTGAAGGACCTGTACTCGTCGTACAAGGACCTGCCGCTGACGATCTACCAGATCCAGGACAAGTACCGCGACGAGGCGCGGCCCCGTGCGGGCCTCCTGCGCGGGCGCGAATTCACGATGAAGGACGCGTACTCGTTCGACGCTTCCGACGCCGGGCTGGACGCGTCGTACCAGAAGCAGCGCGACGCCTACGAGCGCATCTTCCAGCGCCTGGGCCTCGAGTACGTCATCGTCAACGCCGACAACGGCCTCATGGGCGGGGCGAAGTCGGAGGAGTTCCTGCACCCCACCCCGGTCGGCGAAGACACGTTCGTGCGCTCGGCCGGCGGCTATGCAGCCAACGTGGAGGCGTTCACGACCGTCGTCCCCGAGGCGCTGCCGATCGAGGGGCAGCCCGAGCCGGTCGTCTTCGACTCCCCGAACACGCCGACGATCGCGACGCTCGTCGACCACGCCAACGCGCACCTCGACGCGCCCGCGCCGGGCATCGCAGGACCTGCGACGGCGGATGCGGCGAGGTGGACCGCCGCCCACACGCTCAAGAACGTCGTGCTCGCCCTCACCCACCTCGACGGCACGCGCGAGCTCGTCGTCGTCGGCATCCCCGGCGACCGCGACGTCGACGACAAGCGCGTCGAGGTCGCGTTCGCGCCGGCGGAGGTCGAGCCGGCCACCGAGGACGACTTCGAGGCCAATCCGCTCCTCGTGAAGGGCTACATCGGCCCGTGGTCGCCGACGGGGCCCGTGCTGGGCGAGGAGTCGGCCACCGGCATCCGGTACCTGCTCGACCCTCGCGTGGTGGACGGCACGGCGTGGATCACCGGCGCGAACATCGACCAGAAGCACGTGCACTCGCTCGTGGCCGGCCGCGACTTCGTGGGCGACGGCTTCGTCGAGGTCGCCTCCGTCCGCGCGGGCGATCCGGCTCCGGACGGATCGGGCCCTGTCGAGCTCGCGCGGGGCATGGAGATCGGCCACGTCTTCCAGCTCGGCCGGTTCTTCGCGGAGACCCTCGGGCTGAAGGTGCTCGACGAGAACGGCAAGCTCGTCACCGTCACGATGGGGTCGTACGGCATCGGCGTCACCCGCATCCTCGCGATCATCGCCGAGCTCAACAACGACGACAAGGGTCTCATCTGGCCGGCGTCGGTCGCGCCGTTCGACGTGCACGTCGTGGCGACGGGCAAGGATGCGGCGGCGTTCGAGCTGGCCGAGAAGGTGGCCGCGCAGCTCGAGGCCGACGGGCTCGACGTGCTCTACGACGACCGCCCCAAGGTCTCGCCCGGGGTGAAGTTCGGCGACGCCGAGCTCGTCGGCGTGCCGCGCATCCTCGTCGTGGGACGCGGCGCCGCGGACGGCCAGGTCGAGCTGTGGGACCGCAGCACGGGCGAGCGCGACACGCTCGCCGTCGCGGAGGCCGTGGAGCGGCTGCGGTCGTGACCGCGCTGCCGGCCCCCCGGGTTCCGCTCGCCGACGGGCGGAGCATCCCGCAGCTGGGCTTCGGCACGTACAAGGTGCCGGCCGATGCGACCGCCGATCTCGTCGTCGAGGCGCTGCGGATCGGCTACCGCCACGTCGACACCGCGACGCTCTACGGCAACGAGGCGGAGGTGGGCGACGGCATCCGTCGCAGCGGCCTCGACCGCGACGACGTGTTCGTCACGACCAAGGTGTGGAACGACGACCACGGCTTCGACGAGGCGCTCCGCGCGTTCGACGCGAGCGCGGCGCGGCTCGGCCTCGACGAGGTCGATCTGTATCTGATCCACTGGCCGATCCCGAGCCGCGACCGCTACGTGGACACGTGGCGCGCCCTCGTGCGGCTGCGCGAGGAGGGACGCGCCCGGTCGATCGGCGTCAGCAATTTCTCGCCCGCCCACATCGAGCGCATCGCCGAGGCGACGGGCGTGTGGCCGGTCATCGACCAGGTGGAGCTGCATCCGCGCTTCCCGCAGCGGGACCTGCAGCGGTGGAACGATGCGCACGGCATCGTGACCGAGGCGTGGGCGCCGCTCGCCCGCGGTGGGCTGCTCGACGACCCCGCGCTCGCCGAGATCGCCCGTCGGCACGGCCGGACGCCCGCGCAGGTCGTGATCCGGTGGCACCTGGACCGGGGCCTCGTGCTGTTCCCCAAGTCGACCTCCGCGGCGCGCCTGCGCGAGAACGCCGACGTGTTCGACTTCTCGCTCGACGACGCGGATCGAGCCGTCATCGCGCGCCTGGAGACGGGCGAGCGCACCGGGCGCGACCCGGATCTCGACTGAACCGGGCGCCGGGGCGCTCACGCGTCGGGCACGTCAGGCACTGAGCCGCGCGTAGCGGGCACGGAAGATCGTGAACACGCCGTACGCGAGGAACCCGGCGCCCACCGTCGCCCCGAGCGCCGGTCCGGCCGGCAGGGTGAGCAGGGCCTGGACGGCGCCGTCGATGCCGCCGGCGGTGTCGGGGTCGAGTCGCACCGCCGCGATCACGAGCAGCACGCCCGCGATGAGGAGCGCGACGCCCTTCGCCACGAAGCCGACCACCCCGACACCGGCCAGCACGTGCCCCCAGCCGGAGCGGGGGAACGACACCTTGTCGCGGAACGAGCGCCGCACGCCCATCACGACGAACGCGATCCCCGCGATCGCCACGCCGACTCCGGCGGCGCCGACGACGAACAGGCCGCCGGGGACGGTGAACAGGCCGCGGCTGGCGTCCTCGGCGGTGCGCTCGGCACTCGGACGGGCGCCGAGGGCGATGGCGGCGGCGACCACCCCCACCACGGCGAACGCGACGGCCTGACCCAGTTCGGAGACCAGGATGCCCGCCCGCTTGGCGGCGTCCGCGCGCCGCGCGGCGATCGCGGCCGCGGCGTGCCACACCGCGAGGGCGGCGAGGCCGATCGCCACGGCCCACAGCAGGACCACGCCGCCGGGCGCGCGGGCGACGGAGGTGAAGGCGCCCGTCTGGTCGGCCTCCGATCCGCCGCCGAAGCACGCCACGAGCACGACCACGCCGATGAGGACGTGGGTGATCCCGTTCGCGACGTACCCGGCCCGCGCGAGGAGGCGGACGACGGGATTGCGCTCGACGTCGCGCGCCGCCGAGCGCACGGTGCTCATCATCCCCGCACCCTACCTCCGCCCGGAGCGTCATCGGCGACACGCTTATCATGGGGCGGATGTCGACCGCCCGGCGCTGGAGCGCCCTGCCCGTGCTCGTGGCGCGCGCGCCGGCGCGGGTCGTGCTCGTCGTCGGCATCGTCGTCGTCGTCCTCGGCGCGCTCATCGTCACGCGCCCGCTCACCTCGCTCGTGCTCCTCGCGATCTACATCGGCGTGAGCGCCGTCGTCACCGGCGTCGTCGAGCTGATACCGCGCGGTCGGCGCCTGCGCTGGTGGAATCGCGCGGTCGCGGCGGTGTGGATCGTCGGCGGCCTCGCCGTGCTCGTGTGGCTCGGGCGCAGCCTCGACCTGCTGCCCCAGGCGCTCGCCGTCTTCCTCGTGGTGGGCGGGCTTGCCGCCATCGGCGACGCGCTGCGCCGCGGGCGCGTCAGCGAGCGGGTGCTCGCCGCCGCATCCGGTGTCGCACAAGTCGCGTTCGCGGTGCTGTCGCTCACCTGGCCGGATGTCACGGTGCTCGTCGTCGCGATCGTCTTCGGTGTGCGCACGCTCGTCTTCGGGGGCTCGCTCGTCATCCGCGGCGCCCGGGAGTGGCGCGCGCAGGTGCGCGAGCGGCGGGGCGCACCCGCCGCGGAGCGCACGCGCGATGCGGCGGCCGTGCGGGTCCGCACCCGGTGGGCGGCGGCCGGGCGCTACGCGCTCGCGGTCGTGCTCGTGGCGACCGCGGCGGGCGGATGGTGGCTCGACGACTGGCTCGCCGAGGGCGCTCCGGTCATCGACGCGTTCTACTCGCCGCCCGCCGATCTTCCCGAGGGCCACGGGCGCCTCATCCGGTGGGACGTCTACCAGGGCCGGGCCCCGCAGAACGGCGACGTGTACCGCGTGCTGTACACGACACGGGATGCGGTGAGCCGCCCCGCCGTCGCGAGCGGGCTCGTCATCGTGCCGAAGCACCCGCCGGCCGGACCGCGTCCGGTCGTCGTATGGAACCACGGCACGACCGGTGTCGCGCAGGGCTGCGCGCCGAGCCTGCGCGACGCGTCGGCGACGCGCTGGTCGATCCCCGCACTCGAGGACGCGCTGAAGGCCGGATGGGTGGTCGTCGCCTCCGACTACAGCGGGCAGGGCGCCCCCGGGACCTTCCCCTACCTCATCGGCAAGGGAGAAGCGCGGTCGTCGCTCGACATCGTGCTGGCCGCCGCCGAGCTCCCGGACGTCACGCTCTCGCCCGACACCGTCGTGTGGGGGCACTCGCAGGGCGGTCACGCGGCGCTGTGGACGACGCGCCTCGCGCCCGAGTACACCCCCGGCATCGACGTGCTCGGCACCGCCGCGATCGCCCCGGCCGCCGAGCCCGCCGCTCTCGCGCGCGAGCTCCTGCGCAGCGACGCGAGCGCCCTGCTGTCGGTGCTGACGTCGTGGGTGCTCGTGCCCTACTCCGAGACGTACGCCGACGTGCACCTCGAGGACTACGTCACGCCGGGAGCCAGGTCCATCGTCCGGGAGATGACGCAGCGCTGCCCGACCGAGCCGGGCGTGGTGGTCTCGGTGCTCACGGCGCTCGGCGTCTCGGAGGATCGACCGCTCTACGACGCCGACCTCACGGCGGGGGCACTCGGCCGCCGGCTCGAGGAGAACAGCGCGGTCGCGCCCCTCGGCTCTCCGATCCTGCTCGCGTGGGGGCGGGCCGACGAGGTCATCCCGACGAAACTGCAGGGCGAGCTCGTCCGGGAGCTCTGCAGCCAGGGGCAGACCGTGAAGTGGCGGTCGTACAGCGGCTACACCCACCTTCAGCCGATCCTCCCGAAATCGCGGTTCCTCCCCGTCCTGTACCGCTGGACGGACGCGCTCTTCGAACGCGCGCCCGGCGAGCTGGACGACTGCGGCAAGGAATGAGCGCCTGCCCTGAACGCCGCTGCATCCGGTAACGTATTCAGGATGTCGGCGGCGGTGAGCGCCGACGAGAGCTGAATAGGGGAGGCCCACGGTGGACATCGATCTCGCGCTGCTGAAGACGATCGAACGGGAGAAGGAGATTCCCTTCGACGAACTCGCCGGCATCATCGAGCAGGCCATCCTGACCGCGTACGGAAAGCACACCTCGCCCACCGGCGCCGTCCCCGAGGGCGCGCGCGCCCACCTCGACCGCAAGACCGGTCACGTCGCGATCTACACGCCCGTCCTCGACGAGGAGGGCGCCGTGATCGGCGAGGAGGAGCAGGTTCCCGATGACTTCGGCCGCATCGCGGCGTTCGCCGCGAAGCAGGTCATCAGCCAGCGTCTGCGCGACATCGCCGACGACGCCGTGCTCGGGGAGTTCCGCGGCAAGGAGGGCGACATCGTCGCCGGCGTCGTGCAGCAGGGCCCCAACCCCCGCATGGTGCACGTCGACCTCGGCTCCGTCGAGGCGATCCTGCCGCCCGAGGAGCAGGTGCCGGGGGAGACGTATCCGCACGGCTCACGCCTCCGCGTCTACGTCACCTCCGTCGGCCGCGGCGCGAAGGGCCCCTCGATCACCGTGTCGCGCACGCACCCCGGCCTCGTCCGCAAGCTCTTCGCCCTGGAGGTGCCGGAGATCGCGAACGGCCTCGTCGAGATCGTCTCCCTCGCGCGCGAGGCCGGTCACCGCACCAAGATGGCCGTGAAGGCCAACGACCCGACCATCAACGCGAAGGGCGCGTGCATCGGCGAGCTCGGCCGCCGCGTGCGCGCGGTCACCGAGGAGCTCGGCGGCGAGAAGATCGACATCGTCGACTACGACGCCGACCTGCCGCGGTTCGTCGCGAACGCGCTGTCGCCGGCGAAGGTGACGTCGAGCTTCGTGCTCGATGCCAACACCAAGGCCGTCCGTGCGCTCGTGCCCGACTACCAGCTGTCGCTCGCAATCGGCAAGGAGGGCCAGAACGCCCGCCTGGCCGCGAAGCTCACCGGCGCGAAGATCGACATCCAGCCCGATTCGGTCCTCGAGGACTGAGGCGGCGAGCCGGCCGTCGCGTCGCGCGGCAGGCCCGAGGTGTAGAATGGAAGCTGTACGAACGTGCGTCGGATGCCGCACGCGTGCTCCCCGGTCCGCACTCCTGCGAGTCGTGGCCGTCGATTCGGTCCTCGTCCGCGATGACCGCGCGACGATGCCGGGGCGCGGCGCGTGGGTGCACGAGACGGATGCGTGCGTGGATGCCGCGCTGCGGCGCCGGGCCTTCGTGCGAGCATTGCGCGTGCCGGGTCCGCTCGACACGCGGACCTTTCAGATGACCCTCCAGCGAAACGGCTGAACGGCTATGGACACAAAGTGAACGGCTCGAAATGAGACCCGTCCGCAAGTAACGGTCCGCCCTGTCCCGGGGCGGGCCCCCAGACAGGAGAATTGTGGCAAAACCACGCGTACACGAGATCGCTTCCGAGCTCGGCGTCGACAGCAAGGTCGCCCTCGCGAAGCTGAAGGAGCTCGGCGAGTTCGTCAAGAGCCCTTCCTCGACCATCGAACCCCCGGTCGCCCGTAAGCTGCGGGCGGCTCTGAGCGCCGACGGCGCCGCCCCGGCGGCCGCCAAGCCGGCCGCTCCCGCGCGCTCCGGCGCCCAGCCGGGTCCCGCGCGCCCGGCGACCCCCGGTCGTCCCGGTCCCGCGCGCCCCAGCGCGTCGCCGTCGCCCGCGCCGGCCGCGCCCGCGCCCGCCGCATCCGCGAGCCCCGCCCCGTCGGCTCCGGCGCCCTCGGCGCCCGCGCGGCAGGCCGGGCCCGCGCCGGCAGGCGGACCGAAGCCCGGTCCCGCCGCGCCCGCGCCGCAGGCGCCGCGTCCCGGTGGCGCGCCGCGCCCCGGCAACAACCCGTTCTCGTCGTCGCAGGGCATGGGCCAGCGTCCCGCCGGCCCGCGCCCGGGCAACAACCCCTTCGCGTCGGCGCAGGGCATGGGCCAGCGCCCGACTCCCGGCAACATCCCGCGTCCGCAGGCGCCGCGTCCCGGCGCTCCGCGTCCCGGCGCTCCGCGCCCCGGCGGCGCCGGTCGTCCCGGTGGCGGCGGTCGTCCCGGCGCGCCCTTCCAGCAGCGTCCGGGTGGTCCCGGTCGTCCCGGCGGTGCCGGCGGCGGGTTCGCCGGTCGTCCCGCAGGCGGCGGCTTCGCCGGTCGACCCGGTGGCGGCGGTGGTCGCGGTCGCGGTCCCGGCGGCGGCACCGCGGGTGCCTTCGGCAAGGGCGGCGGCAAGTCGAAGCAGCGCAAGTCGCGTCGCGCGAAGCGGCAGGAATTCGAGATGCGGTCGGCGCCGGTCGTCGGCGGCGTCAACGTCCAGAAGGGCAACGGCGAGATCATCCGCCTGCGCCGCGGCGCGTCGATCGCGGACTTCGCCGACAAGCTCGAGGCGCTGAACGGCTACACCGTGCAGCCCGGCACGCTCGTGACCATCCTGTTCAACCTGGGTGAGATGGCGACGGCCACCGAGTCGCTCGACGAGGCGACCTTCGAGGTCCTCGGCGAGGAGCTCGGCTACAAGATCCAGATGGTCTCGCCCGAGGACGAGGACAAGGAGCTCCTGGAGGGCTTCGGTCTCGACCTCGACGCGGAGCTGGAGGCCGAGAACGAGGAGGACCTCGAGATCCGGCCGCCGGTCGTGACCGTCATGGGTCACGTCGACCACGGTAAGACGCGACTGCTCGACGCCATCCGCCAGACCAACGTGGTCGCAGGCGAGGCCGGCGGCATCACGCAGCACATCGGTGCCTACCAGGTCTGGACCGAGCACGAGGGCATCGAGCGTGCGATCACCTTCATCGATACCCCGGGTCATGAGGCGTTCACCGCCATGCGTGCCCGCGGCGCGCAGGTGACCGACATCGCGATCCTCGTCGTGGCCGCCGACGACGACATCATGCCGCAGACGGTGGAGGCGCTGAACCACGCACAGGCGGCGAACGTGCCGATCGTGGTCGCGGTGAACAAGATCGACAAGCCCGAGGCGAACCCCGCCAAGGTGCGTCAGCAGCTCACCGAGTACGGTCTGGTCGCCGAGGAGTACGGCGGCGACGTGATGTTCGTGGACGTGTCGGCGCGCAACAACATCGGCATCCAGGACCTCCTGGACGCGGTGCTGCTGACGGCCGACGCGGGCCTGGACCTCACGGCCAACCCGAACAAGGACGCCCGCGGCGTCGCCATCGAGGCCAAGCTCGACAAGGGCCGCGGTTCGGTCGCGACGGTGCTCATCCAGTCCGGAACGCTGCGGGTCGGCGACGCGATCGTCGCCGGCACGGCGTACGGCCGCGTGCGCGCGATGATCGACGAGAACGGCGAGGCCGTGGCCGAAGCCGCCCCGTCCCGCCCGGTGCAGGTGCAGGGTCTGAACTCCGTGCCCCGAGCCGGCGACGTGTTCATCGTCACCGAGGAGGACCGCACGGCGCGTCAGATCGCCGAGAAGCGCGAGGCTGCCGAGCGCAACGCGGCCCTGGCGAAGGCGCGCAAGCGCATCTCGCTCGAGGACTTCACGCGGGCGCTGGAAGAGGGCAAGGTCGAGTCGCTCAACCTCATCATCAAGGGCGACGTGTCCGGTGCCGTCGAGGCGCTGGAGGAGTCGCTGCTGAAGATCGAGGTCGACGACTCGGTGCAGCTGCGCATCATCCACCGCGGCGTCGGCGCGATCACCGAGTCGGATGTGAACCTCGCCACGATCGACAACGCGATCGTGATCGGCTTCAACGTCCGCCCCGACACGAAGGCGCGCGAGCGCGCCGCTCGCGAGGGCGTGGACATCCGGTTCTACTCGGTCATCTACAACGCGATCGACGACGTCGAGCAGTCGCTCAAGGGCCTGCTCAAGCCGGAGTTCGAAGAGGTGCAGTCGGGTGTCGCCGAGATCCGCGAGGTGTTCCGCTCCTCGAAGTTCGGCAACATCGCCGGTGTCATCGTCCGCTCGGGCACGATCACGCGCAACGCGAAGGCGCGCGTCATCCGCGAGGGTGTCGTGATCGCCGACGGGCTCGCGATCGAGTCGCTGCGTCGCTTCAAGGACGACGTCACCGAGGTGCGCACCGACTTCGAGGCCGGTATCGGGCTCGGAAAGTACAACGACATCCAGGTGGGCGACGAGATCGAGACCACCGAGATGGTCGAGAAGCCGCGAGGCTGACGCACATCGACGACGTGAGGGGCGCCTTCGGGCGTCCCTCACCCGTCTGAGGAGGGAGACCGCCATGGCTGGCGAACGACAGGCACGACTGGCCGACCGCATCCGCGTGCTGATCGCGGAGCGACTGGAGAAGGGGCTGCGCGACCCGCGCCTCGGCTTCGTGACGATCACCGATGTCAAGGTGACGCGCGATCTGCAGCACGCGTCGGTGTTCTACACCGTTCTCGGCACGCCGGAGGAGCGCGAGGGCACGGCCGCCGCGCTGAAGGCGGCGACCGGGATGCTGCGCAGCGAGGTGGGCAAGCAGCTCGGCGTGCGCCTCACGCCGTCGCTCGAGTTCATCCCCGACGCGATCCCGGAGAACGCCGATCACATCGCGGCTCTCCTGCGGGAGGCCGCCGAGCGCGACGCGGCCGTCGCGGGTCTCGCGTCGAGCGCGACGTACGCCGGCGACGCCGACCCGTACGTCAAGCCGCGAGAGGACGACGACGAGGACTGACCTCACCGAAAACGGGCGAATCGGTCGAGAACGGTAGGGGATCCGCGGATTCCTCCTGATCTCGGCCGATTCGCCCGTTCTCGCGCGCTCGGCGCGGGCTCAGCGCGGGAGGTGGAGGGCGCCGTCGGACGCCTCGGCGAGGCCGTCGGCGATGAGGGAGTCGATCGCGCGGTCGCGCTGCGCCGCATCCGGCCACGCCGCGAGCACGTCGCCGAGCGCGACGGGATCGGGGGCCGCGTCGCGCAGCTGCTTGAGTGCGGCGCCGCGCGCCTGACGATCGCTGCCCTCGTAGCGTGCCTGCCGCCGGCGGCCGTCCGGAGTGTCCGGGTATCCTGCGGCGCGCCACGCGCACGCGACGGAGAGCGGACACGCCTCGCACCGCGGCGCGCGCGCCGTGCACACGAGCGCCCCGAGCTCCATCGCCGCGGCGTTCACGACGGCCGCCGTGTCGCGGTCGGCCGGCAGGATGGCAGCCATCCGTTCCAGGTCGCGGCGTGAGGGGGCGCCCGGCTGCGCCGCGCCGTCCAGCGCCCGCGCGAGCACGCGCCGCGTGTTCGTGTCGACGACCGGGTGCGTGTCGCCGTACGCGAAGACGGCCACGGCGCGAGCGGTGTAATCGCCGATGCCGGTGAGCGCCAGGAGGGCGTCGACATCGCGCGGCACCTCGCCGCCGTGGCGGTCGCGGATCTCCACCGCGGCGCGATGCAGCCAGAGCGCACGCCGCGGGTAGCCGAGGTTCGCCCACTGGCGCACGGCCTCGGCGGGGGCCTCCGCCGCGAGTGCCGCGGGAGTGTGCCACCGCTCGAGCCACGCCTCCAGGTGCGGGATGACGCGCGCCACGGGCGTCTGCTGTAGCATGAACTCGCTCACGAGCGTTCCCCACGCCCCGAAGCCCGGCCGACGCCACGGCAGATCCCGCGCATGAATGGCGTACCACGCGGCCAGGGGCGTCGCGAGGTCGGGCACCGCACCAGCCTAAGCGGGCGGCGCGCGAGGGCCTCGGAGCATCACGATCCCAACTGCAGCGGCCCCTGTACGCGCAGCAGGACGGCGTCGTCCGCATCATCGAGGCGGCCATGGCCGACGGTCCGCGCACGTCAGACGGGCTGGGAGTGGGCTCGACGCGTGCCGACGTGCTCGCCGTCTAACCGGACGCTCAGCTGGTCCGGCAGAATCTCGCGTGGCTGCAGTCGGGCACCCTCATCTTCGGGTTCCGTGAGGGAATCACCATCGGCGGCGACGGCACCGAGACGGACGAGCGATCGCCCTCCGACCTCGTCGTGTCGGTCGGTGTCACCGACATCGGGCCACAGTACGAGTACTGCGGCTGACGTGCGCGGGCCTCTGCCGAAGGCGGCCCGTAGGCTGGACGGATGCGGCTTCCCACGACCCCGGCGGTCGCGCTCCTGCGCGCCCTGCGCGACGATGTCCGCCGCATCCGCCCCGCCGGCCGCGTGATCGCTGCGGTCGACGGCATCGACGGGGCGGGGAAGACGACGTTCGCCGACACGTGGGCCGAGGTCTTCGCCGAGGACGGCGCGGCGGTCTACCGCGCGTCGATCGACGGCTTCCATCGGCCGCGCGCCGAGCGCTATCGCCGGGGCCGCACCTCGGCCGAGGGCTTCTACCTCGACTCCTACGACTACGCCACCTTCCGGCGCGTGCTCATCGACCCCTTCCGCGTCGGTGCGGGTGCGGGTTTCCAGCTCGCCGTGTTCGACGTCGCCCGCGACACCCCGATCGAGGCGCAGTGGGTGACCGCGCCGCGCGACGCGGTGCTGCTCGTCGACGGGATCTTCCTGCACCGGCCCGAGCTGCGCGACCTGTGGGACTGGTCGGTGTGGCTGGACGTCCCCGAGGCGGTCGCCGCCGCGCGCCGGGCGCTGCGCGACGGCTCCGACCCCGACCCAGCCGCCCCGTCGAACGCCCGTTACCGCGACGGCCAGCGACGGTACATCGCGGACGCCGACCCGCGCGCCGCCGCCACGGCGGTCGTGGAGTACTCCGATCTCGCCGCGCCGATCCGCCTTCCCGAGGGGGCCCGCTGATGCCCGCCGGCGGCATCCTGCTGGTCGACAAGCCGCAGGGGATCACCAGTCAC
Organism: Microbacterium sp. 10M-3C3; assembly: GCF_003931875.1. Lineage (NCBI taxonomy): Bacteria > Bacillati > Actinomycetota > Actinomycetes > Micrococcales > Microbacteriaceae > Microbacterium > Microbacterium sp. 10M-3C3. Next base: position 2,372,900 of record NZ_CP034245.1, on the reverse strand, counting down.
GACGTCGTCGCGCGCGCGCGGCGCGCGCTCGGCACGCGCAAGGTGGGGCACGCCGGAACGCTCGACCCGATGGCGACGGGGCTGCTCGTCCTGGGCGTCGACGGTGCGACGCGTCTGCTCACGTACCTCGTCGGCGCCGACAAGACGTACACGGCGACGATCCGCCTCGGGGCGCGCACCGACACCGACGATGCCGAGGGCACCGTGGTGGAGCGTGCGGATGCGGCGGCGTGGGCGGACGTCGACGATGCGGCGATCGATCGCGGCGTCGCGGCGCTCACCGGCGACATCCGTCAGGTGCCGAGCACGGTGTCGGCGATCAAGGTGCAGGGCCGCCGCGCGTACGACCTCGCGCGGGCGGGGGAGAGCGTCGAGCTCGCCGCGCGCGCCGTCACGGTGTCGCGGTTCGCCGTGCTCGCCCGCCGACGCTCGCCCGACGCGCTCGACCTCGACGTCGTCGTCGACTGCTCCAGCGGCACGTACATCCGGGCGCTCGCGCGGGACCTCGGCGCCGGGCTCGGCGTCGGCGGCCACCTGACCGCGCTGCGGCGGGAGCGGGTCGGCCCGTTCGACGTGGCCGACGCCGTCGCGTCCGACGCGATCGCGGCCGATCGCCTGCTGAGCCCCGCCGCCGCGGCGACGGCCGCGATCGGCGCGCTCGCCGTCACCGCCGACGAGGCCCGCGACCTGCGCCACGGCAAGCGCCTCACCGGCGCCGCGGAGCGGCTCACGGGCACGCGAGCCGCCGCGGTCGACCCGCACGGTGCGCTCGTCGGCGTCGTCGAGGTGCGCGGAGCCGACCTGAAGAGCGTCATGAACATGCCCGAGGAGGTCTCCGCGTGATTCTGTGGTTCACGCTCGTCCAGGTCGGCGTCGCCTCCCTCGTCGCGGTCGTCGCGATCGTCGCGGGCCTGGCCGGTCGCCCGCCGGGCGACGTCACCGTGGGCGGTCTGGCGCTCCTCGAGCTGCTGCTCGTGTCGCAGATCGTGGTCGCGATCGTCTCGCCCTTCGTCGGCAACCCGCCCTCGGGGAGCGCCCTGGAGTACTGGGTGTACCTGATCTCGGCCGCCCTGCTGCCGCCGGCCGGCGTCGCGTGGGCGCTGCTGGAGCGCAGCCGCTGGAGCACCGTCATCATGGGGGTCGCCGCCGTGGCCGTCGCGATCATGGTGTGGCGGATGCACGTGATCTGGACCGCGCAGGTCGCCTGACCGCCGGTTCACCCGCCCGCCGACGACCGGCCCGCCCCGCCTAGGATGGGGAGGTCATGCCCACTACCTCCCCGCGCCGGATGACCGGCATCGGCCGCGTCCTCGTCGTCGTCTACTCGATCATGGCGCTCGCGGCGACCGGTCGTTCGTTCGTGCAGATCGTGCGCGAGTTCGACGATGCCCCCGTCGCCTACACGCTGTCCGCGGCGAGCGCGGTCGTCTACATCGTGGCCACCCTCGCGCTCGTGCTGTCGGGGCGCCGTGGATGGTACGCGGTGGCGTGGATCGCGATCGGCTTCGAGCTGGTCGGCGTCCTCGTCGTGGGGACGCTGAGCATCGTCGACCCGGCGCTGTTCCAGCATCCGACGGTGTGGTCGCTGTACGGCATCGGGTACCTCTTCGTGCCGCTCGTGCTGCCCTTCCTCGGGCTCTGGTGGCTCTTCGCGCACCGCTCCACGCCGGCGCGCAGTGCGGCGGTGGCGTCGTGATCGTCTTCCGCGACCCGTCGGAGATCCCCGCAGGGTTCGGGCCGTCGGTCGTCGCGATCGGCAAGTTCGACGGCGTGCACGCCGGGCACCGCGCGGTCATCGACCGCGCGCGGGTGGACGCGGCGACGACCGGTGCGCGCGTGGTCGCGGTGACCTTCGACCGCAACCCGCTGCGGCTCCTGCGTCCCGACCGCTGCCCCGACGACCTCATCGGCGTCACGCAGAAGCTGTCGCTGCTCGATCGCGCGGGCGTGGATGCCACGCTGCTGCTCACCTTCGACGAGGCGCTCGCGGGGCTGTCGGCCGAGGCGTTCGTCCAGCACGTCCTCGTCGACGCGCTGGGCGTGCAGACGGTGCTCGTCGGCCAGGACTTCCGCTTCGGTCGCGGCGGCGCGGGCGACCCCGAGCTGCTGCGCCGCATGGGATCCGAGTACGGCTTCCGGGTCGACGTCGTGGGCGACGTCCGCGCGGTCGACGAGGGGCGCCGCGTCTCATCGACGTGGATCCGCGAGCTCCTCGCCGACGGAGATGTCGAGGGCGCGGGCCGCCTGCTCGGGCGCGCGCCGTCGGTGTGGGGCGAGGTCGTGCACGGCCTCAAGCGCGGGCGCGAGCTCGGATACCCCACCGCCAACTTGTCGCCGGATGCCGAGGGGTTCATCCCCGCCGACGGCGTCTACGCCGGCTGGCTCATCGACGAGGGCTCGCCCGACGGTCTGCGGCCGGGCACGCGCTACGCGGCCGCGATCAGCGTCGGGGTGAACCCGACCTTCGGCGACGTGCACGTGCGCCAGGTCGAGGCGTACGTGCTCGACGAGACCGATCTCGACCTGTACGGCCATAGGGTCGAGGTGCGCTTCGTCGCCCGCATCCGGGGCATGGTCGCCTTCGAAGGCATCGAACGGCTGACGGCCCAGATGGCCGATGACGTGGCGCGCGTGCGGGCCGTCCTGTCGGCCGACCCGGCCGACCGCGTCGGGCAGGCCGGAGCGTCCTGACGCGTCCCGTGTGTCAGTAGCTCGATGCGTCCTGCGCGCCCGTCGGACCCTCGCCGGCTTCGATCGCGCGCAGCTCGCCGAGGATCGTGGCGCTCGCGCTCGTGCCGAGCCGGGTCGCGCCGGCCTCGATCATGGCGAGGGCGGTGTCGAGGCTGCGGACGCCTCCCGACGCCTTGACCTGCACGTCGGCGCCCACGCTCTCGCGCATGAGGCGCACGTGCGGCACGGTCGCACCGCCGCCGGCGAAGCCGGTCGACGTCTTCACGAACGCGGCCCCGCCGGCCTCGGTGAGGCGGCTGCCGCGGGCGATCTGCTCCTCGTCCAGGAGCGAGGTCTCCAGGATGACCTTCACGACGTGGCCGGATGCGGCGGCCACCACGGCGCGGATGTCGTCGACGACCGCGTCGTCCATGCCCGAACGCAGGAATCCGATGTTCACGACCATGTCGAGTTCGACGGCGCCGTCCTCCAGCGCCTGACGCACCTCGGCGACCTTCGTCGCGGTCGAGGTGGTGCCGTGCGGGAACCCGATGACGGTGCCCACGGCCACCCCCGTCCCCGCCAGGCGCGCGACGGCGTGCGCGATGTCAGAGGGGCGCACGCACACGCTGAAGACGCCCCAGCGTGCGGCCACGTCGAGATCCGCGTCGACCTCGGCGCGGGTCAGCTCCGGCTTGAGGATGGCGTGGTCGATGGTCGCGGCGAGCTCGGCTTCGGTGAGGCGGGGCATGCGCTCCAGCCTACGCGGGCCGCGTCGGCGCGCTCGTGCGCATCCTGTTGCGGATGCCGAGGAACGACACCACCCCGCCCACCGCGAGCAGGATCGCCGTCACGACGGCCGCGCGGTGGAAGCCGTCGAGATCGAGCGAGCCGCCGAGGATCGTCGCGAGCGTCGCGATGACGAGGAGGCCCGCGACACGGGAGACGGCGTTGTTCACCGCGGACGCGATGCCCGAGCGCGATTCGTCGATCGCGCCCAGGATCGCCGAGGTCAGCGGCGATACGGTGAGCGTCAGTCCCGCGCCGAACACGAGAACGCTCGGCAGCACCTGCCACCAGTACGAGAAGTCGCGCGACACCGTCAGGAGCAGCAGGGCGCCGACGGCCATGACGATCGGGCCGACCGTCATGAACAGGCGCGGTCCGACCTTCCCCGCGAGCGTCCCGACGCGCGAGCTGAAGAGGATCATGATGAGGGTGCTCGGCAGCGACGCGAGCCCGGCGAGGGTGGCCGGCAGCCCCGCGCCCTGCTGCAGGTAGACGCCCACGACGAAGCCGTTCAGCGACAGCGCGCCGTAGATGAAGGCCGTCGCGAGGTTGCCGGTCCAGAAGTTGCGGCTGCGGAACAGATCGAGCGGCATCATGGGCTGCGCCGCGAGGCGCTGGCGCACGAGGAAGCCGGCGAACGAGGCCAGGCCGATCGTGAGGGGCAGCCAGATCACGGGGGAGGACCAGCCGTAGGTCGGCTGCTCGATGAGCGCGAACACCGAGCCGCCGAGCCCGACCGTGCACAGGAGGGCGCCGGCGATGTCGACCCTCGCGCCCTCCCGCCGGTGATCGGCGTGACCGAGGCGGTGCAGCAGGAGCAGCGTCGCCGCGAGCGGCAGGACGTTGATGAGGAACACGAGCCGCCACGACAGGAGGTCGACGAACACGCCCCCGAGCACCGGCCCGGCGATCATCGCGCCGGTGGTTGCCCCGGTCCAGATGCCGATCGCGCGCGACTGGGCCGCATCGCGGAAGTTCGCCGTGATGAGGGCGAGGGAGCTCGGCACCAGCAGGGCGCCGGCGACGCCCTGCAGCGCGCGGGCCACGATGAGGAACTCGGCAGTCGGGGCGGCGGCGATCGCGATCGAGGTGATCCCGAAGCCGATGAGCCCGATGCGCAGCACGAGGAGGCGGCCGAGGACGTCGCTGAGCGATCCGGCGACGAGGATGAGCGCGCCGAGGGTGATGAGGTACGCGTCCACGACCCACTGCTGCGTGCTCAGCCCGCCACCGAGCTCACGCTGGATCGCGGGCAGGGCGACCGTGACCACCGTGCCGTCGAGGAACGACACGAACGACGCGAGGATCGCGATCCACAGGACGAGCCGCTGGTCGCGTGTCATGACGTCCGCCATGGCTACACCCTAGGACCGCCCTGCCTCTCGCGGGCGAACTCTGCGGTTTATACCCCTGGGGGGTATTGTGGATGCGGCGAGGAGGACACGATGAGCATCGAGACCGTGCCGGCCCCGGCCGAGCGGCGAGAGGCCACACTCGAGATCGAGGGCATGACATGCGCGAGCTGCGTCGCGCGCGTCGAGAAGCGACTGCGCCGCGTGCCCGGCGTCGGGGCGGAGGTCAACCTCGCGACCGAGTCCGCGCGCGTGTCCTTCCCCGCCGACACGGCTGCCGACGAGCTCGTCGAAGCCGTTCGGGCGGCCGGGTACGGTGCGCGCGTGCGCGTCGAGCGGGCCCAGCCGACGCCGCCGCGCTCGCCGCCGCCGACCTCGGCATCGCGATGGGCGGGGGAGCGGATGCGGCGCTCCACGCGAGCGACATCACGCTCGTGCGCGCCGACCCGCGCGCGATCCTCGACGCGGTGCGCCTGAGCCGGCGGACGATGCGGATCGTGCGCGGCAACCTCTTCTGGGCCTTCGCGAACAACGTCGCGGCGCTGCCCCTGGCGGCATCGGGCCCGCTCGATCCGATGATCGCGGGGGCGGCCATGGCGTTCTCGAGCGTGTTCGTCGTGCTCAACAGCCTGAGGCTGCGCCGGGCGATCTGACCCGCGGCGCACGAGAGCCGGGCGGAACGCGCCCGGGTACCGCTAGAATGGCTGCGAAGGATCCGCACTCCGACGACGCACCTCGCCCACGGCGACACGGCGACCGGCACGGATCCGCCCGCGGGAGTCACGGTTCTGCCGCCCCGCGGAGCCCGATCACCCGGATCTCCCGTCGTCGACGGCATCCGGCACACACGCTCAGGAGGAGCATGCCGACCACGGCGACCGCCGGCACCGCACAGCGGCGCAGGAAGACCTCGTCCGCACGACGCGACGACGAGGCGCCCCTCATCCCGATCCTCGCGCGCAAGGTGCGCGAGGTCGAGGCCAAGGCCCAGCGCGGCAAGCTCGGGCCCACGAACCGCGTCAAGTTCCAGGTCATCGCGTTCCTCGTGCGCGAGGAGCGCGCGCGCGTCAAGGCCGACGCGGAGCTCACCGACGCCGCGCGCGCCGAGCTGCTCAAGCGCCTCGACGGCGTCGCGACGATCCTCGCCAAGACGGCGGCCCGCGACACGTCCCTCATCCAGCTGCTGGAAGTCGACCAGGCCACGTCCCCCGTGGCGCGGCGGATGCGGCGCGACTGGCTGCTCGAGTCGGGCGCCGAGCTGCCGCCGGACGAGCTCATCATCACCGACGTCGCGCCGGTGGCCGCGCCCGTCGTGCCCGCAGCGCTCGCCCAGCGCCAGGTCGAGCCGCCCTCGGTCGAGGCGCGTCGCATGGCCCATCCCTTCCTCGCCCCCGACCTGTCGGCGCGCCCGGCGAACACGACGCCCCGGCGACGCCTCGACGGCTGGGAGCTGATGGGCCCCCTCTACAAGGCGTTCGAGACCGGCGCCGGCGGCGCCGCCGCATCCATGGACCTGCCGCCCGTGCCGGAGTTCGACCGCGTGTCGCCCAAGGGCCTGGACGTCATGCCGCACCAGTCGCGCTTCCTCGAGGCCGTCCGCGAGGGCCACCGCACGTTCCTCCTCGCCGATGAGCCCGGCCTCGGCAAGACCGCCGAGTCGGTGCTCGCCGCATCCGTCGCCGACGCGTACCCGCTCCTGGCCGTCGTGCCCAACGTCGTCAAGTGGAACTGGGCGCGGGAGGTCGAGCGCTGGACGCCGCACCGCCGCGCGACCGTGATCTCCGGCGACGGCGAGGACATGGACGCGTTCGCCGACGTCTTCATCATCAACTACGAGGTGCTCGATCGGCACCTCGCGTGGCTCGCGACGATCGGCCTGAAGGGCATGGTCGTCGACGAGGCGCACTTCATCAAGAACCTCACGTCGCAGCGCTCGCAGAACGTGCTGGCGCTCGCCGGTCGCATCCGGGAGCAGGTGCGCGACCCGCTGCTGCTCGCGCTCACCGGCACGCCGCTCATCAACGACGTCGAGGACTTCGACGCGATCTGGCGATTCCTCGGCTGGACGACGGGGGAGAAGCCCGGCCCCGAGCTCATGGAGAAGCTCGACGCGACCGGCCTGACTCCCGCCGACAAGGCGTTCTACCCCGAGGCGCGCGACGCCGTCATCTCCATGGGGATCGTGCGCCGGAAGAAGAAGGACGTCGCCGCCGACCTCCCCGACAAGCTCATCGCCGACCTGCCGGTCGAGCTGGACGACGAGGACGGCCGATCGATCCGCGCCGCCGAGCGCGAGCTCGCCGAGCGCCTCGCGGCGCGGTACCGCCGCATCCTCGAGGCGCGTGGAGACCGCGGTCTCGCCCCCGGCGAGATCGACGCCGACATCGTGCGGCTCGTCGCGCAGAACGAGCTCGACGAGTCCAAGGCCGCCGGCACGGGCGCCGAGAACGTGTTCTCGATGGTGCGCCGCATCGGCCAGGCCAAGGCGCACCTCGCCGCCGACTACGCGGTGCAGCTGCAGCGGTCGGTGGGCAAGGTCGTGTTCTTCGCCAAGCACATCGACGTCATGGATGCCGCGGAGGCGCACTTCGCCGCATCCGGTGTGCGTACCGTGTCGCTGCGCGGCGACCAGACGGCGGTGGCGCGTCAGGAGGCCATCGACGCGTTCAACAACGACCCCGGCGTCGGGATCGCGGTCTGCTCGCTGACCGCCGCCGGCGTGGGCGTGAACATGCAGGCTGCGTCGAACGTCGTGCTCGCCGAGCTCAGCTGGACCGCGGCCGAGCAGACGCAGGCGATCGACCGCGTGCACCGCATCGGCCAGGACGAGCCGGTCACGGCGTGGCGCATCATCGCGGCGCACACGATCGACACGAAGATCGCCGAGCTCATCGACTCCAAGCAGGGGCTCGCGCTGCGGGCGCTGGACGGCGTCGCCGTCGATCCCGCGTCGAGCGACTCGGTGCAGCTGAGCGCGCTCATGCACGTGCTGCGCCGCGCCCTGGGCGGGGACTGACCGCGCGGTTGGCCCCCGCCGCGGCGACGGCGCTAGGGTCGGTGTGGCAACGTCGCCGGATCCTTCACCCGAACCACCGAGGACCACAGCTATGAAGATCGGCATCCTGACCAGCGGCGGCGACTGCCCCGGGCTCAACGCCGTCATCCGCGGCGTCGTGCTCAAGGGCACGACGAACTACGACATCGAGTTCGTCGGCATCCGCGACGGCTGGCGCGGCGTCGTCGACGCCGACTTCTTCCCGCTGACCCGGCACGAGGTGAAGGGCCTGTCGAAGGTCGGCGGCACGATCCTCGGCACGAGCCGCACGAACCCCTACGAGGGCGCGCGGGGCGGGGCCGAGAACATCGCCAAGACCCTGTACGGCCATCGCCTCGACGGCATCGTGGCGATCGGCGGCGAGGGCACGCTCGCCGCGGCCGACCGCCTCTCGAAGGACGGCATCAACGTCATCGGCGTGCCGAAGACGATCGACAACGACCTGCGCGCCACCGACTACTCGTTCGGCTTCGACACCGCCGTGAACATCGCGACCGACGCGATGGACCGCCTGCGCACCACGGGCGACTCGCACCAGCGCTGCATGGTCGCCGAGGTCATGGGGCGCCACGTCGGCTGGATCGCCCTGCACGCCGGCATCGCCGCGGGCGCCCACGTCATCTGCATCCCCGAGGTGCCGATGTCGCTCGAGGAGATCACGGCGCTCGTCTCGCGCGCCCACGACCGCGGCCGCGCGCCGCTGGTCGTCGTGTCGGAGGGCTTCAAGCTCACCGGCATGGAGGAGGCGTTCAGCGACAAGGGCCTCGACGCGTTCAACCGTCCGCGGCTGGGCGGCATCAGCGAGATCCTCGCGCCGGAGATCGAGCGGATCACGGGCATCGAGACGCGCGCGACGGTGCTCGGCCACATCCAGCGTGGCGGTTCGCCGTCCGCGTTCGACCGCGTCCTCGCGACGCGCCTGGGCCTGCACACCGCCGACGCGCTCATGGACGGCGCGTGGGGGCAGATGGTCGCGATGCGCGGCACCGACATCGTGCGCGTGCCCTTCGCCGACGCGCTGGGCGAGCTCAACACGGTGCCGTACTACCGCTACGAAGAGGCCGCCGCCCTCTTCGGCTGACCCTCCGCGCCCCGGTTCGGGCGCTCGCGTGGCGCTTCACGTCGCATGGGCGGCGGACAAGCGCCTGCAACTGCTACTCGAGAGTCGACGCGACGCGCTCTGGGGCCGTTCGCGCCGCATCCGGTCGCCGGATGCGGCGCCAACCGCCACGCGAACGGGCCGCGGCGGGTCAGGCGTCGGCGGCGCCCACCACATCCAGGAGCCACGCGAGCTCGAACGCTCGCTCGCGCCACGCGTTGTAGCGCCCGCTCACGCCGCCGTGGCCGGCGACCATCTCGCACTTCAGCAGCGCATCGGCGCCCACCTCGCGCAGTCGTGCGACCCACTTGGCGGGCTCGACGTACAGCACGCGCGTGTCGTTGAGCGAGGTCACCGCGAGGATGCGCGGGTAGCGCACGCCCTCCCGCACGTTCTCGTACGGTGAGTACGACTTCATGTACGCGTACACGTCCGGGTCGTGCAGCGGGTCGCCCCACTCGTCCCACTCGATGACCGTCAGCGGCAAGGACGGATCGAGGATCGTGGTGAGCGCGTCGACGAAGGGCACGTCGGCGAGGATGCCGGCGAACAGCTCCGGCGCGAGGTTCGCGACCGCGCCCATGAGCAGGCCCCCGGCGCTGCCGCCCTCGGCGACGAGCGTGGCGGGCGTCGTGTACCCGGCATCCACGAGGTGGCGCGCGCACGCGACGAAGTCGGTGAACGTGTTGCGCTTGGCCAGCAGCTTGCCGTCCTCGTACCACTGCCGTCCCATCTCGCCGCCGCCGCGCACGTGCGCGACCGCGAACACGACGCCGCGGTCGAGCTCCGACAGCCGCGCGACGGAGAAGCCGGGGTCGATGGAGTGCTCGTACGACCCGTAGCCGTACAGATGCAGCGGCCGGGGCGCGGTGCCCGCCTCGCCGAACGAGCGCTTCCACACGACCGAGATCGGCACCTGAACGCCGTCGTCCGCCGTCGCCCACACGCGCGCCTGCGCGTAGTCGGCGGGGTCGTAGCCGCCCAGCACCGGCTGGCGCTTGCGCAGCAGCAGGTCGCCCGTCGCGACGTCGTAGTCGTACACCGTGCCGGGCGTCACGAACGACCCGTACGACAGCCGCAGCAGCGGCGGCGCCCACTCGGGGTTGCCGGCGGCGCCCACCGCGTACAGCGGCTCGTCGAACGCGATCTCGGACACCGCATCCGTCGCGTAGTCCAGCAGCGCGAGCCGCTCGAGGCCGTCGCGCCGATAGGCGACCACACCCCAGTCGCGGAACGTGTCGACATCGAGCAGACGGCGACCCGGCTCGTGGGGGAGCACCGCGCGCCGCTCGCCCTGCGGGTCGGATGCGGCGACGCGGACGAGCTCGAAGTCGAGGGCGCCGTCGTTGTGGAGCACGTAGAGCACGTCCTCGCCGTCGACGACGGCATCCGCCGCGGAGTACTCGACGCCCTCCCGGCGTGGCCACACGACGCGCGGGGTGGCGCGGAGGTCGTCGGCCGGCACGAGCCATTCCTCGCTCGTGATCGAGGAGCCCAGGCCGATGACGAGCCAGCGGTCGCTGCGGGTGAAGCCCGCGCCCACCCAGTACTTCTCGTCGGGCTCGTGGAAGAGCGTCACGTCGTCGGCCACCGGTGTGCCGATCTCGTGCAGCCACACGGTGTCGGGGCGCCACGCGTCGTCCACCGTCGTGTAGACGATGAAGCGGCCGTCGGGGGAGAACTCCGCGCCGGCGAAGGTGCCGGGGATCTCGTCGGGCAGGTTCTCGCCGGTGGTAAGGTCGCGGACGCGCAGCGTGTAGCGCTCGTCGCCGGCGACATCGACGCCGTAGAGCATGCGCGTGCCGTCCGTCGAGATCTGGAAGCTGCCGAGCGAGAAGAAATCGTGGCCCTCCGCCTCGACGTTGCCGTCGAGGAGCACCTGCTCGCCGGAGACCTGCTGGTCGGGGGACAGCTCGGGCGGTGTCCAGTCGTCGGGTGAGCTCAACGGCGCCCGGCACTGCACGCCGTACTGTCGCCCCTCGTGGGTGCGGCCGTAGTACCACCACTGCCCGCGCCGCGTCGGGACCGACAGGTCGGTCTCGAGCGTGCGGCCCTTGATCTCGTCGAAGATGCGCTCGCTCAGCCTCGCCAGTCCTGCGGTGCGCTCCCGCGTGTACGCGTTCTCGGCCTCGAGGTGCGCGATGACGGCCGGGTCGTCCTTGGCGCGCAGCCATTCGTACGGGTCGTCGAACGTGTCGCCGTGGTGGGTGCGCGGCTGGGGGGTGCGGGCGGCGACGGGGGCGGCGGATGCGGCGGAGTCGGTCACCGTTCCACGCTAGCCGAGCGGCGACGCGGCGGCCCCGGCCGCCCTGCGCGCGGCGCCGCGCCGGGCGAGTTGACCGAGAGGTCGGGGAGTGTCAGGATTTCCTGCGGCGCCCGGTGAACGGGCGGTAACCCGACGGTGAACTGTTCGTTCGTCACGGGGCCGGCATCCCGGCCCGTCCCCCCTCCCTTCACGGAAAGCGAACGGTGGAGACCGCACCTCTCATCATCGTCCTGGTCATCGCTCTGGCGCTGTTCTTCGACTTCACCAACGGGTTCCACGACACGGCGAACGCGATGGCGACGCCCATCGCGACGGGTGCCCTCAAGCCGAAGGTCGCCGTGCTGCTGGCCGCGTGCTTGAACCTCGTGGGCGCGTTCCTGTCGACGGAGGTCGCCAAGACCATCTCCGGCGGCATCGTGCGCGAGGAGCAGATCTCCGCAACGGTCTTCCCCGCGATCATCTTCGCCGGGCTCATCGGCGCGATCACGTGGAACATGCTCACGTGGCTGCTGGGGCTTCCCTCCAGCTCGTCGCATGCGCTGTTCGGAGGCCTCATCGGCGCGACCCTCGTCGGCGTCGGCTTCACGGCGATCGACTTCGGGGTGGTGCTGTCCAAGGTCATCCTGCCGGCCCTCATCGCACCGCTCACGGCGGGTCTCATCGCCTTCGCGGTGACGAAGATCGCGTACGCCGTCACGCGCCGGTACGACTCGCGTCCCGACGGCCGCGACGGCTTCCGGTGGGGGCAGATCTTCACGTCGAGCCTCGTCGCGCTCGCGCACGGCACCAACGATGCGCAGAAGACGATGGGCGTCATCACGCTCGCCCTCATCACGGTCGGGTGGCAGTCGGCCGAGCACCACGAACCGCAGCTGTGGGTCATCATCGCGTGCGCCCTCACGATCGCGCTGGGCACCTACATGGGCGGATGGCGCATCATCCGCACGCTCGGCAAGGGGCTCACAGACGTCAAGCCCGCGCAGGGCTTCTCGGCCGAGACCTCGACGGCCGCGACCATCCTCGCCTCCAGCGCGCTCGGATTCGCGCTGTCGACGACCCAGGTGGCCTCGGGGTCGGTCATCGGATCGGGCCTCGGCCGCCGCGGCTCGCTCGTGCGCTGGCGCACCGTCGGGCGCATCATGGTCGGCTGGGTGCTGACGCTGCCCGCCGCCGCCGGGGTCGGCGCCGCCGCCGCTCTCGTCGTGGTGTGGATGGGGTGGACCGGCGTGCTCATCGACGCGGTGCTCGCGCTCGTCATCATCCTCGGCCTGTTCTGGCGGTCCCGGCGCAACGAGGTCACCTCGGCGAACGCCATGAGCGAGGTGGCCACCTCCGGTCGCGCCGTGAAGGTGCCGCGCAACCCGCCGCCCACGCGGCGCCAGCGCCGGATGGCCCGCCAGGCGGCGGCCGCGGAGAAGAAGGGCGGCGGCGCGTGAACGTCGACTGGACCGCATTCCTGCACGTGTTCGTCGCGGCGCTGTCCGGCGCCGTCCTCGTCGTGCTCTTCTACGCGCTGGGGCTGCGCATGCTGGTGCGTGCCGGACGGGTGCCCGTGGTCGCGCCGGTCGAGTTCACCGATGCGATCGCCGTCGTCTCGGAAAAGCATCGGCGCCGCGCCGAGAAGGCGGCCGCGAAGGCGGCGAAGAAGAACCCGCTGACGGCGGGGCAGAAGCGGCTGGCCCTCGTCGCGGCCTACGGATGCTTCGCCCTGTGCGCGCTCGCCGTCGTGGCCGGCATCGTCCTCATCGTCGTGCGGTGACCGGCGTCGGTGCCGCGCCGTAGGCTCGAGGAATGGTCGCGCCGGTCGCCTTCGGGCAGCATCCCCCCGCCCGCCGCACGCTCGTCCACATCAGCGACACGCACCTGCTCGCGGGCGGACGTCGGCTAGGCGAGCGGTACGACACGGCGCGCGGCCTGCGACGGACGCTCGCAGCGGTCGCGGCGACGGGCATCCGTCCCGACGCGATCGTCTTCACGGGCGATCTCACCGACCTCGGGGACCCCGAGGCGTATCGCGCGCTGCGCGAGACCGTCGAGCCGGTCGCGGCAGAGCTCGGCGCGCCGATCGTGTGGGTCGCGGGCAACCATGACGAGCGTGGGCCGCTGCGCGGCGAGCTGCTGGGGCTCGAGCCGACGCCGGAGCCTGTCACCGGTGTGTGGGACCTCGGCGGCCTGCGGCTGATCGCCCTGGACACCTCGGTGCCGGGCTGGCACCACGGCGACCTGGACGCCGACCAGCTCGCGTGGCTCACGGCGCAGCTGCGTGAGCCGGCGCCGCTCGGCACGGTGCTGGCCCTGCACCACCCGCCGCTGCCGACCCACATCCCGTTCTTCGACATCCTCGAGCTGCGGGATCAGCCGGGCCTCGCCCGGGCGATCGCCGGATCGGACGTGCGGGCGATCCTCGCCGGTCACCTGCATTACTCGACGAGCGGCACCTTCGCCGGCGTCCCCGTCCACGTGGCGGCGGCCACGTGCTACACGATGGACCTCGCGCGTCCCGCCGAAGAGGTCAACGGCATGGACGCGGGCCAGGCATTCCACCTCGTGCACGTGTACGACGACACCATCACCGCCGCCGTCGTGCCCGTCGTCGACGCGGAGACCGCCGGCCACTTCAGCGCCGCGTGGGTCGAGGAGATGGCCCGCCTCACTCCAGAGGAGCGGCTCGAGGCGTTCTCGCGCAAGCGGCCGATCGATCCGGCCTGAGCCGACGCGAGCACGGTGTACACCGCGGACACCGGCGTCGCCGTGACGTACGCCGCGGCCACCGGTGCCGACGGGTGCGGCGAGTAGGCTCGAATCATCCCTGACCGCCGTGATCGACCCACAAGGACACCCCGCATGGCACTGGACGCAACGACGCGCACCCGACTCGAGACCGACTCCCTCGGATCCCTGGAGATCCCCGCCGACGCGTATTGGGGGATCCACACGGCTCGGGCCCTGGAGAACTTCCCGATCTCGAAGCGGCCCATCTCGGTCTATCCGGACCTCGTCCGCGCTCTCGCGATGGTCAAGCAGGCCTCCGCACGCGCCAACCGCGAGATCGGCGTGCTCGATCCCGCCAAGGCCGACCTCATCGACGCCGCGGCCCAGCGGGTGATCGACGGCGAGTTCCACGACCAGTTCGTGGTGGGGGTCATCCAGGGTGGCGCCGGCACCTCCACGAACATGAACGCGAACGAGGTCATCACCAACATCGCGCTCGAGATGGCCGGCCGGGAGAAAGGCGACTACGCGTTCCTGTCGCCCATCGACGACACCAACCGCAGCCAGTCCACCAACGACGTGTATCCGACGGCCATCAAGGTCGGGCTCTCGCTGAACCTGCGGAGCCTCCTCGCGGAGCTCGCGCTGCTGCGCCAGGCCTTCCTCGACAAGGCGGTCGAGTTCCACGATGTGCTGAAGGTGGGCCGGACGCAGCTGCAGGACGCGGTGCCCATGACTCTCGGGCAGGAGTTCCACGGTTTCGCCACGACGCTCGGCGAGGACTACAACCGGCTGACCGAGAACGCCTACCTGATCCTCGAGATCAACATGGGTGCGACCGCGATCGGCACGGGCATCACCACCCACCCGGGGTACGCCAAGGCCGTGCTGCGGCACCTCCGTCAGATCACGGGCCTCGACCTGGAGACGGCGACGGATCTCGTGGAGTCCACGAGCGACACCGGCGCGTTCATGTCGTTCTCGGCATCGCTCAAGCGCAACGCGATCAAGCTGTCCAAGATCTGCAACGACCTCCGGCTGCTCTCCAGTGGCCCGCAGGCCGGCCTGGGCGAGATCAACCTGCCGCCGCGGCAGGCGGGCTCGAGCATCATGCCCGGCAAGGTCAACCCGGTGATCCCCGAGGTCGTGAACCAGGTGGCCTTCTCGGTTGCCGGCGCGGACCTCACCGTGACGATGGCGGTCGAGGGCGGTCAGCTGCAGCTCAACGCGTTCGAGCCGGTCATCGCGCACTCGATCTTCCAGTCGATCACGTGGATGCAGCAGGCGATGTGGACGCTGCGGGTCAACTGCGTCGAGGGGATCACGGCCAACCGCGAGCGGCTTGGGGCGATGGTCGGGTCGTCGGTGGGCGTCATCACGGCCCTCACCCCCTTCATCGGGTATGCCGCCGCGGCGGCCCTCGCCAAGACGGCGCTCCTCACGGGCCGCAACGTCGCCGACCTCGTCGTGGAGGCGGGGCTGATGTCGCGCGACGAGGTCGCCAAGCAGCTCTCGCCCAAGCGGCTGTCGGGCCTGGAGGCCATCACCGAGGCGATCCCCGTCGTCGCCGCCGAGGACGTCGTCGCCCCGGAGGTCTGATCCCTCAGCCCGCGATGCGGCAGTGGGTGACCAGCTCGCCGATGCCGTCGACCGCGACGGTCACCGTGGAGCGGTCGCGCAGGAAGATCTGCGGATCGCGCGAGTAGCCCGCGCCGCCGGGACTGCCGGTGGAGATGAGCGTCCCCGGCAGCAGCGTGACCGATCGGGAGAGATGCTCGATGAGCGTCGCGACCGACCGCACCATCTGTCCGGTCGACGCGTCCTGCACCATGCGTCCGTCCACGACGGTCCAGATGTGCAGATCCTGCGGGTCGGAGATCTCGTCGGCCGTCACGACGTACGGACCCGTCGGCGTGAAGCCGTCGAACGACTTGCACCGCGACCATTGCGCCTCCGAGAACTGGATGTCGCGGGCCGTGATGTCGTTGACCACCGTGTAGCCCCACACGTGATCCAGTGCGTCGGCGGCCGACACGTCCTTCGCGGGGCGGCCGATGATGACGCCGAGCTCGGCCTCGTAGTCGACGGACTCGCTGAGCGAACGCGGCCACGTCGTCGTCGCGCCGTGCGCGGTGAGCGAGTTCGGCCACAGCACGAAGACGGTGGGCGTCGAGTCGGTCTTCAGGCCCAGCTCGCCCGAGTGGGCGGCGTAGTTCAGGCCCACGGCGAGGATGACCGGGGGAGCGAGGACGGCCGAGGCGAACCGCGGCGAGCCGAGCGGCTCCCAGGCCGCGTTCTCGCTCGAGGTGCGGACGCGCTCCAGAAGCTCGTCGCCGCCGGCGATCAGCTCCTCGAGCGTCTCGGGCGCCCCCTCGAAGAGATCTCCCACGAAAGTCCGCTCGCCCTCCCGCACCACGATGAGACGAGGATCGGTCGACTCCGACGGGACCACATGGGCGAAACGCATGCCTCCCAAGCTACCCGCCGCGCACGGCCGGGCTGCCTCCGTGCCGCACCGCGCCCGCGCGCGCAAGGCCCGGGAGCGCGCGCCCCCGGCCCCTAGGCTGAGCGCATGTCGCAGCCGTCGCCCTGGTCGCAGCCGCAGTCCCCGCCGCAGCCGAACGCGCAGCCGCGCGGCACGGCCGCCCTCATCCCGCCCGCGCCCTCGCCCGCGACCGCGTCGCCCGTGCCGCGCCGCCCGCGCACGGGCGGCGCCGCGCTCATCTGGGTCGCGGGCGTGCTCGTGGTCGTGCTGATCGTCCTTGTCGGCTACTTCGTGCGGTTCCTCGGCCCCGCCGCGTCCATCATCGGCATCATCCTCGCCGCCGTGCCGTTCGCCGCGGTGTGGTTCGCGGTGCGGCTCATCGACCGTTGGGAGCCGGAGCCGCGCGGCCTGATGGTGTTCGCGATCGCGTGGGGAGCCATCGCCGCGGTGGGGATCGCGCTCGGCGTCGACCTCGTGCTGACCGTCCTCGTCGGCGGGACGGGCGACATCGTCGGCTCGATCGTGCAGGCGCCCGTCGTCGAGGAGGTCGGCAAGGGCCTGGGCGTGCTGCTCATCTTCATCGCCGCCCGGCGCTCGTTCGACGGACCCGTCGACGGCGTCGTGTACGGCGCCCTCGTCGGCGCGGGATTCGCGTTCACCGAGAACATCCAGTATTTCGCGATCAGTCTCCTCGAGGGGGGCGCGGGCGATGTGGCCACGACGTTCTTCCTCCGCGCGATCCTCTCGCCCTTCGCCCACGTGATGTTCACCAGCGTCACGGGGCTTGCGATCGGCCTCGCCGCCCGGCGCGGGCTCGGCGCCGGCGGCGCCTTCGGCTACGGCCTCGTGGGGCTCGTCGGCGCGATCGTGCTGCACGCGCTGTGGAACGGGTCGGCGGTGCTGTCGGACTTCTTCACGCTGTACATCACCCTGCAGGTGCCGCTGTTCGCGCTGTTCATCCTCGGCATCGTGCTGCTGCGCCGCGAGGAGGCGCGGCTCACCCGTGCGCGGCTGGGGGAGTACGCGGCGGCCGGATGGTTCACGCCGCAGGAGGTCGACATGCTCGCCACGGGACCGGGGCGTCGTGCCGCGCTCGCGTGGGCCCGCGGTCTGCGCGGTGATCGCCGGCCGCTCATGCGCGGATTCATCGCGGACGCCACTGCTCTCGCGGCGGCGCGTCAGCGCGCCCTCACGGGTCGCGACCCGCAGGCGGCTGCGGCCGAGCGCGAGCTCCTCGCGCGCGCCGCCGCCGCGCGCAACGCGCTCTTCGCCCCCTGAGGCTGCGGCGACGGGACACGCCCGGAGACAGACTCAGCGCCCGGTGCCGCGGCGATGCCTGCGTGTCTCCCGGGCGCTGAGTTGGCCTGCCCCCAGGATGCTCCGGGCCGCCGCCGGCTGTCAAGAGTGCGCGATCGCGTCGGTCCGGGTCGTGCTCCGGATGGTTGGATGGGTGCATGACCGATCGCACGAAGCCCGAATTCGACGCCCCGACGGGCCCCGCCCCCTCCGACCTGGTGATCCGCGACATCATCGTCGGCGACGGTGACGAGGCCAAGCCCGGCGACACCGTCACCGTCCACTACGCGGGCGTCGAGTACGACTCCGGCGAGGAGTTCGACTCGTCGTGGGGACGTGGCGAGAGCATCCAGTTCCCCCTGCGCGGCCTCATCCAGGGGTGGCAGGACGGCATCCCCGGCATGAAGGTCGGCGGCCGCCGCGAGCTCATCATCCCGCCGCACCTGGCGTACGGTCCGGCGGGTGGCCACTTCCTCGGCGGGAAGACCCTCATCTTCATCATCGATCTGCTCGCCGTCGGCTGACGCGCAGGATTTTTCTATTCGTCGGAATAGACTCGTGCGAGCGGCGGTTGTCCTGACCGATCCGCCGACGACTTCCGAGGAGAGACAATGACCGACGCGACCACCACCATCGAGGTTCCCGGGTACAAGGCCGGCACCTGGGTGCTCGACCCCGCCCACAGCGAGGTGACCTTCACCGTGCGCCACATGATGATCTCGAAGGTGCGCGGCACCTTCGGCATGAAGAGCGCCACGCTCATCGCGCCGGAGAACCCGCTCGACGCGCGCGTCGAGGCCTCCGTCGACGTCGCCTCGCTCGACACGAAGGACGCCGGTCGCGACCAGCACCTGCGCTCGGCCGACTTCTTCGACGTCGAGAACTACCCGACGATGGAGTTCCGCTCGACCGGAGTCCGCATCGAGGGCGAGGACTTCCTCGTCGACGGCGACCTGACGATCCGCGGCGTGACCAAGCCCGTCACCTTCGCGTTCGAGTTCGGCGGCTTCGGCACCGACCCGTGGGGCAACTACAAGGCCGGCGCGACGGCCAAGGGCGTCATCAACCGCGAGGACTTCGGTCTCACGTGGAACGCGGCGCTCGAGACCGGCGGCGTGCTCGTCGGCAAGGATGTCACGCTCGAGCTCGAGCTGCAGGGCAGCCTGCAGGCGTGAGCCTCACGAAGCGGCGGATGCTCCGGCATCCGCCGCTTCGTCGTTCCGGCGCCGCGGCCGCCGAGCCAGACGGCGCTGCACGAGCAGGATCCCGACGAGCACGATGAGCGCGCCCACCGGCTCGTTCCACGTGAGCCGCTCGCCGAGCACCACGATGCCGAGCACGACCCCGATGACGGGCGTGATGTAGGTGACCGTGGAGGCGCGCGTGGGTCCCCACGCCGCCAGCACGTTCTGGTTCCACGCGTACGCGAAGCCGGTGCCGAGCACCCCCAGGAGCACGACGCTCCCGATCACCCACGGCGACCACGCCACGGGCTGCGCGAACACGACCGGCGTGAGCACGAGCATCACGACGGCGCCGATGCCGACGTAGCCCGCCGCGAACGCGATGCCCGACAGGCCGGTCTGCGAGAGGAATCGGCGCATGTACGCGAGGCTGAAGCCGTAGCAGGCCGTCGCGCCGAGCAGAGCCAGCTGCGCGACCGTGCTCGCGGCGACGTCGGCGACCGCGCCGGGTGCGATGATCACGACCACGCCCGCGATCCCCACGGCGATGCCGGCGAGCTGGCCGGTCGTGAGCCGCTCGACGCGGAACGCCGCCCACGCGAACACCGCCGTCATGATCGGCGTCGTGGCGTTGAAGATGCTCGCGAGGCTCGAGGGCACGTGCTGCTGCGCCCACGCGAAGAGCAGATACGGGGTCACGCAGAACGTCACCGCGATGACCGCCAGATGCGCCCAGACGCGCGGCGACCGCGACAGGCGTTCGCGACGCATCAGCACGAGCGCGGCCAGCGCGAGCGCCCCGAAGACGAGACGCGACCACGCGACCTGCGCCGGCGTCATACCCGTGAGCGCGACGGCGATGAACAGGAAGCTCGAGCCCCACACCACACCGGCGAGGACGAACTGCACCGTGACGGCGAGCGTCGAGGCGGGACGGGCGGGAGCGGAGAGGGTCACGCGCCGACGCTAGCGCCGCGGCATCCGCCGTGGGCGGGTTCGGGGATGCCGCGTCCGGAATCCGCCGATATGCGACCGTTGCGCGCCGTCAGGGTTCCGGACGCTGCGCCGTCAGGGTTCCGGATGCTGCGCATCGTACGCGCGGAAGCGGGGGCTCACGCGCACGAGGACGCCGACCAGCGCGAGGATCGCGACCCCGCCGATCAGCGGCGGGAACCACAGCGTCGTGATGCTCGCGAGGGCCCCGGCGTACAGCGCCCCGACGCGTGGCCCGCCGGCGACGACGACGATGAACACGCCCTGCAGGCGGCCGCGGATGGCGTCGGGCACGGCGGCCTGCAGCATCGTGGTGCGGAAGATGGCGCTGACGTTGTCGGACGCCCCGGCGATCGCCATCGCGACCATCGCGGCGATGATGAGCGGGACGTTGGCGTGCGCCTCGTCGACGACGGGCGGGGCGAAGACGCCCAGCGCAGCGGCCAGCAGCACGGCACCGAACAGGACCATCGCGAGCGCATACACGTCGATCGCGCGCGCGATGCCCAGTCCCTGCCGCCGGACACGGCCGACCGGGCCCGAGAACAGGCTCGACAGCAGCACGCCGCCGGCGATCGCAGCCGTGAGGGCGCCGGTGGTGATCGCGCCGCCGCCGAGGAGCACGGCGCCGATGGCCGGAAAGAGCGCGAGCGGCTGCCCGAAGGTCATCGCGGTGATGTCGAGGATGAACTGCAAACGGATGTTGGACGCCCGCTTGAGGAAGCGCCAGCCGTCCTTCAGCGACTCCCAGCCCGCGGCCACGACGTCGCCCTCGGGCGCGATCGCGGGGAGCGTCCACAGGCCGAGGAACAGCCCCAGCATGAGCACGACGTCGATCGTGTAGGTCCACGCGTAGCCCGTGAAGGCGACGAGGATGCCCGCCAGAGCGGGGCCGACCATCACCATCACGCCGCCGCTGATCCCCTGCAGAGCGGCGGCCGCGGGCAGCAGGTCGGCCGGGATCAGGCGCGGGACGATCGCTGCGCGCGTGGCCATCACGACGGAGTTCGCGGCGGAGTTGATGACGCTCAGCGCGTACAGCCACCACACCGTCTCCAGCTGCGCCCACGCGAGGCTCGCGAGCAGGAGCGTGGAGGCGAATGTGACCGACGCCGCGAGGAGGGCGACGATGCGCCGGTCGAACGAGTCGGCGAGCATGCCGCCGTACAGTCCCGCGACGATCATCGGGAGCAGGCCCGCGACGGCGATCATCGACACCGCGAACGTGTCGCCGGTGAGCTCGAACACGTGCAGCATGACCGCGACGATCGTCAGCTGGCCGCCCAGGCCCGCGAGCGTCGAGCCGGCCCACAGACGTGCGAAGGCGGGGGTGCGCAGGGGGCGGAGATCGATCAGGTGCTCGCGGCGCATCAGATGAGGCTATCGCCCGCGTCGCCGCGGTCGACGCGCTGCTGGTAGGCTTATGCGGTTGCCGTTGGATCGGCCGCGGAGAAAGAGAGCCCACGGATCAGCCGTCGGGCGCCGCGCAACAAGCAGAAAGGGGATCCCTCTATGGCACTGGATGCAGACGTCAAGAAGGCGATCATCGAAGAGTACGCGACGCACCCCGGTGACACCGGATCCCCCGAGGTGCAGGTCGCGATGCTGACGCAGCGCATCAAGGACCTCACGGAGCACCTGAAGGAGCACAAGCACGACCACCACTCGCGTCGTGGTCTGTTCCTGCTCGTGGGTCAGCGCCGCCGTCTGCTCGGCTACCTCCAGGACATCGACATCAACCGTTACCGGTCGCTGATCGAGCGTCTCGGACTGCGTCGATAAAGCAGGCATCGCGCCCAGCGTTCAATCGCGCAAAACATTCTTGAGAAGGCCTCTCCACGGTGTGGGGAGGCCTTCATCGTTTCCATGCACTCGCGCGGCGCAGAAACGCGATCCGCGCCGGCAAACGCCCGTGGGGCGTCGTTTGTCGGCGCGGATCGCGTTTACCGAGGCGGGCGTCAGGCGGATGCGGCGGCGGCGCGCGCGGCGACGAGGTCGGGGTGGTGGATGGCCGCGACGTCGGGGTGGGCGCGAAGACGCGACTTCAGCGCGTTCTCGCCGTAGGTCGCGTGGATCGGGTTGTCGGGGTCGTCCTCGACCCCCCGCGCCTCGGCGGCGAGGTCGGCGGGGAGCTGGATGATCGGCAGCCGCGTATCGAGGGCGGGGTTGAAGAAGAACGGCACCGAGATGCGCGAGTCGGGGTACGTCGGCGAGATGACCCGGTGGTTCGTCGCCGCCAGGTAACCCTGCGTCGCGTACTCGAGCAGCTCGCCGATGTTGACCACGAACGCGCCGGGCACCGGGGGAGCGTCGACCCATTCGCCGTCGCGCAGCACCTGCAGGCCGCCCTTCCCGGGCTCGACCCACAGCAGCGTCAGCACGCCCGAGTCCTTGTGCGCGCCCACGCCCTGCTGCGGGGTGGGGTCGTCCTTCCCGGGGTACCGGACGATCTTGATGAGCGTCTGCGGGTCGTCGAAGTGGCGCTCGAAGTAGTCCTCGTCGGCGCCGAGCGCGACCGCCCACGCCCGCAGCAGCTTGAGCGCCACCTGCGTCAGCGTGTCGTGCCACTCGGTCACGACCTCGCGCAGCTCGGGCTGGGACGCCGGCCACAGGTTCGGACCCACCAGGCGGTCGAAGTCGCGCTCCGGGTTCTCGATCGCGTCGCGCTCGGGGCCGATGTCGATCTGCTCGCGCCAGTCGATGCGTCCCTGCGTGCGCTCGCCGCCGACGCGCGTGTAGCCGCGGAAGTGCGGGCTCGTGACGTTCTCGATCGCGAGCTTCTCGGCCTCGGGGAGGGCGAAGAAGTCCTGCGCGGCCGACAGCAGCCGCGCTTCGAGCTCGGGGGTGACGCCGGTTCCGACGAGGTAGAAGAACCCGACGTCGTGCGTCGCGGCGCGCAGCTCGTCGCGGAAGCGTGCGGCGGCATCGGGCCCCTGATCGAGGAGCGAGAGATCGAGCACGGGGAGGTTCAGATCGGCCATGGACCGAGGCTAGGTCGGGCGCCGCGCCACGCGCCCGAATGTTACGAACCGTGCCGACGGTGCCGATTGGCGGTCCGGACGCGACAGGCGTACCCTCGTCGTTTGGTAAGGCACGCCTAACCTTACTTCCATCCGCGGTCACCCGCCCGAGCTTGGGATCATCCGTGTTCGCCACCTTCCTCATCGGCCTGCGCGAAGGCCTCGAAGCCGCCCTCGTCGTCGGCATCCTCGTGGCCTACCTGTCGCGACTGGGCCGCCGGGACGCCCTGCCGTTGCTGTGGGCGGGTGTGGGCCTCGCGATCGCTCTGGCCGTCGGCTTCGGAGCCGTCCTCACCTTCGGCGAGTACACGCTGACCTTCGAGGCTCAGGAGCTGATCGGCGGCGGCCTGTCGCTCGTCGCGGTCGCGATGGTCACGTGGATGATCTTCTGGATGCAGCGCACCGCGCGGACGCTCCGTGCGACCCTCGAGTCGGGCGTCGACCGGGCGCTGCGCTCCGCGAGCGTGGGGGCGCTCGTCCTCCTCGGCTTCGTCTCCGTCGCGCGCGAGGGCATCGAGACCACGCTCCTGCTGTGGTCGATGGTCCAGTCCTTCGGCGACGCACCCGCTGCCCTCGTCGGCGCGGTGCTCGGGCTGGTGACGGCGGCCCTCCTCGGCTGGCTCCTCGCCCGCGGCGTGGTGCGCCTCGACCTCCGACGCTTCTTCGCGTGGAGCGGGGCGTTCCTCGTGATCGTCGCCGGCGGCGTCCTCGCCTACGCGATCCACGACCTCCAGGAGGCCGGCGCCCTCCCCGGCCCCTTCACCGCGCTGGCGCCGCACGACGCGTCCGGGGCCGTCGCCACCGGCTGGTCCGCCCTCCCGTTCGGCTGGGCGTTCGACGTCAGCGACGCGATCGCCCCCGGCGGCCCGCTCGCCGCGATCCTGAAGGCGACCGTCGGCTTCATGCCGCGCATGTCGTGGCTACAGGTCATCGCGTGGGCGCTCTACCTCCTCGTCGTCGGCGCCTTCTTCGTGCGCGGCCTCCGCCGTCCGCGCCGCACGGCGCCCGCCGCATCCGCATCCGTCCCCGAACCCGTCGGGCCTCACCCTCAGGGAGCCGCATGACCCCGTCCCGCACCCTCGTCTCGCTCGCGGCCCTCGCCGCCGCGTCGATCGCGCTCGCCGGATGCGTCGCCAAGACCGACGCCGCGTCCTCGGCGGCCGTCACGGTGTCGTCGACGTCGGACGCGTGCGACGTGTCCACCTCGAGCGCCGCGAGCGGAACCGTCGTCTTCGACGTGACCAACGCGGGACAGGATGTGACGGAGTTCTACCTGCTCGCCGACGACGGCCTGCGCATCGTGGGCGAGGTCGAGAACATCGCCCCCGGTGCGTCGCGCACGCTCACCGTGGTCGCCCAGCCCGGCTCGTACTACACGCTGTGCAAGCCCGGCATGGTCGGCGACGGCGTCGGCAAGGCCGCGTTCGAGGTCAGCGGCGACGCGGTCGCCGTCGACGGACCCGACGCGGAGCAGAAGCAGCACGCGGTCGACCTGTACGCCGCCTTCGTGAAGGACCAGGTCGAGCAGCTCGTCCCGGCCGTCGACGCCTTCACAGCCGCCTACGCGTCCGGCGACGACGACGCGGCGCGCACGCAGTTCCCCGCCGTGCGGGCGTACTACGAGCGGATCGAGCCGATCGCCGAGGCGCTGGGCGACCTCGACCCGCGCATCGACTACCGCGAGGTCGACGCGCGCGCCGACGGCCTGGACTGGACCGGCTTCCACCGCATCGAGAAGGATCTGTGGGTGCCGGCGCAGGACGCGCTCAACGCCGACGGCGAGACGCCGGCGTGGCAGGATTGGGCGCCTTCGACGCCCGCCGAGCGCGCGACCCTCGGCGACCGGCTCGTCGCCGACGTCGGCGAGCTCGACGACCACGTGCACTCCGACGACTTCGCGCAGACCCTGTCGGACCAGGGCGTCGCCGGCATCTCCAACGGCGCCATCGCGCTCCTCGACGAGGTCGCGACGGGCAAGATCTCCGGCGAGGAGGACTGGTGGTCGGGCACCGACCTGTACGACTTCGCCGCGAACGTCGAGGGGTCGAAGATGGCGTTCTCGCTCGTGCGCGACTTCGCCGGCGCGCAGGGCGACGAAGGGGCGTCGCTCGTCCGCCGCATCGACGACGGCTACGCGCAGCTCGAGGAGGCGCTCGCCGCGCACGGCTCGGCCGTCGCGGGCTTCGTGCCCTACGCGCAGCTGACCGACGCCGACAAGCGCGACCTCACCGACCTGATCAACGCGCTCGCCGAGCCGCTGTCGCAGCTGACCGGGACGATCCTGCAGTGAGCGACGCCGCTCCCGAGGAAGCGCCGGCCGGGCTCTCCCGCCGCGGCGTCCTCGGGCTCGCCCTGGGTGCCGGCGCGGCGGGGCTCGCCGCCGGCGGGGTCGGGGGAGCGGAGGTCGCCGGGGCGGTGACCCGCGCTGCGGATGCAGCGGCCCCCGCATCCGCCCGGTACTCGTTCTTCGGTCCCCACCAGGCCGGCATCACGACCCCCGTGCAGGAGCACCTCCACTTCGCGAGCTTCGACATGATGTCGCGGACGACGCGCGACGACCTCGTCTCGCTCCTGCAGGACTGGACCTACGCCGCCGCGCGGATGACGCAGGGGCTCGACGTGAGCGCGTCCGGCGCCCTGCACGGCTCGCCCGAGGCGCCACCCGACGACACCGGCGAGGCGCTCGGGCTGCCCGCGTCGGGCCTCACGATCACGTTCGGCTTCGCCCCGACGCTCTTCGACGACCGGTTCGGCCTCGCCGCGCAGCGCCCCGCGCAGCTCGAGCGCCTGCCGGCGTTCCTCGGCGACGACCTGGACCCCGCCGCATCCGACGGCGACCTGTGCATCCAGGCGTGCGCCGACGACCCGCAGGTCGCCGTCCACGCGATCCGCAACCTGAGCCGGATCGCGTTCGGCCGCGCACGCCTGCGCTGGTCGCAGCTCGGCTTCGGCCGCACGTCGCGCACGACGATCGGCCAGACGACGCCGCGGAACCTCTTCGGCTTCAAGGACGGCACTGCGAACATCCTCGCCGGTGACGGCGACGCGCTCTCGCGGCACGTGTGGGTCGCCGATGACGACGTGCCGTGGCTCGCCGGCGGCAGCTACCTCGTCGCGCGCAAGATCGCGATGCTCATCGAGACGTGGGACCGCGTCCGCCTGTCGGAGCAGCAGCGCATCATCGGCCGTGACAAGGGGGAGGGCGCGCCCCTGTCGGGCGGTACGGAGGGCACGGCGCCCGACCTGGGAGCGACGGATGCGACGGGCGCGCCCGCGATCACCGACACGAGCCACGTGCGCCTCGCGCACCCCGACGCCAACGGCGGCATCCGGCTGCTGCGCCGCGGGTACAACTACGTCGACGGCAACAACGATCTCGGGCGCCTCGACGCGGGGCTCTTCTTCCTGTCGTACCAGCGGTCGCCCGAGCGCTTCGTCACGGTGCAGCGGTCGCTGTCCTCCGATGCGCTCAACGAGTACGTCCGGCACGTCGGCTCGGGGCTGTGGGCGGTGCCGCCCGGACCCGCCGAGGGCTCGTTCGTCGGGGCGACGCTGCTGGGCTGATCGGATCAGCGCCGCGCCGCGGTCGACGGACGCGGCTGCTCGCGCGGGCGCCGCGAACCGGTCGGGTCGCTCCTGCGGCCCTCGGAGCCGGCCAGCGAGCGGTCGGCGAACAGCCACGACGGCCGGGGTTCCACGACCGGGCGGAAGATCCGGCGCACGGGCTTGGTCGCCAGGCCCAGGGCGACGAGCACGCTCGCCACGACGATGACGGGGAGCCAGATCCACGTCGGATCGAGGCCTCGGAGGATCCCCGACTCGCGGAACGGGTAGAGCACGAACGAGTGCAGCAGGTAGACGTACATCGTGTACTGGCCGAAGTGCGTCCACCACATCCGCCGTCGCGGCACGAGCACGAGGAACGCGGCGCACAGGACGAGGGCGACCGCGATGAGGGCGAGGCGCACGCCGCCCGCCCACCACTGCCCGCCCACGAGGTCGGCGTACGCGTCGTCGTAGAACAGCCAGGTGCGCAGGTCGACGTCGCGCCACACGCTCGCGAACGACCACGCGCACGCGCCGGCGGCGGCGAACGCGGCGCCGGCGGCGGCGAACATCCACCACGGCCGTCGGCCGAGGAGGCCCAGGCGCTCCATGACGTCGTGCTCGCGCAGCCACCACCCGAGCGTGAAGAACGGCAGCAGCCCGAGCGTGCGGGTGAGCGCGAAGGTCGAGTCGACGTTGGGGAGGTAGCCGACGCCGACCGAGATGACGAGCGTCCACAGCAGCGGCCATCGCAGGAGCGCGAGGTACGGGAGCACGATGCGGAAGATGCCGAGGGCCAGGAGGAACCACAGCGTCCACGAGGGCTGCGTCAGGTTCGGGTTCGCGCGGCCCTCGACGAGCCACTTCGCCAGGGTCCACAGCCCCTCGAACACGACGTACGGGACGACAATGTCGGTGATGACGCGGGCCATCTCACGGCGCGCGGGCGCACCGGCCTTCGAGAAGTACCCCGAGATGATCGCGAACGCCGGCATGTGGAACGCGTAGACCAGGAGGTACAGCGCGAGGGCGGCGTCGGAGTCGTACGTGAGGCGCTGCACGGCGTGGCCGAGCACGACGAGAGCGACGCACGCGAAGCGCGCGTTGTCCCACAGCGGCAGCCGGCGCTTGGGGCGCGGCACGGCGCCGGTGCCGGTCGTGGGCCCGGATGCGGCGGAGGCGGTCGTGTCGCTCATGTCGGCGACACACTATCCGGCGTGACCGGGGGGATCGAGGCCGTGCGCGCCGCGCCGCGATGGTGTAGCGGTCGGCGGCAGGCGCGGGAATACTCTCCGGGAGGATGCGTTACACGAGGTATATTCACGTGCATACAACACACCCGTTGCGAGAAGACACGTGGGGATGAGGAAGACATCGTGAACGACACGACGTGGCCGGGCATGCAGTTCGGCATCATGACGGTGAGCGACATCACCGAGGACCCGACGACCGGCCGCACCCCGAGCGAGGCCGAGCGGATCCAGGCGACCCTCACGATCGCCAAGCACGCCGAGGAGGTGGGCCTCGACGTCTTCGCCCTCGGCGAGCATCACAACCCGCCGTTCTGGTCGTCGTCGCCGACGACGACCCTCGCCTACATCGCCGCGCAGACCGAGCGTCTGATTCTCACGACCTCCACGACGCTCATCACCACGAACGACCCGGTGAAGATCGCCGAGGACTTCGCGATGCTCCAGCACGTCTCCGGCGGCCGCGCCGACATCATGCTCGGCCGCGGCAACACCGGACCGGTGTACCCGTGGTTCGGCAAGGACATCCGCCAGGGCCTGCCCCTCACGATCGAGAACTACGACCTGCTGCACAAGCTGTGGCGCGAAGACGTCGTCGACTGGGAGGGCAAGTTCCGCACGCCCCTGCAGGGCTTCACCTCCACGCCGCGCCCGCTGGACGGCGTGCCGCCCTTCGTGTGGCACGGCAGCATCCGCACGCCGGAGATCGCCGAGCAGGCCGCGTACTACGGCAACGGCTACTTCGCGAACAACATCTTCTGGCCGAAGGAGCACTACCAGCGCCTCATCACGCTGTACCGCGAGCGCTTCGCCCACTACGGCCACGGCACCCCCGAGCAGGCGATCGTCGGTCTCGGCGGGCAGGTCTTCATGCGTGCCAACTCGCAGGACGCCGTGAAGGAGTTCCGCCCCTACTTCGACAACGCGCCCGTGTACGGGCACGGCCCGTCGATGGAGGACTTCACCGAGATGACGCCGCTCACCGTCGGCTCGCCGCAGCAGGTCATCGACCGCTACGCCTCGATGCGCGACACGTTCGGCGACTACCAGCGCCAGCTGTTCCTCATCGACCACGCGGGCCTGCCGCTGAAGACGGTGCTCGAGCAGCTCGACATCCTGGGCGGCGAGGTCGTCCCGGTGCTGCGGCGCGAGCTCGCGAAGAACCGCCCCGCCGAGGTGCCGGACGCGCCCACCCACGCGAACCTCGTCGCGAAGGTGTGGGGCGACCAGGCGCCGCGTCAGGCGCGCCCGGGCGCGAACCGCGGTGACAACCTCACCGCCGACTCGCCCTACCAGGACACGCCCGCCCCCGCCGGCAGCGCGTTCGGCGCCGCGGCCACCCGGGTGGGTGCCTGATGGCCGGTCGTCGTATCGCGGTGGTCACCGCGGGGCTGTCGAACCCGTCGTCGACCCGCATGCTCGCCGACCGCCTCGCCGCGGCCACCGTCACCGCGCTGCGGGACGTCCGCAGCGCCGAGGCGCCCGACGGCATCACCGCGGAGGTCGACGTGTTCGAGCTGCGCGACTACGCGCACGACATCACGAACAACCTTCTGACGGGCTTCGCCCCGCCGGCGCTGGAGACGATGGTCAACGCCGTCGTGTCGGCCGACGCGATCATCGCGGTCACGCCGATCTTCTCCACGAGCTACTCGGGGCTGTTCAAGTCGTTCGTCGACATCCTCGACCCCGACGCGCTCACGGGTGTGCCGGTGCTCCTGGGGGCGAACGCGGGAACGGCGCGCCATTCGCTCGCGATCGATTACGCCCTCCGGCCGCTGTTCACGTACCTCCACGCGAATCCCGTGCCGACCGGCGTGTTCGCCGCGTCGAGCGACTGGGGCGCGAGCGCCGACGAGGTCGCGCCGCTCGGCGCCCGCGTCGACCGCGGTGCGCGCGAGCTCGCCGCCGCGATCGCCGCGCGCCCGCCGGTGCGCGACGAGGACCCGTTCGACCCCGCGTCCTACCTCGGCGAGGGCCGCTCGTTCGGGCACCTGCTCGGCGGACTGTCGGGCGAGTAGCCGCCGCCGCATCCGCTGAGCGTGCACCGTCGCGGCGAACCTGCTCCCTCCGGGGAGCGGCTTCGCCCGCGGCGGTGCACTTTCGCGTGAGGATGGGGCGATGGACGCGTACGTCAAGGAGCGCGCGGACGCCGCCGAGGGGTTCTTCGCCGCCGAAGCCGCGGGGCTGCGGTGGCTGGCCGCCGCAGCCGGTGCCCGCATCGCGCGGGTCGTCGCGGTCGACGCCCGATCCATCTCGCTCGAGCGCGTCCCGCCCGGACGGGCGGATGCGGCGGCCGCCGCCGCGTTCGGCCGCGACCTCGCGGCGACCCACGCGGCCGGTGCCGCCGCGTTCGGCGCCCCGCCGGACGGATGGAGCGGACCCACCTTCATCGGGAGTCGTCCGCAGCCGTGCGTGCCGACGCCGACGTGGGGCCGCTTCTACGCCGACCAGCGCGTGCGGCCGTTCGTGCCGATCGCGGTGCGGGCGGGCTCCCTCACCGACGCCGAGGCCGACCTCGTCGAACGGGCGTGCACCGCGATCGCCGCCGGCGCGTTCGACGACGACGAGGCGCCGGCGCGGGTGCACGGCGATCTGTGGAACGGCAACGTGCTGTGGGGGCGCGACGGGGTCGTGCTGATCGACCCGGCCGCGCACGGCGGCCATCGCGAGACGGATCTCGCGATGCTCGCGCTGTTCGGCTGCCCCCACCTCGACCGCATCCTGGCCGCCTACGACGCCGCGGCGCCGATGCGCCCCGGGTGGCGGGAGCGTGTGCCCCTGCACCAGCTGCATCCGCTCGCCGTCCACGCCGCCGGCCACGGCCGCGCCTACGGGCACGCGCTCGTCGACGCCGCCGAGCGAACCCTCGCCCTCGCTCGCTGACGCGCGAGCGCCCGGCCCGGCGTCAGAGGCGGTGCGTGCGTCGGCCGCGCCGCGCGACGACCGCGTCGACGGCGATGCCGATGCCCACGGCGAGCACGATCGAGACGACCACGGCGACGACGGGTCCCCCGGGCACGAGGCTCGCGACCAGCGCGCCCACGCACGCCTGGTACGCCGCCCAGCCCGTCGCCGCGAGCGCCGCGACGGCCGCGAACCGGGGGAGCGGCACGCGCGACGCGCCGGCCGACAGGTTGACCGCGAGCCGGGCGAACGGGATGAAGCGCGCCGTGAACAGCACCACGGCCATCCGCCGGTCGAGCCGCTCGCGCGCCCACGCGAACGCGGCCCGCACGCGTGGCCCGCGCATCCAGCGCCAGCGCTCGAGCCCCACGGCACGGCCGACGCCGTAGCACGCGAGGTCGCCGGCCAGCGCCGCGACGGCGGCCACGGCGATGACCCCGGCGATCGGCGGCGCCCCCGTCGAGACGGCGAGAGCCCCGTACGCCGTGACCGCCACCTCGCCGGGGATCACCACGAGGAACGCGTCGCCGACCACGAGCACGAACATGGCCGGCAGCGCCCACGGACTCGCGGCGAGGGAGGACAGCAGGGCGTCGAACACGTCGCATGCCTAGCACCCGGCGGTGAACGCGGCGCCAACGGGACGCGACGGTGACGCGGTGCGGTGCATCCGGTGAACTCTCGGCGCCAGGCGCCGTCGGAGCGCCCGCGCCGGCCCGCCACCGCCCACGCTGGATGCGTGAGAGTCGCGCTGCTGGCCGAATCCTTCCTCCCGCACATGAACGGGGTCACCGGCTCCGTCCTCCACGTCCTCCGCCATCTCGCCGAGGCCGGGCACGAGACGCTCGTCATCGCGCCCCGCGCGGGCGAGGTCGAGGCCGATCTCCACGGCGCGCGCACGGCGCTGCTGCGCTCGGTGCCGCTGCCCTCGTATCCGCAGGTGCGCGTCGTCTTCGCGCGCACGGCGCGGCTGAGCGCGCTGCTGCGGGAGTTCGCGCCGGACGTCGTGCATCTCGCGTCGCCGTTCGTGCTCGGCTGGCAGGGCGTCGCCGCCGCCGACGCGCTGCGCATCCCGACCGTGGCGGTGTACCAGACGGATGTCATCGCGTACGCCGAGAAGTACGGGCTGCCGCACGCGACCGCGCTGGTGTCGTCGCACGTCGCGCGGCTGCACCGTCGAGCGACCCTCACGCTCGCGCCGTCCACGGCGTCGGAGCGCCAGCTCGAGAGCCTGGGGGTCGACCGCATCCGCCGCTGGGGCCGCGGGGTGGACGCGCGGCTCTTCCACCCCGGCGCGCGCGACGAGCAGTGGCGTGCGCGGATCGCCCCGGACGGCGACGCGATCGTCGGATACGTCGGCCGCCTGGCGCCCGAGAAGCAGGTGGAGGACCTGCGGGCCCTCGCCGACCTCCCCGGCGCGCGCATCGTGATCGTCGGCGACGGGCCGTCGCGCCCGTCCCTCGAGCGGACGCTCCCCGGTGCGGTCTTCACCGGGCACCTCTCGGGGGATGCGCTCGCGCGGGCCATGGCGGGCTTCGATGTGTTCGTCCACCCGGGGGAGAGCGAGACGTTCGGGCAGACGATCCAGGAGGCCCTCGCCAGCGGCGTGCCGGTCGTCGCGACGGGCACGGGAGGTCCGGTCGACCTCGTCCGCAACAGCATCGACGGCTGGCTCTACCGACCGGGCGACCTCGCCGACCTGCGCGCCCGCGTCGCCGACCTCCTCGGCGACGACGCCAAGCGCCGCGCGTTCGGCGAGGCCGCCCGGGCGGGCGTCGCGGACCGCTCGTGGGAGGCTCTCGGCGCGCGGCTCGTCGCGCACTACCACGATGCGATCCGCCTCAGCGCGCACGACGACGCGACGGCGATCCGCCCCCGGGTCCGCGTCGACGACGCACCGGCGGCGCGACCGACGCGCACGTGGACCCGTTTCGTCGCGCTCGGTGACTCGCTGACGGAGGGGCTCTGCGACGGGTCCCGCATGCCCGACGGCGAGTACCGCGGCTGGGCCGACCGGCTGGCCGAGCTGCTCGCGCACGGCTCGGTGGAGCCCTTCCGCTACGCGAACCTCGCCGTGCGCAGCCGGCGCGTCCGCGACGTCGTCGATGAGCAGGTGCCGCACGCGCTGAGTCTGCGGCCCGACCTCGTGTCGATCCTGATCGGCGGCAACGACCTCGTCGGGCCGCATCCGCTCATCCCGGCGCTCGCCGCAGAGCTCGAGTCGGCGGTGCGGGCCGTGCGACGCACCGGCGCCGACGTGCTCCTCGTGACGCCGTTCCTGCCCCGTCGACGAGCAGCCCACGTGCTGTTCGCACGACGGTTCGCCGCCTTCAACGTCGAGGTGCGCCGCATCGCGGCGGCCACGGGCGCGATCCTGCTCGATCTCGAAGCGTCACCCGCGATCGGCGCCCTGCCGCTGTGGGCGGACGACCGCGTCCACTTGCGGCCGAGCGGTCACCGGCTCGTCGCCTACCGCGCCGCCGAGGCGCTGGGGGTGCCCGATGCCGAGGCGCTCGGGGAGCTGGACGCCGCCCTCCACGCCGACGACGCCCCGGCGCCCGGCAGCTGGCTCCGGCGCGACGCGCTGCCGTGGGTGTGGCGCCGGATCCGCGGACGCACCGCCGGCGACGGACGCGTCGCCAAGCACGACGACTACGTCACGCTCCCGGGCCGGGGGCGGCGGGTGGCCGCCCCCTGACGCGGGCTCAGCCGCCCTGCGGCGGCAGCTCGTCCTCGGGGATCTCGTCGTCGAGCAGCTCGTCGTCGTCGACGTCGGCGTCCTCGCCGGACAGATCGGGCAGGCGGTCGGCCTCACGGCCGATCTCCTCGAACGTGGGCTCGAAGACCATGGTTCCTCCTTCTCAGCCGCTCTTGCGGCGGAACTCGCGCTTGCCGGCGGCGGGGGCGTGCGTGCCGTGCACGGCCGAGTCGCCGTCGAGGTGCGCCTCGCCGCTGCGGTGAGCGGCGTTCTTCTTCTCCAGGGCCTCTCGGAACTTCCGCTTCATCTCCTCGGATGCGCCTTCGGTGCTCATGCCGCCACCCTAGGTGCCCGGCGGCGGATGCGGCCAGCCCCGGCAGGACGCACGGACTCAGTACCACCCGGTGCGCTGCGAATGGTCCCACGCGCCGCACGGCGTGCCGTAGCGGGCGGAGATGTAGGCCAGCCCCCACGCGATCTGCGTCGCGGCGCTCGTGCGCCAATCCGCGCCGGCAGAAACCATCTTGCTGCCGGGGAGCGCCTGCGGGATGCCGTAGGCGCCGCTCGACGGATTCTGCGCATTCCAGCGCCAGCCCGACTCGCGGTTCCACAGCGACTGCAGGCACGCGAACTGGTCGGATCCCCAGCCGCGGGCCGACACGGCGGCGCGGCCGATCGCCTGGGCCTGCGCGGGTGTGGCGGGCGTCGCGGCGGGCGGGGGGCCGGGCATCGATGGCGCGGGAGTCGTGGGTCCGGCCGGAGCCGGCGGGGTCGGGACGGCGGGTGCGGCCGGCGGCGGCGCGGACGGTGCGGGCGCGCCGCCCGTCGCGCCCGCCGGGGAGGTGGCGTCGGCCGCCACGCTCTCGCTCAGGTGCGCCTGGCGCTGGACGGCGGCGGTGGTCCCACGCCGGGCCGCGAGCTCGGCGTAGGCGGCGTCGAGGCGGCGCTGCGCGTCGGCGACTTCGGCGGCTTCCTCCGCGGCGGCGTCCGTCGCGCGTGCGGCGGCGGCATCCGCCTCCGCGGCCAGGCGCGTGCGCTCCGCGGCCGTGGCGGCCGCCTGATCGCGGAGGCCCTCGACGGATGCGGCGGCGGCACGGGCGGCGCCGGCCGAGCGGGCGGCGGCCCCCGTGAGGCGGTCGAGGGTCCCGAGGCGACCGAGCAGCGTCTCGGGCTCGGCGTCGGTGAGCAGGCGTGCGAGCAGGGGGCCCTCCGACGAGGTACGCCACAGACCCGACGCGAAGTCGGCGAACCGGCGCCGCTCGGCCGCCGCCGCGGCGCCGGCGTCGGCCGCCTGCCGCTCGAGCTCCGCGAGGCGCTGTCCGGCCGCATCCGCGTCGCGACGCGCGAGGGCGGCGCGCGCGGCCGCCCTCAGCGCTTCGGCGGACGCCGCCGCGGCGGTCTGCTGCGCGGCGTCGATCTCGGCGGTCAGCTCTGCGACGTCGCCGGCGGGCGCCGCCACGGCCGGAGCCACGCCGGTCGAGACGGTCAGCGCGAGCACCGCGAGGATCACGATGTGGCCCCTGTGACGGATGCGGCGCATGAGGTTACCGTAGAGGACCGTCATCCGCCGGCGCCACGCCGAAGATCCTCCCCGACGTGGCGCGGGCCCCGTGAGGTAGGCTGGATCGGGTTGCCCGTGGGGCATCCGCTCAATTCCATATGAGCTCGGAGCAGGCCGGCAGACGCTGGTCCCCTGTGGTGGACTCCCATCCGCGTGGATGGTGGTCGTCTACTGGTGGCCAGTCGCCGGGCGTCCGCGCCGACCCCGTCGTCGTCGCGCCTTTCTGCCTTCTCTGCTCCTTCGCACGATCTCGCGAGCGAAACGCGCGCGCGAGTCTAAACAAAGAAGGAGGGACCTCTTGGAAGGTCCGGAAATCACCGCCGCCGAGGCCGTTCTCGACAACGGCCGCTTCGGCACCCGCACGGTACGGTTCGAGACCGGCCGCCTCGCGCAGCAGGCGCAGGGCTCGGTCGCCGCGTACCTCGACGAGGAGACGATGCTCCTGTCGGCCACGAGCGCGGGCAAGCACCCGCGTGAGGGCTTCGACTTCTTCCCGCTGACCGTCGACGTCGAGGAGCGCTCGTACGCCGCCGGCAAGATCCCCGGCTCGTTCTTCCGTCGCGAGGGCCGCCCCTCGACCGAGGCGATCCTGGTCTGCCGTCTGATCGACCGTCCGCTGCGTCCGTCGTTCGTCGACGGCCTGCGCAACGAGGTCCAGATCGTCGTCACGGTGCTCTCGATCGCGCCCGGCGAGTTCTACGACGCCCTCGCGATCAACGCCGCGTCGCTGTCGACCCAGATCTCGGGTCTGCCGTTCTCCGGCCCGATCGCAGGCGTCCGCCTCGCGCTCATCCCCGGCCACGGCGAGCACGCCGACCAGTGGATCGCGTTCCCGACGGCCGCCCAGCTCGAGGAGGCCGTGTTCGACCTCATCGTCGCCGGTCGTGTCCTCGAGGACGGCGACGTCGCGATCATGATGGTCGAGGCCGAGGCCACCGAGGGCAGCTGGAACCTCATCAAGGGCGGCGCGACCAAGCCGAACGAGCAGGTCGTCGCCGAGGGCCTGGAGGCCGCGAAGCCCTTCATCAAGGAGCTCGTCGCCGCGCAGAACGTCGTGGCGAACACCGCCGCGAAGGAGATCCAGCCCTACCCGGTCTTCCCGGCGTACAGCCAGGAGGTGTACGACTTCGTCGCCGCCCGCGCGTACGACGAGCTCAAGGGCATCTACCAGATCGCCGACAAGATCGAGCGCCAGAACGCCGACGACGCCCTGAAGGACCGCGTCAAGGCCGAGCTCATCGCCGCGACCGAGGCCGGCGAGCTGCCGGCGCCGGCGCCGCTGGAGTTCTCGGCCGCGTACAAGTCGGTCACCAAGCTCATCGTGCGCAGCCGCATCCTCACCGAGGGTGTGCGCATCGACGGCCGCGGTCTCGCCGACATCCGCCCGCTCGACGCGGAGGTGCAGGTCATCCCGCGCGTGCACGGCTCGGCGATCTTCCAGCGCGGCGAGACCCAGATCCTGGGTGTGACGACGCTGAACATGCTCAAGATGGAGCAGCAGATCGACTCGCTGTCGCCCGTCACGCACAAGCGGTACATGCACCACTACAACTTCCCGCCCTACTCGACCGGTGAGACCGGCCGCGTCGGGTCGCCGAAGCGTCGCGAGATCGGGCACGGCTTCCTGGCCGAGCGCGCACTCGTGCCGGTGCTGCCCAGCCGCGAGGAGTTCCCCTACGCGATCCGTCAGGTGTCCGAGGCCCTCGGCTCCAACGGCTCGACGTCGATGGGCTCGGTGTGCGCCTCGACCCTGTCCCTGCTCAACGCGGGCGTGCCGCTGCGCGCCCCCGTCGCCGGCATCGCGATGGGCCTGGTCTCCGACCAGGTCGACGGTCAGACCCGCTACGCGGCACTGACCGACATCCTGGGTGCCGAGGACGCGCTGGGCGACATGGACTTCAAGGTCGCCGGCACGAGCGAGTTCGTCACCGCGATCCAGCTCGACACGAAGCTCGACGGCATCCCTTCGTCGGTGCTCGCGGCCGCGCTGCAGCAGGCCCGTGAGGCGCGTCTGACGATCCTCAACGTGCTCAACGCCGCGATCGACGGCCCGGACGAGATGGCGCCGACGGCTCCGCGCGTGATCAGCGTGCAGATCCCGGTCGACAAGATCGGCGAGCTCATCGGCCCGAAGGGCAAGACGATCAACGCGATCCAGGACGCCACCGGCGCCGACATCTCGATCGAGGAGGACGGCACCGTCTACATCGGCGCGACCGACGGCCCCTCGGCCGAGGCGGCACGCGCGCAGGTGAACGCGATCGCCAACCCCACCAACCCGGAGGTCGGCGAGCAGTTCCTGGGCACGGTCGTGAAGATCGCGACCTTCGGCGCGTTCATCTCGCTCCTGCCCGGCAAGGACGGCCTGCTGCACGTCAGCGAGGTCCGCAAGCTCGCGGGCGGCAAGCGCGTGGAGAACGTCGAGGACGTGCTGTCGGTCGGGCAGAAGCTGCTCGTGCGCATCACGAAGATCGACGACCGCGGCAAGCTGTCGCTCGAGCCCGTGGTCGAGGAGGCCGCGACCGAGCAGGCGCCCGCGGAGGACGCCGCCGAGGCGACCGCCCAGATCTGATCCGTCACGTCCGACGCCCGTCCCGCTCCGGCGGGGCGGGCGTCGTCGTGTCGGAAGCGTTACGCAATATTTATCTCCCGACCGGCTCAATGCCGGGCGGTGTCGGCGGGACGCTCTACCCTCGAAGTACGCGCGGGGGAGCGCGGTGGCCATCAGGCACCCGCGACCGCGGTTCGCTCGGGGGGCGCATCATGACGGGCTGGAGTGTCGGAGAACCGACCTCCGTCGGCCTGCCCGCACCCGACGCGCTGCATCCGTCCGGCCCGCTGCCCGTCCAGGGGCGGGGCGTCGGCGCGGGCGTCCGCGTGGACCTCGGCGAGACCGGACTGTCGGTGTTCCCGCTCGCGCTCGGCGGTGCGGAGTTCGGCTGGAATGTCGATGTCGAGGCGAGCCACGCCGTGCTCGACAGCTATGCCGAACGCGGCGGCAACATGGTCCACACGGCCGACAGCTTCTCGGGCGGCCGCAGCGAGCACATCATCGGGCAGTGGCTGCGCACGCGCGGCACGCGCGACGCCACCGTCGTGGCGGTGCGGGTCGGGCGTCACCCCGACAACCCCGGTCTCGGCTCGGTCAACCTCGTGCGCGCGGTCGAGGCCTCGCTCCGGCGGCTCGACACCGACCGCATCGACGTGCTGTACCTCGACGCGCACGCCGGCGACGCGGCGCCCCTGGAGGACACGCTCGCGACGGCGGAGTGGCTCGTCGACAGCGGCAAGGTGCGGGCGCTCGGGGCGTACGGCTACGCGGCGACCCAGCTCGTCGAGGCGCGCATCCTGTCGTCGGCGGGATACCCGCGTCTGACGGTGCTCGATGTGCCCTACAGCGTGGTGCGCCAGGACGAGCTCGACGGCGACCTGCGGCTCGTGGCGGGCGCGCAGGGCATGGCCGTGACGCCGTCGCACGCGCTCGCGCACGGCTTCCTCGCCGGTGCCCAGCGCGCGCGCTCGCGCGTGGTCCGCAGTGTCCGGGGTCAGCAGGTGGCCGCCGGCCTGACGCGCCGCGGCACGCGGATCCTGCGTGCGCTCGACGCCGTCGGGGCGGAGCTGAGCATCCCCGTCGCCGCCGTCGCGGTCGCGTGGCTGCTCGCACAGCGCATCATCACCGCGCCGATCGTCAACGCGTTCGCGCCCGCGCACGTCGACGAGCTCGTGCAGGGCGTGGGGGCGCGGCTCAGCCGCGCGCAGCTCGCCGACATCGCGCGCGCGGCGGCGTGAGGCACCGGACGCGGCGTCCGAACCTGACGTAGGCTGGACGGGTGCTCCCGGGCACGCCGACCGACGACGAAGCGAGCTGACGTGACGCACTACATCTACCTCGTGCGCCATGGCGAACATCTGGACGCCGAGCACGGGCTCGTCGACGGTCCCCTCTCGCCGCGCGGGCAGCGCCAGGCCGCGGCGATCGCCGACCGCCTGTCGGGCGTTCCGCTCGAGGCCGTCTGGCACTCGCCGCTGCAGCGCGCCGAGCAGACCGCGCACGCCGTGGCCGAGCGACTCACCGCCGTGTCGCCGACGCCCTCGGCGCTGCTGTTCGACTGCGTGCCCACGGGCATGACCCCCGAGACCCCGGCGGCGTACGAGCCGTTCTTCGGCGCGGTCACCGAGGCGGAGATCGAGGCCGGCAGCGCCCAGATGGCCGATGCGACGGCGGAGTTCCTGCGCCGGCGATCCGGCGAGGTGCACGAGCTCCTCATCACCCACAACTTCGTCATCGGCTGGTTCGTGCGCGAGGTGCTCGGCGCGCCCGACTGGCGCTGGCTGACGCTGAATCAGGCGCACTGCGGCCTGACCGTGATCGCGCAGAAGCCCGGGCGGCCGTGGACGCTGCTCACGCACAACGACCTCTCGCACCTCCCGTGGGAGCTGCGCACGGGCCTTCCCGAGCCGCTGCCCTTCTGACGCCGCCGCGC
Organism: Microbacterium sp. 10M-3C3; assembly: GCF_003931875.1. NCBI lineage: Bacteria > Bacillati > Actinomycetota > Actinomycetes > Micrococcales > Microbacteriaceae > Microbacterium > Microbacterium sp. 10M-3C3. Next base: position 2,333,533 of record NZ_CP034245.1, on the reverse strand, counting down.
CGCCGGCCGCGTGCCCCCGCGCGGGCTTCGGGAGGATATCCGGCTTCCGGAGGGCGGATTCCGCCGCATCCCCCTCCCGAGGCCGAATGTCCTTCCGACGCGCGCGCTCAGGGCGTGAGACGGCGTCAGAGCGTCTTGCCGTACCAGCGCGTGGCGTTGGCGTTGTCGTTGTACGGCTCGATCGCGACGTAGCCCGAGCGCGCGTACAGCGCGCCGGCCGCGTCGAGCGAGTGATGCGTGTCCAGCACGACCTCCGCGGCGCCGGCTTCGGCCGCACGGCGCTCGAGGTCCTCGAGGATCCTGCGGCCCCAGCCGCGCCCGCGGCCCGCGTCGCACACGTACAGGTGCTTGACCTCCCAGCGCGGACCCGCGGGGCCGTCGGTGATGCGGCGGATGCCGCCGCATCCGGCCGGCTCCTCGCCGTCGTACAGCACGACGAACGCGTCGCCGTCGGCGGTGAACGCGTCGGACGGCGGCATGTTCACGCGGTAGCCGCCGCCGGGGAAGTTCGCGGCGCGCAGGGCGAAGTACTCCTCGAGCAGTCCGTGGGCGTCGGGGGAGTCCACGCGGGTCGGACGGATCGTGACCATGCTCCGAGGGTAGGCCACCTAGGCTGGTCGCATGTCGACGCGCGTGGCCCTCGTGGGCGGGACCGGGAAGCTGGGGCGCGTGATCCGCGCCGTGGTCGAGGACGACCCCGACTTCGAGCTCGTCGCGGTGCTCGGATCGTCCTCGAGCCTCGATGAGATCGACGGCGCCGACCTCGTCGTCGACGCCACGAGCCCTATCGTCTCGATCGACGTCGTGCGCGCCGCCATCGAGCGCGGCGCGAACCTGCTCGTGGGCACGTCGGGGTGGTCGGAGGAGCGGATCGCCCGCATCCGGCCGCTCGTCGACGACGCCGGCACGGGCGCGGTGTTCGTGCCGAACTTCTCGCTCGGCTCGGTCGTCGGCAGCGCCCTCGCGGCGGCCGCCGCATCCCTCTTCCCCTCGATCGAGATCGTCGAGGCGCACCGCGAGACCAAGGTCGATTCGCCCAGCGGCACCGCCGTGCGCACGGCCGAGCTCATCGCCGCGGCACGCGCGAGGACGGGGCCCGTCGAGGCGCCGCACATCGATCAGCGCGCCCGCGGCCAGCAGGTGGCGAGTGTGCCGATCCATTCGCTGCGCCGCCCGGGCGTGGTCGCGCGGCAGGAGGTGGTGCTCTCCGGGCCGGGGGAGTCGCTCACGATCGTGCACGACACGGTCGAGCCGGCTCTCGCCTACGCGCCGGGCATCCGGCTCGCCCTGCCCGCAGCCCGCGACGCGCGCGGGGTGGTGGTGGGGCTCGACGCGTTCGTCGACCTGCAGCTGCGCCACCGCTCCACGCGGCCCGCCGAGGGGCTGCGCGAGGACGCCCCCTCCGGCCAGGTGGCGCGCACGAGCGAGGTATGAGCGCGCGCGTCGGCGTGGCGGTCATGGCCGCCGCGCTGCTGCTGTACATCGTGCTCGTCGGCCAGCGCGCGTGGCTGCTCGTCGCGAGCGGAGAGCCCGTCGGCATCGGCCTGGGCGTGGCGCTGTTCGTGCTGCCGCTCCTGGCGGCGTGGGCGCTCGGTCGCGAGCTCTGGTTCGGGTGGCGCGCCGAGCGTCTCGGCCGGCGGCTCGACGCGGAGGGACGGCTGCCGGGCGACGAGGTGGCGCTCCGCCCGAGCGGGCGTGTCGCGCGGGAGGACGCGGATGCGGTGTTCCCCCGCTACCGCGCCGAGGTGGAAGCCGAGCCGGACGACTGGCGTGCGTGGTACCGCCTCGGCCTCGCGTACAACGCCGCCTCCGATCGGCGACGTGCGCGCGAAGCCATCCGCCGCGCGATCCGGCTCGAGGGCGCGGAGCGGCGCCGCTGAGGGCGCGGCGGCCGGCCTCTCAGCGCTCGGAGCTCAGCGCGCCGGGATGACAGCGGCCACGGCCTCCTCGACCGTGCGGTGACGGAAGGTGAAGCCGGCGAGCTCCAGCGCCGCCGGCGCCACATCCGCGTCGGCGAGCAGCAGCGCGTCGGCCGCATCGCGTCCGAGCACGAGCTTCAGCGCGGGCACGGGCGCCGTCAGCACGAACGGCCGGTTCAGGCGCCGCGCGAGCGCGAACCCGAGGTCGTTCGCGGTCGCCCTGATCGGGCCGGCGAGGTTGACCGGGCCGTGCAGGCCGTTGTCGAGGATGTGCCGGATGCCGGCGACCTCGTCGTCGAGCGAGATCCACGGCCACACCTGCGTGCCCCGGCCGATCGGGCCCGAGAGCCCGAACCGGGTGAGCGGGAGGAGCGGCTTGAGGATCGCGCGCGGGTGGATGAGCGGCGCCGTGCGCAGCAGCGTGACGCGCGCGTGCTCGCCCGCTGCGAGCGCGGCCGACTCCCACTCGCCGGCGAGATCCGCGAGGAACCCCTCGCCGCGCGGCGCGGACTCGGTCAGCCGCACCCCCGGCGCCGAGCCGTAGTAGCCCGTCGCCGACGCGCTCACGAAGTGCGGTGCATCCGCCCCCAGCGCCCGGATCGCGGTCGCGAGGGTGCGCGTGGGCGTGATGCGCGACCACAGCAGCTCGCTCTTGTAGCCGGGCGTCCACGGCAGGCGCGAGATCGACGCGCCGTTGAGCCCCACGACCGCGCTCGCACCCGCGAGCACGTCGGGGTTCAGCGGCGAGCCGCTCAGCCACTGCACCTCGTCGGGTCCCTGGGCGGGGCGGCGGACGAGGGTGGTCACGCGCACGCCGTCGGCCCGGAGGCCGTCGACCAGCGCCGCGCCGATCAGACCGGAGGCGCCGGCGACGACGACGTGCGGGTCAGGCAAGCGTCGCCTCGAGGGTGATGTCGATGCCCGCGAGCGCCTGCGAGACGGGACAGTTGGCCTTGGCCTCGCCCGCGATGCGCTCGAAGGTCGCCGCGTCGATGCCGGGCACGACGGCGTTGACGTTGAGGTGGCTGCCGGTGATGCCGGTGCCGGGGATGAAGGTGACGGATGCGGTGGCGTCCACCGACTCCGGCGGCGTGCCGTTCTGGGTGAGCGCGTGCGAGAGCGCCATCGAGAAGCACGACGAGTGGGCGGCGGCGATCAGCTCCTCGGGCGTCGTCACCGACGACGAGCCTTCGCTGCGCGCTTTCCAGTTGACGTCGAACGTGCCGGCGCCGGAGGTGGCGAGGGTGACCTGGCCGGACCCCTCGAACAGGCTTCCCTTCCAGGCGGTGCGGGCTTCGCTCGTGACGGACATGAGGCCTCCTCTTCGACGGTCGCGCCGCGTTTCGCGGGCATCGAGGTGAGCCTAAACCGATCGCGAGCACGCGGTCACGCCTCGACAGGCGGGCGCTTTCGGGGTAGAGGCGGAGCGGGGATCAGACCGATGCGGGCCGCCGCCTGCCGAGCAGGCCCGCGCGCTGGAGGAGCAGGTAGAGCTGGCAGCCGAGGCACAGGCCGAACGCCGCGTTCAGGAACGCCGCGACGAACGCCATGGCGGCCGCGACCGGCAGCGCCCACGGCACGCCGGCGACGTGGAGGACGAGCCCGACGGCCGTCACGAACAGGCCCACGCCCTGCGCGAAGCGCGGCGGACGCGGATCTTCGAGCTCGGTCGGCGGCTTCAGGCGCGGCTGCACGAGGCGGCGGTACACGACGCCCCACGGCGCCGTGCGCGGCGAGAGCACGCTCCACAGGAAGAGCAGCGCGATGACCGCGACGAGGAGGAAGGCGGGATCGGAGACGCGGTCCGCGAGCGCCGGGAGCGGAGCGGCGGTCGCCGTGCCGGTCAGCGACAGCACGACGGCGATCGCGAGGAGCACGGCCGTGACGGATGCGGCGAAGCGCGGCCCGCGCGGGTCGATGCCGCGAGGGCGCCGGGACTCAGACATCCGCGGTCGCTCCCTGCAGGCGGGCGAGCTCCAGCTCGACGACGTCGCGGCCGGGCACGCCGCCCAGGCGCGACTGGATGGCTCCGTCGCGATCGAGGATGAGGGTCGTGGGCGTCTGCAGCACGCGGAAGTGGCGTGCGATGTCGGGGCGGTGCGTGAGGTCCACGTCGAGGTGGCGCACGCCGTCGTGCCCGGCGGCGACGTTCGCGAGCAGGCGGTGGACGCCCGGGCAGCGTGCGCACGTCTCGGTGCTGAACTGCAGCAGCGTGGCCGACTCGCCCAGGCCGTCGGCGCCGAGGCGCTCGGGCTGGACCACCTCGTGCGGCACGTGCCGGCGCAGCCGCGCGGACCGTCGTGCGCCCCAGGCGCCGGCGGCGGCGGATACGGCCACCAGGCCCAGCAGCGCGAGCAGGGCGTCGAGAATCGTCACGGCTGACAACCTTACCCATGCGCGCGCATAGGGAGGGCCGGATGACCGCGGATGACGCACGCGACGCCGGACGATCGGGGCACGGGAGAGGCGGTCGGCGGCAGTAGGGTGGCAGGCGTGAGCGACGCCGACAACGCCCCCGAGATCGAATTCCGCAGCGACGTCACGGTCGAGCTCGTCCGCTCGAGCGCGTCCGACTCCGACGTGCTGTTCGCGGCGCGCGTGTCGACGCTGGGCGAGCAGACCCTCGATGTCGCGCAGGCGGGCACCGAGGCGACCGGCCGCGACCGCGGCCTCATCAACTACCTCATGCGCGACCGGCACGGCTCGCCCTTCGAGCACAACTCGATGACGTTCTACGTGCAGGCGCCGATCTTCGTGTTCCGCGAGTTCATGCGCCACCGCATCGCGTCCTACAACGAGGAGTCGGGCCGCTACCGCGAGCTGCGTCCGGTGTTCTACGTGCCGGCGCGCGAGCGCAACCTCGTGCAGGTCGGCAAGCCCGGCGCCTACGAGTTCCTCCCCGGTGACGACGCCCAGCACGCCCTCGTCGACACCGCGACGCGCGACGCGTCCGAGTTCGCCTACACCGCCTACCGCCGGATGCTGGACGCCGGCGTCGCCCGCGAGGTGGCGCGCATCGTGCTGCCGCTGAACATCTACTCGTCGATGTACGTCACGATGAACGCCCGGTCGCTCATGAACTTCCTCTCGCTGCGGACGAAGGTGGAGGGCACGCACTTCCCGTCGTTCCCGCAGCGCGAGATCGAGATGTGCGCCGAGCAGATGGAGACGCTGTGGACAGAGCTCATGCCGCTCACCCACGCCGCCTTCAACGCGAACGGTCGCGTCGCGCCGTAGGCGACCGACGTCGGAGCAGCCGGCCATGACCCGCACGGCACTCATCACCGGCGCGAGCTCCGGCCTCGGCGCCGAGTTCGCGCGGCAGCTCGCCGCGCGCGGCATGGACATCGTGCTCGTCGGTCGCGACCGCGACGCGCTCGAGGACGCCGCGGCGCGCGTACGTGAGTCCGGCGCTCGGGCCGAGGTGCTCGCCGCCGACCTGCTGGCGCCGCGCCAGCGCGAGCGCGTCGTCGCACGCGTGGCCGATGCGCAGCATCCGGTGGACATGCTGGTGAACAACGCCGGCTTCGGGCTCCCGCTCGCGTTCGAGCGCAACGACGTCGAGGACGAGGCCCGCCACCTCGCGCTGCACGTCGAGGTGCCGATGCGGCTCATGCGAGCGGCGCTTCCCGGGATGCTGGCGCGCGGCCGCGGGCGCATCGTCAACGTCGCCTCGGTCGCGGGTCTCGTCCCACGCGGCACGTACGGGGCGGCCAAGGGCTGGCTCGTGAGTGTCAGCCGATGGGCGAACGTCGAGTACGGCCCGCGCGGCGTCTCGGTCACAGCCGTGTGCCCGGGATTCGTCCACACGAACTTCCACGAGCGCCTCGGCCTGCCGCCCGGGCAGGAGGGCGTGCCGGAGCGCATGTGGCTGAACGCGCCCGACGTCGTGCGCGAGGGCCTGCGCGACGTCGCCCGCGGCCGCTCGGTGTCGATCCCATCGGCGCGGTACAAGCTGCTCGTCGCGGCGTCGCGCCTCCTCCCCGACGCGCTCGTCGTGCAGGCGGCCAAGCGCGGCCGCTGACCACCCCACCCGCGGCGCCGACCCCGCCGGCTGTGGCGGCTGAGGGACACGGCGTCCGCATCGTCGACCTGCTCGTGGGTGACCGGCTCATCCTTCAGGCCGACGGCGGCACCCACACCGGCGACGGACGCCACCGCAACCTCGTGCGCGACGGTGTCGCCGTTTCGGGCCGGCCATCGCACGGCCCCCGGAGGAGGGGGAGCCGCGCGGGCGATAGCCTGGAGCAATGACGCACTCGGGCAATCCCTTCGGGCAGGTGCTCGTCGCGCTGGTCACCCCCATGACGGCCGACGGCGAGGTCGACTGGCCCGCGGTGCAGAAGCACATCGACGATGTCATCACGGCGGGCGCCGACGGCATCGTCGTCACCGGGACGACGGGGGAGACCTCCACCCTCACCGACCCCGAGAAGCTGCGCCTCGTCGAGGTCGGCAAGGACGTCGCGGCCGGGCGGGCGAAGATCATCACGGGCGGCGGCTCGAACGAGACGGCCCACGCGATCGAGCTCTACCGGGCGAGCGAGCGCGCCGGCGCCGACGGCATCATGATCGTCACGCCGTACTACAACAAGCCGACGCAGGCGGGCATCCTCACGCACTTCCGACTGGTCGCCGACGCCACCGATCTGCCCGTGATCCTGTACGACATCCCGGGCCGCACCGGCGTGCCCATCAAGTACGAGACGATCCTGCGCCTGGCCAAGCACCCGAACATCCTCGGGATCAAGGACGCCAAGGGCGACTTCAGCGAGGTCAGCCGCGTGCTGAACCAGACCGACCTGATGTACTTCTCCGGAGACGACGCGAACGTGCTGCCCCACCTGTCGATCGGCGCAACCGGCCTCATCGGGGTCACCGCGAACATCGCCGCCGGTCCCTACCGCACGATCGTCGACGCCGTGAACCGCGGCGACCTCGCCGCCGCCACGGCCGAGCACAAGCGCCTCGAGCCGCTCGTGCGGGCGGTCATGACGCACGTCCCCGGCACGGTCGCGGCGAAGTACATCCTCCACGGCCTCGGCCGCATCTCGAGCCCGCGGGTGCGACTGCCGCTGGTCGGCCCCGAGGAGTGGGAGGCCGCGATCATCGAGGACGAGCTCGCCCTCGTCCGCGACGTCCCGGGCGCCGACTTCTCCAACTTCCGCCCCGACCGCAACGCGGCCGCCGGCGGTGCCCTGCCGAAGGTGCCGGGCACGACGCGATGACGATGACCCGCCGACGGCGGGCAGGACAACCGGATGCCGCGGCATCCACAGGAGGCTGACGATGCCCACCACGGTCTTCGACCCGCCGGCGCTCGCGCCCGCGACGCTGCGCGTGACCCCGCTCGGGGGACTCGGCGAGGTCGGACGCAACATGACGGTGTTCGAGTACGAGGGCAAGCTGCTCGTGGTCGACTGCGGCGTGCTCTTCCCCGAGGAGCACCAGCCCGGCGTCGACCTGATCCTGCCCGACTTCGAGCCCATCCGGCACCGCCTCGACGACATCGTCGCGGTCGTCCTCACGCACGGCCACGAAGACCACATCGGCGCCGTGCCCTACCTGCTCAAGCTCAAGGGCGACATCCCGCTGCTCGGGTCGGGCCTCACGCTCGCCCTCGTCGAGGCGAAGCTCAAGGAGCACCGCATCCGCCCCTTCACCCTCACGGTGAAGGAGGGGCAGCGCGAGAAGGTCGGGCCGTTCGACCTCGAGTTCGTCGCGGTGAACCACTCGATCCCCGACGCGCTCGCCGTCGCGATCCGCACGCCCGCGGGCATGGCGCTGGCCACGGGCGACTTCAAGATGGACCAGCTTCCGCTCGACGGACGCATCACAGACCTGCGCGCGTTCGCGCGACTGGGCGAGGAGGGCGTCGACCTCTTCCTCGTGGACTCCACGAACGCCGACGTCCCCGGCTTCACCCCCACCGAGCGCAGCATCGGACCCGTGCTCGAGCAGGTCATCGGGTCGGCTCCCCGCCGCGTCATCGTCGCGAGCTTCTCCAGCCACGTGCACCGCGTGCAGCAGGTGCTGGATGCGGCGCACGCCCACGGCCGCCGCGTGGCCCTCCTCGGCCGCAGCATGGTGCGCAACATGACGATCGCCGAGGAGCTCGGCTACCTGCACGTCCCCGAGGGCGTGCTCATCGACTACAAGAAGGCGCGCGACCTGCCCGACGACCGCATCGTCTACATGTCGACGGGGTCGCAGGGCGAGCCGATGGCCGTCCTCAGCCGCATGGCCAACCTCGACCACGAGATCGAGCCCGGGCCGGGCGACACGGTGATCCTGGCCTCGAGCCTCATCCCGGGCAACGAGAACGCCGTCTACCGCGTGATCGACGGGCTCACCAAGCTCGGCGCGACCGTCGTGCACAGGGGCAATGCCAAGGTGCACGTGTCGGGCCACGCCGCCGCGGGCGAGCTGCTCTACTGCTACAACATCCTCAAGCCCCGCAACGTCATGCCGGTGCACGGCGAGTACCGCCACCTCATGGCGAACGCGCGCCTCGCCCAGGACACCGGGATCACCGCCGAGCACACGATCATCGGCGAGAACGGCACCGTGGTCGACCTCCGCGACGGCGCCGCGCGGGTGGTCGGCAAGCTCGACATCGGCTTCGTGTACGTCGACGGGTCGTCGGTGGGCGAGATCACCGAGGCCGATTTGAAGGACCGCCGCATCCTCGGCGAAGAGGGCTTCATCTCGGTCATCGTCGTGGTCGACTCCACGACGGGCCGCATCATCACCGGCCCCGAGGTGCACGCGCGCGGCTTCGCGGAGGACGCGGGCGTGTTCGAGAGCGTCAAGCCCAAGATCGCCGCGGCGCTCGCCGAGGCGGCGCAGTCGGGAGTGCGCGACAACCACGCGCTGTCGCAGATCGTGCGCCGCACGATCGGACGCTGGGTGAACCAGACGCTCCGGCGCCGGCCGATGATCGTGCCGCTCGTCATCGAGGCCTGACCGCTCGCGGCGCCCCCGGCGCGTCCACGAGAATGTCGGCATGGCGCACCCGGTCATGTTCGACGAGGACGATCCGCTCCTCGCGCGCGTGCGCGCGCTGTGCCTGGGGTTTCCCGGGGCGGCGGAGCGGATCAGCCACGGCCGCCCGAACTTCTTCACGACGCGTACGTTCTGCTACTACGGCGGCAGCGAGCGCATCGCGGGGGAGTGGGTGGCCCACGACCACGCGATCCTCGTCCGGCCCGACCCCGACGACGCCGCGGCGCTCGCTCAGGACCCGCGCTTCTTCCGGCCCGCGTACCTGGGCCCGTCCGGCTGGCTCGGGCTCGACCTCGGCCGCCCCGGCGCCGACTGGCGGGAGGTCGGCGAGCTCGTCGACGCGTCCTACCGCGTCACGGCGCCCGCGCGGCTCGTCCGCACGCTGCCCGAGCCCGGAGCGGCATCGTGACGACCTTCACGCTCCGCAACGCGCGAGCCGCCGACGGGACCTTCCTCGCGGACATGGTCGTCGAGGCGGCGAACTGGCGCCCGGGCGTCGCGCGTCCGCGCCACGAGGTCGTCGCGTCGCCGGAGTACCAGCGCTACCTCGCCGGCTGGATGCGGCCGGGTGACGCCGGCGTCGTCGCGGAGACCGCGACGGGCGAGCCGATCGGCGCCGCGTGGTACCGGATGCTGCCCCGCAGCGACCCGGGCTTCGGGTGGGTGGGGACGGGCGTGCCCGAGCTGATCATCGGCGTGCGGCCGCTGTGGCGCGCGCACGGCGTGGGTAGGCGCCTCCTGCAGGAGCTGTGCGACGTCGCCCGTGCGGCCGGGTATGCGCGCGTGAGCCTCAGCGTCGAGCGCGGCAACTTCGCGGCCACGCTGTACCGCTCGGAGGGCTTCGCCGTCACCGCGTCCGGCATCGGCCGCGACACGATGGTCAAGCGCCTGCGCTGAGCAGCTCCGCGCACCCACCACCCCGGCGTCAATCCGGTCAAACGTCGGCGACGCGGCATACCGTGGAAGGCATGCCCCGCAGCTCAGCTCCGGCGGGCGGCCGCGCGACCTCCAAGACGGCCGCGCGCAAGCCGGCCCCCGCCCCCAAACGCTACGTCGACGAGCCCGACAAGCCGCCCGTCGCCGTGCGCGCGTGGCTGGGTCTCGCCCACGCCGCCGGCGGGGTGTTCCGCGCCTTCGGTCCCGAGACGCTCGAGAAGGACCAGCGGCGCGACGGCTTCCCGTTCCTCCTCGTCCTGCTGGCGATCGCGGGCGCCGTCGTGGAGTGGTTCCTCATCGGCACCGACGTCGCGGCGACGGTCAGCGCCTACTCGGTCGGCGGCCTCATCGGGCGCGAGGCCTTCGTGTTCCCCGTCCTCCTGCTGCTGCTGGCCGGATGGCTCTTCCGCCACCCCGCGTCCGTCCACGACAACGGCCGGATCGGCATCGGCTTCGCCCTGTTCGTCGTCACGATCGCCGGGTTCTGCCACGTCCTGGGCGACAGGCCCCAGCCGAACTCGGGGCTGCCGGCTCTCAGCGCCGCCGGCGGCCTGTTCGGCTGGATGGTGGGCGAGCCCCTCGCGACGCTCCTGACGCCGGTCGGCGCCGGCATCGTGCTCGCGCTCGTCGTCGTGCTCAGCGTCCTGATCCTCACCAAGACGCCGCCCAACCGCATCGGCCGCCGGCTCGGCGAGCTGTACGACTGGATGTTCGGCACCGAGCGCGCGGCGGGCGACGCCGACGCCGAGGCGGCGACGACGGTGCTCGACGACTCCTCCGACGCCCCCGCGCTGCCCTGGTGGCGGCGCAACAAGAGCGGACGCGAGCAGGACGCCGACGGCGCGCTCGGATCGCAGGACCTCACCGAGCTGCTCGCCCCCGGAAGCGGCGAGGGCGGCTTCGAGCAGGTCTTCACCTCTCCCGCGCCGCCGCCTCCGCCGGCGCCCGACGCCCTCACCGAGGTGCTCGACCCCGCCGCGCTCGCCGCCGCGACGCGCGGCACGACCGCGCTGCGCGACGACGCGCCCGTCGACGGCGACGAGGAGCTCCCCGGCATCTCCGGCCTCGGCGGCGACAGCCAGGGCCTGCCCCCGTCGGCGAACTACCGGCTGCCCTCGGTCGCGGCGCTCGCGGCGGGCACGCCGCACAAGGAGCGCTCGGCGGCCAACGACGCCGTCGTCGCGGCGATCGAGAGCGTGCTGTCGCAGTTCAGCGTCGACGCCCGCGTCACCGGCTTCTCGCGCGGCCCGACGGTCACGCAGTACGAGATCGCCCTCGGACCGGGCGTGAAGGTCGAGCGCATCACGGCCCTCACGAACAACATCGCGTACGCCGTCGCCTCCAACGAGGTGCGCATCCTCGCCCCGATCCCGGGCAAGAGCGCCATCGGCGTGGAGATCCCCAACACCGACCGCGAGATCGTGACCCTCGGCGATGTGCTGCGCTCGCAGGCCGCGACGACTTCGACGCACCCCATGACGATCGGCGTCGGCAAGGACGTCGGCGGCGGGTACGTCGTGGCGAACCTCGCGAAGATGCCGCACCTGCTCGTGGCCGGGTCCACCGGCTCGGGCAAGTCGAGCTTCGTCAACTCGATGATCACGAGCCTGCTCATGCGGGCCAAGCCCTCCGAGGTGCGGATGGTGCTCATCGACCCCAAGCGCGTCGAGCTGACCGCCTACGCCGGTGTGCCGCACCTGATCACCCCCATCATCACGAACCCGAAGAAGGCCGCCGAGGCGCTGCAGTGGGTCGTGAAGGAGATGGACATGCGGTACGACGACCTCGCGTCGTTCGGATTCCGCCACATCGACGACTTCAACCGTGCGGTCGTCGCGGACGAGATCACGCTTCCGGCCGGCAGTGAGCGCGTCCTCAAGCCCTACCCGTACCTGCTCGTGGTCGTCGACGAGCTCGCCGACCTCATGATGGTGGCCCCGCGTGACGTCGAGGACTCGATCGTGCGCATCACGCAGCTCGCGCGCGCGAGCGGCATCCACCTGGTGCTCGCCACCCAGCGCCCGTCGGTCGATGTCGTGACCGGCCTCATCAAGGCCAACGTGCCCTCGCGCCTGGCATTCGCGGTGACGAGCGTCACCGACTCGCGCGTCATCCTCGACCAGCCGGGTGCCGAGCGACTCATCGGCCAGGGTGACGGCCTGTTCCTCCCGATGGGCGCGTCGAAGTCGCTGCGCGTGCAGGGCGCGTGGGTCAGCGAGCCGGAGATCGAGAAGGTCGTCGCGCACGTCACGCAGCAGGCCCGCCCCGAGTACCGCGCGGATGTGCAGGCGGCGGCGGAGAAGAAGGAGATCGACGCCGACATCGGCGACGACCTCGAGCTGCTCCTTGCGGCGGCCGAGCTCGTCGTGTCCACCCAGTTCGGCTCGACCTCGATGCTTCAGCGCAAGCTCCGCGTGGGCTTCGCCAAGGCCGGTCGCCTCATGGATCTGCTCGAGTCCCGCGAGATCGTCGGTCCGTCCGAGGGCTCCAAGGCGCGCGACGTGCTGGTCACGGCCGAGCAGCTTCCGGCCGTGCTCGCCCGCCTGCGCGGCGAGGACGTCCCCGAGGAGGACGTCGACCCGGTCGAGGCGCAGTTCGCCGGCCTCCCCGTCGTGGACCACGACGAGGGCGGCGAAGACGCGTGGCAGCTCACGGGGCGCGACTGATGGCCGTTCCGCGGCAGCTCCCGAACGCGATCACGATCGTGCGCATCCTGTGCGCCCCGGTGTTCGTATGGATGCTGCTGGCCGACGCCGGCGCGGGCGGCGGCCTGCGCTGGGGGGCGACGGCGCTGTTCGTGGTCGCGATCGCGACCGACGGCGTCGACGGCTACCTCGCCCGCCGCTACGAGATCGTCACCGACCTCGGCAAGCTCCTGGACCCCATCGCCGACAAGGTGCTCACCGGCGCCGCGTTCGTGGGGCTCTCGATCCTGGGCGAGCTGCCCTGGTGGATCACGATCGTGGTCCTCGTGCGCGAGGTCGGCATCACCGTCTACCGCTTCGTCGTGGTCAGCGACCATGTGCTCGCCGCGGCGTGGATGGGCAAGCTCAAGACCGTCGCGCAGGCCGTCGCCCTGACGCTCGCCCTCGCGCCGATCGCCGGTCTCGTCGACAGTTCCGTGTGGACGGGTGCGGTGTGGTGGGCGAACGTCGTGACGATGACGATCGCGGTGGTCCTCACGATCGCGAGCGGCATCGACTACGTCGTCAGCGAGGTGCGCGGCGCACGGAAGAAGGGTGTGGCGTGATCGACGGACTCCCCGACGACCTGGAGGAGACCCTCGCGAGCGATCCGCGTCAGAGCGCGGCGCAGCTGATCGAGCGCCTCGCCGAGCTCGGCTGGACCCTCGGGGTGGCCGAGTCGCTCACGGGCGGGCTCGTCGTCTCGTCGCTCGTCGCGGTGCCCGGCGCCTCGCGCGTTGTGCGCGGCGGCGTCGTCGCGTACGCGACCGACGTCAAGCAGTCGGTGCTCGGCGTGGATGCGGCGCTCCTCGAGGCGCACGGCGCCGTGCACCCGCGCGTGGCGCGCCAGATGGCGCGCGGTGTGCGCGATGTGCTGGGCCGCGACGGCCAGCCGGCGGAGGTCGGGATCGCCACGACCGGCATCGCCGGTCCGGACTCGCCCGACGGGCAGCCGGTGGGCACCGTGCACATCGCGGTGTCCACGCCGCTCGGCACGCGCGTGGACACGCTGGCGCTCAGCGGCGACCGCGATGCGATTCGCGCGGAGGCGGCCCGCATCGCGGTACGGCGCGCGCTCGTGGCGCTGTGATCGTCACGCCCGTGTTTCGGCTTGGTGACATTCGGCGATTCCCACCCATTCCCCAGCGCACGGGATTAGATTGACTGCACTCGGTGTTGTACCGTGGTGCACCCCGGAAATGGCGGAGCAATCGTGAGGAGGGGCCCGAAATGATCCTGGTACGTCAAGAGATCGGCGAGGTCCTCCGCGAGCTGCGCCAGCAGAAGGGACGCACGCTCCGCCAGGTCGCGAGCCGCGCGAGTGTCGCGCTCGGCTACCTGAGCGAGGTCGAGCGCGGTCAGAAGGAGGCGTCGAGCGAGATCCTGGCGTCTGTCGCCGAAGCGCTCGATGTCCCCATCTCGACGATCATGCGCGAGGTCGGCGACCGGCTGTCGGTTCTTGAGGGTCTGCAGACCTTCCCCGACGTGGTGCCCGACGACCTCGTCGCGTCCGTCGAGCCCGAGCTGTCGCTGCGCTGAGTGCGCCGCTCCGAGTTCGATCGCGCGGTCGCCGATGAGTTCGGCGACCGCGGTCCGTCTCTGCTGACGGATCTCGTGCTCTCCGAGGTCGGGGATCGAACCCCGGCGGAGGCGCTGCGCGCCGGCGTGCCGCCGCGCGACGTGTGGCTGGCGCTGTGCGCCGAGACCGACGTGCCGCCCGACCGCCGCTACGGCGTGGGCCGGCTCGACCCGCACCGCCGCTGACGCGGCGCGGTGACGCAGCCGCGGCGTGTCGGCGTGTCCTGATCGAAGAAGTGTTCGATGCGGGCGTAGGCTCCTGCACAGCGGGTGTTCGAAGACGCAATCCACGGATGCGGGGGCCGGCTCGGACGATGTCGGAACCCCCTCCTACCGTGGAGACCGTCGGAGAACACCTCACGCCTTGTCGCAGCATCCGCTCCGCCGGAGGGGAGCGCGACAGCCTACAGGCGACGGAACCCGTGCACGAAGGAGCATGACATGCCATCACCCGCCGACCGCGAGAAGGCCCTCGAATCCGCTCTCGCCCAGATCGATCGGCAGTTCGGGAAGGGCTCGGTCATGCGACTGGGCAGCGACGAACGCGCCCCGGTCGAAGTCATCCCCACGGGATCCATCGCCCTCGACGTCGCCCTCGGCGTCGGCGGGCTGCCGCGTGGCCGCATCATCGAGATCTACGGCCCCGAGTCGTCGGGAAAGACCACGCTCACCCTCCACGCGATCGCCAACGTGCAGCGCGCCGGCGGCATCGCGGCCTTCATCGACGCGGAGCACGCGCTCGACCCCAACTACGCGCAGAAGCTCGGCGTCGACATCGACGCACTGCTGGTGTCGCAGCCCGACACGGGCGAGCAGGCGCTCGAGATCGCGGACATGCTGATCCGCTCGGGCGCGATCGACCTCGTCGTGATCGACTCCGTCGCCGCCCTCGTGCCGGAGGCCGAGATCAAGGGCGAGATGGGCGACTCCCACGTGGGTCTGCAGGCGCGCCTGATGTCGCAGGCGCTGCGCAAGCTCACCGGTGGCCTGAACCAGACCAAGACCACCGCGATCTTCATCAACCAGCTGCGCGAGAAGATCGGCGTCTTCTTCGGCTCTCCCGAGACGACCGCCGGCGGCAAGGCGCTGAAGTTCTACGCGTCGGTGCGCCTGGACATCCGTCGCATCGAGACCCTCAAGGACGGCTCCGACGCCGTGGGCAACCGCACGCGCGTGAAGGTCGTCAAGAACAAGATGGCGCCGCCGTTCAAGCAGGCCGAGTTCGACATCCTCTACGGCACGGGCATCTCCCGCGAGGGAAGCCTCATCGACTTCGGCGTGGAGCACGGCATCGTCAAGAAGTCCGGTGCGTGGTACACGTACGAGGGCGAGCAGCTCGGACAGGGCAAGGAGAACGCCCGCACCTTCCTGATCAAGAACGACGACATCGCCGCGGAGATCGAGTCGCAGATCAAGTCCAAGCTCGGCATCGGCGTCCCGCGCGCCGCGGCCCCCGTCGACGACGAACTGGCCGCGCGCCGCCCGGCCTGAGCATGAGCGAGCACACCGGGGGCGAGCGCGAGTCGCTCGCCCCCGTCACTCCGCTGTTCCCGCGGCGCGGCCAGGGCGCGCCGCGTCCCGGCCCTGATCCGTCCGCGTGGCATCCCACGTGGACCGGCATCGACCGCGACGACGAGGACGAGCACGACGATCTCGAGGACGGGGTGGTCCTCGCGGAGCGGATGCTGCTGCGGCGTCTGCGCACGCGCTCGCTCTCCATCCGCGAGGCGGAGGCGGCGCTCTACGCCGACGGGTTGAGCGACGCCGAGATCGCCGGTGTCATCCGCAGCTTCCGCGCGCAGGGCTACCTCGACGACCACGCTCTCGCCGAGCAGCTCATCGACAAGGCGGTGTCGCGGAAGGCCCAGGGACGCCAGGCGATCGCGCAGACGCTCGCGCAGCGGGGCATCCCGCGGGATGTCGCCGACGCGGCGATCTCGGCGCTGCCCGACGACGAGTTCGAGCGTGCACTCGAGTTCGCGCGTTCACGCGCCCAGGGCATGCGCGACCTCGACCGCGACACCGCGCTCCGTCGGCTCGCCGGTCAGCTGGCCCGCCGCGGATTCGGCGGCTCGGCGCTGACCGTCGCGCGCCTTGCGCTCGACGAGTCGACCCCCCGAGCGCGCGGCGTCCGCTTCGACTGAGCCGCACCGTCGTGGCTGCATGCGAAACGTAGACTTGCTCGCATCATGACCCTCCTCGACAGCACGCCCACGATCATCGCGCCCTCGCCCGCCGCGCGTCGCCCCGACGGGTCGCCGCGCACGTATGAAGTGCGCACGTTCGGGTGCCAGATGAACGTGCACGACTCCGAGCGCCTGTCCGGATCGCTGCAGAGCGCCGGGTACGTGCGCGCCGCCGCCGGCGAGGAGGCCGACGTCGTCGTCATCAACACGTGCGCGGTGCGCGACAACGCCGCCGGCAAGCTGTACGGCACGCTCGGCCACTTGAAGTCGCGTAAGGACGTCCGCGAAGGCATGCAGATCGCCGTCGGCGGGTGCCTCGCGCAGATGGACAAGGAAGCGGTGCAGCGCAAGGCGCCGTGGGTCGACGTCGTCTTCGGCACGCACAACATGGGGTCGCTGCCGCGGCTCCTCGAGCGCGCACGGCACAACGGCGAGGCGGAGCTGGAGATCCTCGAGTCGCTCGAGGTGTTCCCCTCGACGCTGCCGACGCGCCGCGACGCCCAGCACAGCGGGTGGGTGTCCATCTCTGTCGGATGCAACAACACGTGCACGTTCTGCATCGTGCCGAGCCTGCGCGGCAAGGAGAAGGACCGACGCCCCGGCGATATCCTCAGCGAGATCCGCCTCCTCGTGGAGGACGGCGCGATCGAGGTCACCCTGCTCGGCCAGAACGTGAACTCGTACGGCGTCGAGTTCGGCGACCGTCAGGCGTTCGGCAAGCTCCTGCGTGCCGCGGGCGAGATCGACGGGCTCGAGCGCATCCGCTTCACGAGCCCCCATCCGGCTGCCTTCACCGACGACGTCATCGACGCGATGGCGGAGACGCCCGCCGTCATGCCCTCGCTCCACATGCCGCTGCAGTCCGGCAGCGATCGCGTCCTCAAGGCGATGCGACGCTCGTACCGGAGCGAGCGGTTCCTCGGCATCCTCGACCGGGTCCGCGACCGGATCCCGCACGCCGCCATCACGACCGACATCATCGTCGGGTTCCCCGGCGAGACCGACGAGGACTTCGAGGACACGATGCGCGTCGTCGAGGCATCGCGGTTCTCCAGCGCGTTCACCTTCCAGTACTCGATCCGCGAGGGCACGCCCGCCGCGACGATGCCCGACCAGGTGCCGAAGGCGGTCGTGCAGGAGCGCTACGAGCGCCTCATCGCGCTGCAGGAGCGCATCAGCCTGGGGGAGAACCAGCGTCAGCTCGGTCGCGAGGTGCACGTGCTCGTGTCCACCGGCGAAGGCAAAAAGGATGCGGCGACGCACCGCATCACGGGCCGCGCAGAAGACAATCGTCTCGTCCACGTGGAGGTGCCGGAAGGCTCGGCGGTGCCGCGTCCGGGTGATGTCGTGACGGCGGCGATCACGCACGCCGCGCCCTTCCACCTGCTCGCCGACAGCCCCGACGGTGCGCCGCTGCGCATCCGCCGCACACGCTCGGGCGATGCGTGGGAGCGCGCGCAGTCCGATGCGTGCGGCGTCCCCGCGCCCGCCGCCGGCGGCGCGCCGCGTGCCGTGTCGCTCGGGCTGCCGTCGCTGCGTCCGGGGGAGTGAACGCCCCGCGGCTGTGGGCGGTCGTCGGCGCGACCGGCACCGGCAAGACCGCGCTGTCGCTCGAGATCGCCGAGGCGCTGGGCCGCCGCGGGCATGCTGCCGAGGTCGTCAACGCCGACGCGATGCAGCTGTACCGCGGGATGGAGATCGGGACGGCCAAGCTGCCGCCGTCGGAGCACCGGGGCATCCCGCACCACCTCTTCGACGAGCTCGACGTGGCCGAGGAGGCGACCGTCGCGTGGTACCAGCCGCGCGCCCGCGCCGCCGTCGAGGCCATCCACGCGCGCGGCGCCGATGCGATCCTCGTGGGCGGATCGGGGCTCTACGTTTCCGCGGTGCTCTTCGATTTCCGCTTCCCGCCGCGCGACCCCGCCCTCCGCGCCGCGCTCGAGGCGGAGTGGGAGGCCGGCGGCGGGCCGCACATGGTCGCGCGGCTGCGGGAGGCCGACCCCGAGGCCGCCGCGCGGATCGACGCGCGCAACCCCCGCCGCGTCATCCGTGCCCTCGAGGTGATCGCGCAGGGCGAGGGCACGCACGGCGGCGCCCTCCCCGGCGCGCCCGTGGCGTGGCATCCCGACACGCGCATCGTGGGCGTCGCCCGCGATCGCGCGGAGCTCGTCACGCGTCTGGACGAGCGCGTCGAGCGGATGTGGCGCGACGGCATCGTCGCCGAGGCCGTCGCACTGCGCGCACGCGGGCTCGACGACGGCGTGACGGCGCGCCGCGCGATCGGCTACGCGCAGGCGCTCGCGCAGCACGACGGCGTCCTGAGCGAGCCGGACGCGATCGCGCAGGCGCAGGCGCTCACGCGGCGCTACGCGCGGCGGCAGGTGTCGTGGTTTCGCCGGTACGACGACGTGGCGTGGGTCGACGCCGTCGACGCGGCGACGGCCGAGGCGCTCGTCGACGCCCGATGATCCGGAGCGGCCGGCGGATGCGGCGGCACGCGCGTCGCGGGTCTTTGACAGACTCGGCGCATGCCTCTCTCGATCCGTCCGTTCGACCTCGCCGACACCGAAGCCGTCGTCACGCTGTGGCAGGCCACAGGCCTCACGCGACCGTGGAACAACCCGTACCAGGACATCCGCCGCAAGATGACCGTGCAGCCCGAGCTCTTCCTCGTGGCCGTGGACGACGGGAAGCTCGTCGGGTCGGTGATGGCCGGCTACGACGGCCACCGCGGATGGCTGTACTACCTCGCGAGCGCGCCCGAGCGCCGCGGCCAGGGCATCGCCCGCCGGCTCGTCGCCGAGGCGGAGGACCGCCTCCTGGCGCTCGGCTGCCCCAAGGTGCAGCTCATGGTGCGACCGGAGAACGGGGTCACCCACGGCTTCTACGACGCGCTGGGGTATGAACCCTTCGACGTGTGGACGACCGGGAAGCGCCTCATCGCCGACTGACCGCCGCGGCGCGCCCGGCGGCGCGCCCGTAGACTGAGGGGATGCCGCAGACCGTCCCGTTCACGAAGGGCCACGGGACGGGCAACGACTTCGTCGTCGTCGCCGACCCGGACGGCGCGTGGGACCCCACCGATGCGCAGGTCGCGGCCCTGTGCGACCGACACTTCGGCATCGGCGCGGACGGCCTCCTGCGGGTGGTCCGCGCGGCCGCGATCGACGAGGGTGCGGCGGCCGCCGCATCCGGCGCCGAGTGGTTCATGGACTACCGCAACGCCGACGGCTCGAAGGCCGAGATGTGCGGCAACGGCACGCGCGTGTTCGCGCGGTACCTCGTCGAGGCGGGGCTGGCCGACATCGACGACGGCCTCGCCATCGGGACGCGCGCGGGCGTGAAGACCCTCCGCCGCAGCGCCGACGGCTTCGAGGTGGACCTCGGCGCGTTCCGCGTCGACGCCGGAGACGTGCTCGTCCGCGCAAAGGGTCTCGACGTCGCGCGACCGGGCGTCGGCGTCGACGTCGGCAATCCGCACGTGGTCGTCGCGCTCTCCTCCGCCGCCGAGCTCGAGGGGCTCGATCTCGCCTATCAGCCGGTGCTCGAGCCCGCGCCCGCGCACGGCGCGAACGTCGAGTTCGTGGTCCCGTCCGACCCGCTCGTGCGCGACGGCGTCGGGGAGATCCGCATGCGCGTGTTCGAGCGCGGCGTCGGCGAGACGCTCAGCTGCGGCACGGGCGTCGCGGCCGCCGCGCTCGCCGTGCGGCACTGGGCCGGCGCCGGTGCGCCCGACCGGTGGATCGTCGACGTGCCCGGCGGCCGCCTCGGCGTGAGCGTCCACGATGGCCACGTGCGCCTGTCCGGTCCCGCGACGCTCGTCTTCTCCGGCGAGGTCGCCCTCGCCTGATCCGCCGCTCAGGTCCCCGCGTGCCGAATCCGGCGCACGAGCAGCGCGACGGCCCCCATAGCCAGCAGGATGAGCGACGCGCCGAGCACGGGCGCGAGCCCGCCGACAGGGCCGAACGCCTCGGCGAGAGCCCCGGACGCCGCGGCGCCGCCCGCGATCCCGAGCACGATGCCGCTCGAGGTGAGCGTCAAGAGCACCCCGGCGCTGCCGCTCTCGGCCGCCTCCCCGACCACGCGGAAGATGGTCAGCAGCAGCGGGCCTTGGAACGCCCCGGCCACGAGGCTTGCGACGACGATGCCCGGGATGTCCGCGGCGGAGAGCATCCACACCGCGCCGCACGCCATGCCGAGCGCGGCGAGGGTCCAGCGCGCCCACGTGCCAACCCGCTCGGGCACGAGCACCATGGACAGGGTCGTCGCCGCCGAGCCGATGGCCATGACGGCGTAGAGCAGTGCGCCGGCGTCGGGGATGCCCGCCCGCTCGGCGAAGGACGTGAGCCCGGTCTGGCTCGCACCGAAGAAGGCGCCCATCGCGAGCATGCCGGCCAGGGCCACCACCACGATGCCCCGCCCCCGGGCGGACGCCTGCCCGGCAGTGCGCGGCCCGCGGCGCCGGGGCACCAGGCGGTGCGACGGATGCACCGCGAACACGCTCGCGAACGCGACGACCAGCCCGCCGGCGAGGAGGGTCGCCGCCTGTGGCGACACGAAGGCGGCGGTGAGGCCCACCAGCGCCGGGCCGAAGATGTACGCGACCTCGTCGACGGCCCCTTCGAAGGCGAAGGCCGCGGGGAGGTCGTCGGGCGCCAGCACGAGCCACCGCGCGCGGGAGAAGGCGCCCACCTGCGGCAGCGTCACCCCGACGAGGGCCGCGAGCGCGACCGTGGCGGCGTCGGGGAGCATCCCGGCGCCGGCCGTGAGCGCGAGCAGCAGCGACACGTGCAGCACGAGGCCGGACAGGAGCACGCTCCGCTGGCCGAGCCGATCGGAGAGCGCCCCCGACGCCGGAGCGCCGACCGCCTCACCGACGGCGGCAGCGGCGGACGCGAGCCCGCCCACGGCGATGGACCCCGTGGTCGAGGTTGTGAGGGTGAGCACCGCGAGCGGCACCATCGACAGCGGCAGGCGTCCGAACGAGGCGGCGAGCAGGTAGGTCCAGCCCGCGCGGTGCGGGAGCACGCGGTACCCCGACGGGCGGGCGGACGACGAGCGGGTGGTGGGCATGGCGTCTCCGATCGGCGCGTCCCCCACCACGGATCGCGCTGTCGGCCCTGTCACGTCTGCGCCCAGCCTAGGGGCTGCGCGGCCGGCTGCGCGACCGCGCCAAGGCAGAGCGACCGCGTCAGGGCAGCGCGATCGTGCCGGTGGCCGGCGTGCCGTGCCGGCGCACCTTGAGCACGCGGTAGCCGCGGCCGGTGGCCGCCCGGCCCACGCTGAAACCGCGGGGGAACGTCGCGGCGATCCAGCGCTGCAGCGAGTCGGAGCCGAGGTTGCGGGCGACGACCAGCCATGCGTCGCTGCGCTCGTCCAGGCGCGGGATCCAGCGCTCGAGCATGCCGTGCAGCTCGTTCTTGCCGACGCGGATCGGCGGATTGGACCGGATGGTGCGGAACACGACGTCGTCGGGAACATCTTCGGGCCGCACGGCGTTGACGTTATCGAGTCCCAGCTCGTGCGCGTTACGGCGCACGAGATCGAGCGCTCGTTCGTTCACGTCCACGGCCCACACGGTCGCCCGAGGCGACTCGACGGCGAGCGACAGTGCGATCGGTCCCCAGCCGCAGCCGAGGTCGAGAAGATGACCTCCGGGCGGCGGCGGGGGAGTGCGAGCGAGCAGCACGGCGGTGCCGGCA
Source organism: Microbacterium sp. 10M-3C3 (assembly GCF_003931875.1). Taxonomy (NCBI): domain Bacteria; kingdom Bacillati; phylum Actinomycetota; class Actinomycetes; order Micrococcales; family Microbacteriaceae; genus Microbacterium; species Microbacterium sp. 10M-3C3. The sequence continues at coordinate 2,311,523 of NZ_CP034245.1, read as the reverse complement.
TCCAGCCGGTCGGGACTGAACACCCCGGATGCGGTCCACAGCCGGCGTTCGCGACCCGCGAGGGTCACGCGGATGCGGCGCAGCTGTTCGGCACTGGACGGTGACGCGCTGAAATAGTGCTCCCCGCTGGCCATGCGGGAAGCGTAGCGGAGAGCGTCGCCGACGGGGGAGGGCTAGAGTGCAAGGATGCTCCGGCGGGGGAGCCCCGCCGCAGCGATGCGGAAGGAAACGATGACGGAAACCACCACACCCCGGAACGGGCACGAGGTGCCCGGGACGAGCACGACCGACGCGCCGGTGGACCCGGTGGAGCGGGTGCTCGCGCGCGCCGACGCGCACTCCGGGGTCCGCGTCTTCGGCGCCGCCCAGGCGCTGCAGGACGCCGCCACGGTCGCGTACGGCGACACCGACGGCGAGCAGTGGGACCGGGAGGAGCGCGCGGCCCTGCGGCGCGTGGTCGGCCTCTCGACCGAGCTCGAAGACGTCACGGAGGTCGAGTACCGGCAGCTGCGCCTGGAGAACGTCGTGCTCGTGGGCGTGCACCCCCAGGGCGAGCAGGAGGACGCGGAGAACTCGCTGCGCGAGCTCGCTGCGCTCGCCGAGACGGCCGGCGCGGTGGTGCTCGACGGCGTGCTGCAGCGCCGCCCCCACCCCGACCCCGCGACCTACGTCGGGCGCGGCAAGGCCGAGGAGCTGCGCGACATCGTCGCCGCGGTCGGCGCCGACACCGTCATCGCCGACACCGAGCTCGCACCCAGCCAGCGGCGTGCGCTCGAGGACGTCGTGAAGGTCAAGGTCATCGACCGCACGACCGTCATCCTGGACATCTTCAGCCAGCACGCCAAGAGCCGCGAGGGCAAGGCGCAGGTCGAGCTCGCGCAGCTCGAGTACCTGCTGCCGCGCCTGCGAGGCTGGGGCGACTCGATGAGCCGGCAGGCCGGTGGGCAGGTCGGCGCCGGCGGCGCGGGCATGGGCTCGCGCGGACCGGGTGAGACGAAGATCGAGCTTGATCGGCGCCGCATCCGCACCCGGATGGCGCAGCTGCGCCGCCAGATCCGCGACTTCGCGCCGGCGCGCGACGCCAAGCGCGCCGAGCGCAAGCGCAACACGATCCCCGCCGTCGCGATCGCCGGGTACACCAACGCCGGCAAGTCGAGCCTGCTGAACCGCCTCACGCGGGCGGGCGTGCTCGTGGAGAACGCGCTGTTCGCGACCCTCGACGCCACCGTGCGCCGCTCGGAGACCTCGGACGGCCGCGTCTTCACGCTGACCGACACCGTCGGCTTCGTGCGCAACCTGCCGCACCAGCTCGTCGAGGCGTTCCGCTCGACGCTCGAGGAGGTCGCCGACGCGGACGTCATCGTGCACGTCGTGGACGGATCCCACCCCGATCCCGCGGCGCAGCTGGCCACCGTGCGAGATGTCATGGGCGACGTGGGCGCGCGCTCGACGCGTGAGATCGTCGTGTTCAACAAGGCCGATCTGGTCGACGACGACACCCGCCTCGTGCTGCGCGGTCTCGAGCCGAGCGCGCTGTTCGTGTCGTCGCGCACGGGCGAGGGCATCCAGGAGCTGCGACAGGTCGTCGAGGACGCCCTGCCGCTGCCCGCCGTCGAGGTGCGCGCGGTCGTCCCCTACGACCGCGGCGACCTCGTGTCGGCCGCGCACGCGTCGGGGCTCATCGTGACGCAGGAGCACCGCGCCGAAGGCACGTTCCTCCACGCGCACGTGGGCGAGCGTCTCGCCGCCGAGCTGGCCCCCTTCCGGGCGTGAGCGCGTCCGTCCCTCCGATCACTCGAGCGTGATCGGAGGGACGCCCGGCGGGTCGAAGCCCAGCACCGCCCCGAGGAACGCCAGCTCCGTCTCGAGCGCGTGCACGATCGTCTCCGCGCGACGGAAGCCGTGGCCCTCGCCGTCGTAGACGACCGCCAGATGCGGCACGCCGCGCTCCGCGAGGGCCGCACGGATGGCCTCCGCCTGGGCGGGGGGCACGACGCGGTCCTCGGCGCCCTGGAGGATCAGCAGCGGCACGCGGAATCGGTCCGGATGCGTGAGCGGCGATCGTTCGTCGTAGACCGCCTCCGCCTCCGGGAGCGGACCGATGAGCCCGTCGAGGTAGCGCGACTCGAACTCGTGCGTGTCGGCGGCCAGGGCGCGCGCGTCGCCCACCGCGTACCGCGCGACGCCGGCGGCGAAGACGTCGGTGCGGGTCAGCGCGGCCAGCACCGTCCAGCCTCCCGCCGAGCCGCCCTCGATCACGAGGCGCGCCGCATCCGCATCGCCGCGCGTCACGAGGGCGGAGGCGGCGGCGGCGACGTCGTCGACGTCGACGAGACCCCACTGTCCCCGAAGGCGCTCGCGGTACTCCCGGCCATAGCCGGTGGAGCCGCCGTAGTTGACGTCGAGCACGCCGATGCCTCGACTGGTGAAATAGGCGGTCTTCGCGGATGCGGCGGGGCCGACGTGCGCGGTCGGACCGCCGTGAACCCACACGAGGTAGGGCGGCCGGGCGTCGTCCGGGCCCTCGACGTCGGGGTGCGTGGGCGGGTAGGCGAAGGCGTGCACGGGCCCGTGCGGACCGGCCGCCGCTAGCGGGTGCGCACGCGGCATCCACTCCGCCCCGATGGCGCCGTCGCCGCCGGCGATGCGCGTCACCTCGCCCGTGGCGATGTCCACGCGCCACAGGCCGGCGCCGCCGTCGGCCGTCGATCCCGACACGAGCGCCTGCGAGCCACGCGTGTGCTCGACGAGGCCGCCCGCGACGACGGGGGTGTCCAGGTCGCGGACGCCGTCCGCGGCGGCGAGGACGATGCGGTCACCGCCGTCGGTGCGGACGGCCACGACGCCGCCGTCGACCAGCCCGTACCACCGCGACCCCAGCACCCACAGGGCGCCGCCCGTGTCGGCGTCGGCCGCCGCGTAGGGTTCCGGCGCGGCACCGGCCCTCGCGCGCCACAGGTTCCACCGCCCGGTCGGGTCGTCGACGAAGAACAGGTCGTCGCCGCGCCACTCCGGCTGCAGCGGGGCGCTGTGCCCACCCGCGACGACCGACCAGGCCGTCACCTTCTCGTCCTCGACGCGGCCGCGGCGCAGCTGCGTGCGATCCCACGGCATGTCGGGGTGGTCCCACGCGATCCACGCGAGCTCTCCGCCGTCCGGGGACAGCGTGGGCTGCGCGAGGAAATCGCTCTCGCCGACGAGCGCCCGGACGAGCTCCGGATCGGTCGCGGCGCCGCCGTCGAGCGGCACCGCCACGATCTCGCGCGCCGACCCGCTGCGGTGCGGGCGCTCGCGCACCGCGAGAAGGAGGCCCGCGCGCGTGTGCAGCCCGCCGTACGCGACACCGTCCTCGGCGGCGGTGAGATCGGCGAGCGCACCGTCCGGCCGTCGCACGCGCACGCGCTGATCGGCGCCGTCGACGAAGACGAGCTCGCCGGCCTCGGTGGCCGTCCATGCCCCGCCGCCGTACTCGTGCACGCGCGAGCGGGCGCTGAGCGGAGCGGCGAGGAGGTCGTCGACGCGTCCGTCGGCGCGGCGCCGGCGCACCGTGACGCGACCGCCCTCCTCGGGCACGGTCTGGCCCCACCAGATCTCGTCGCCGACGAACCGGGCGCCGTCGATGCGCGGCGACGCGCCGGCGACGAGCCGGGCGTCCAGGGGCGACGGCCACGAGCCGTACGGGAGGATCCGGGTCATCCGCCCAGCCTAGACAGGGCGGCCCGGCCGGTTCAGACCGCGCGGAGGACGGCGACCACCTTGCCGAGCACCGTCGCCTCATCGCCCAGGATCGGCTCGAAGGCGGTGTTGCGCGGCAGGAGCCACGTGTGGCCGTCGCGGCGGCGGAACGTCTTCACGGTCGCCTCGCCCTCGAGCATCGCGGCGACGATGTCGCCGTTGTCGGCGGTCGCCTGCGCGCGCACGACCACCCAGTCGCCGTCGCAGATCGCGGCGTCGATCATCGAGTCGCCCGACACCTTGAGCATGAACAGCTCGCCCTTGCCGACGAGCTGGCGAGGGAGCGGGAAGATCTCCTCGACCTGCTGGTCGGCGGTGATCGGCACGCCCGCGGCGATACGGCCGACGAGCGGGACGAGTGCGGCGTCCCCGAGCGCGGGGGCGGTGTCGGCGGGATTCTCCGCCGCCGTCCCCGGGAGGTCGATCAGCACCTCCATCGCCCGGGTCTTGCCGGGGTCGCGGCGGAGGTAGCCGCTGAGCTCGAGCTGGTTGAGCTGATGCGTGACGCTCGAGAGCGACTTCAGCCCGACGGCGTCGCCGATCTCGCGCATGCTCGGCGGGTAGCCGTACCGCGCGATCGAGCGCTGGATGACTTCGAGGATCGCGAGCTGCTTGTCGCTGAGGCTGCGCCGGCGACGGGTCTGCGGCTTCTCTCGGACGGTCGCGTCGGCCGTGGCATCGGACATGTCGTGCTCTCCCTCCCGGGCCGCCGGAAAGGCACCGGTCTTCGAATGTCGGAGGTCCGTGATGGTCTTCCGCTGTCGAAACCGTATCCGCTGGCGCGGCACGGATCGAGCAGCGCACCGCGTGTCGCGTTCGATCCGATTCCGATCCGCGGGCCGGTTGACACTCGGACTGTATCGAAGATAGATTCGGAAAACAGATTCGCATCCGGCTCTCCCGGCCGAGGGTCGGATGCGAATCTTCCGCCCAGGAGGAACCATGACCACGATCGCGAGCTCCATCCGCCCCACCGGCGTCGGCGCCACCGTCGTCCGTCGCACGCGCCTGCGGCTCACGGCCCGCGGCCGTCGCGTGCTCGCGGCCCTCGCAGCGGTGCCGGTCGCAGCGGCCATCGCGCTCGCCGCCCTCGGCGGAGGATCCGCCATCGCGACCGATTCGGCGGGCGCACCCGCCGGCTCCTTCGCGGAGATCACCGTCATGCCCGGCGACTCGCTGTGGTCGATCGCCCAGGAGGTGGCGCCCGCCGCCGACCCGCGCGACGTCGTCGACGCGATCGCCCGGCTGAACGCTCTGGAGTCCTCGTCGGTCGCGGCTGGGCAGCGCCTCGCGATCCCGGCGGAGTACGCCCCCGCGGGCTGAGCCGGCGCCGGCCGGCCGGGTGTCGCGCCGTAGCATGGGGAGAATGACCACTCGGCTGGACGACCTCCCGCTCCGCGACGACCTGCGCGGGCTCGTTCCCTACGGTGCCCCGCAGGCCGCCCTGCCGGTCGCCCTCAACGTCAACGAGAACACCCACCCGATCCCCTCCGAGGTCGCGGACGACATCCTCGACGGCGTCGCGCGTGCCCTGCGCGATGTCAACCGGTACCCCGACCGTGAGTTCACCGCGTTGCGCGAGGCCTTCGCCGACTATCTCGGACACGGTCTCTCCGCAGCGCAGATCTGGGCGGCCAACGGCTCCAACGAGGTGCTGCAGCATGTCCTGCAGGCTTTCGCCGGGCCGGGGCGCACGGCCTTCGGCTTCGCGCCGACGTACTCGATGTATCCGCTCCTCACGCGCGCGACGGGCGCCACGTGGCTCGCGGGCACGCGGGAGAGCGACTTCACCGTCTCGGCCGAGTCGGCTGCCGCGCAGGTGGCCGAGACGGGTCCGGACGTCGTGTTCCTGTGCGCCCCCAACAACCCCACCGGCACGCCGATGACGCTCGACGTGATCGAGGCGGTGTACGACGTCGCCCCGGGCATCGTGATCGTGGATGAGGCCTACCAGGAGTTCGCGCCGCGCGACGAGCGCTCGGCGCTCTCGCTGCTGCCCGGCCGCGAGCGGCTGATCGTCTCGCGCACGATGAGCAAGGCCTTCGCCTTCGCGGGAGCGCGCGTCGGCTATCTCGCAGCCGACCCCGCCGTCGTGGACGCTCTGCGGCTCGTGCGCCTGCCCTACCACTTGAGCGCGCTGACTCAGGCGGCCGCGCTCGGGGCCCTCGCGCACGCCCCCACGATGCTCGCGATGGTGGACGAGATCGTGTCGCAGCGCGACCGCATCTCCGCCACGGTGTCGGCGCTCGGCTACGAGCCCCACGAGTCGTGGACGAACTTCGTCCTGTTCGGCGGCGTTCCCGACCCCGCCGCGACGTGGCAGGCGCTGTACGACCGCGGCGTGCTCATCCGGGACGTCGGCATCCCGCACGCCCTGCGGGTGACCGCGGGCACCGCGGAGGAGACCACCGCGTTCCTCGACGCGCTGGCGTCGGTAGGATCGAGGGCATGACCGACGGCTCGCCGCGCACGGCGTCCCTGCGGCGCGAGACCAGCGAGTCGAGCGTCGAGCTCACCCTCGACCTCGACGGCACGGGCCGCTCGACGATCGAGACGACGGTGCCGTTCTTCGACCACCTGCTGACCGCGTTCGCGAAGCACTCGCTCACCGACCTGACGGTGCGCGCGACGGGCGACACGCACATCGACGCCCACCACACCGTCGAAGACGTCGCGATCGTTCTCGGCGACGCCATCCGCGAGGCCCTGGGCGACAAGGCCGGCATCGCGCGCTTCGGCGATGCCCTCGTGCCCCTCGACGAGGCGCTCGCGCAGGCCGTCGTCGACATCAGCGGCCGGCCCTACCTCATGCACGTGGGGGAGCCGACGGGGTACGAGCACCACCTCATCGGCGGTCACTTCACCGGATCGCTCGTGCGCCACACCTTCGAGGCCATCGCGTTCCACGCCGGCCTGACCGTGCACGTGCGGGTGCTGGAGGGTCGCGACCCCCACCACATCGCCGAGGCGGAGTACAAGGCGTTCGCGCGCGCATTCCGCCAGGCCAAGGCCCGCGACCCGCTCGTGGAGGGGATCCCGAGCACCAAGGGCGCGCTGTGAGCGATGCAGCTGCGCCGCGCGAGGGCGTCCGCCCGTCGGTGGCAGTCCTCGACTACGGGTCGGGCAACGTCCACTCCGCCGTCAAGGCGCTCATCGCCGCCGGCGCCGACGCGCGGCTGACCTCCGACCGCGAGGAGATCCTCGCCGCCGACGGTCTCGTCGTGCCCGGAGTGGGCGCGTACCGGGCCGTCATGGAGGCGCTCCGCGCCAGCCGCGGCGACGAGCTCATCGGACGCCGCCTGGCCGGCGGACGACCCGTGCTCGGCATCTGCGTCGGCATGCAGGTGCTCTTCGGACGGGGCGTGGAGCGCGGTGTCGACACCGAGGGCCTCGGCGAGTGGCCGGGCGTGGTCACCGAGCTCGATGCCCCCGTCCTGCCGCACATGGGCTGGAACACGGTCGAGCCGGGCGAGGGCTCGCGCCTGTTCGCCGGCATCGAGAACGAGCGCTTCTACTTCGTGCACTCGTTCGGCGCGCAGCAGTGGCATCTGCAGGTGCAGCCGCCGTTCCCGTCGCCGACCCTGACGTGGTGCACGTACGGCGCGCCGTTCCTGGCCGCGGTCGAGAACGGGCCGCTGTCGGCGACGCAGTTCCACCCGGAGAAGTCGGGGGAGGCGGGCATCCGCCTGCTGTCCAATTGGATCGGCGGGCTGCGCGCGGCTACTCTCTGAGCTTGTGCCCGGCGCCGGCGACCGCCCGCGCGTGCACGAGGAGCCATGAACGATTTCGCGTCCACACCCGAGCTCATCCTGCTTCCGGCCGTCGACATCGCCGGCGGCAAGGCCGTCCGTCTGACGCAGGGCGAGGCAGGCACCGAGACCAGCTACGGCGACCCCGTCGACGCCGCCGTCGAGTGGGCGCAGCAGGGCGCGCGCTGGATCCACCTCGTCGACCTCGACGCCGCCTTCGGTCGCGGCAGTAACGCCGCGGTGCTGCGCAAGGTCATCAAGCAGGTGCGCGGCGTGCAGGTCGAGCTCTCGGGCGGCATCCGCGACGACCGCTCGCTCGAGGCGGCCCTCGACAGCGGCGCCTCGCGCATCAATCTCGGCACCGCGGCGCTGGAGAACCCGGAGTGGGCGGCGGACGTCATCGGCCGCTACGGCGACCTCGTCGCGGTGGGCCTGGACGTGCGCGGCACGACGCTCGCCGCGCGGGGGTGGACCCGTGACGGCGGCGACCTGTGGACGGTGCTCGACCGGCTCGAAGACGCCGGATGCAGCCGCTACGTCGTCACCGACGTGACCAAGGACGGCACGCTCCGCGGCCCGAATCTCGAGCTGCTGCGCGAGATGACCGAGCGCACCCCGAAGCCCGTCGTCGCCTCGGGCGGCGTCTCGAGCCTCGACGACATCGCGGCGCTGCGCGAGCTCGTGCCGCTCGGTGTCGAGGGCGCCATTGTGGGCAAGGCGCTCTACGCCGGCGCCTTCACGCTCGCGGAGGCGCTGGATGTCGCCGGAGGCTGACGACCCGCGGTCCGACTCCGCCGGCGTCCCGTGGGAGGGGCGCAGCTTCGAGGCCAACCCGCACGCCGGGGACGACGGCTCCGCCGATCCGGCCCTCCTCACCGCGCTCGAGGCCTTCCGCGCGGGGACCGGCGACGCGCGCGCCGTCGTCGACGCCTACCGCAGCGCGCGCGTGCTCATCCCACTCGTGGCGGAGAAGGGCGACGAGGGCATCGGCGCGCACGGTCTCCCCGTCGACAAGACGCAGGAGCTGTCGATCGTCACCGTCGCGGCGCCGGACGGCCGGCGCGTGCTGCCGGTGTTCACGTCCACCGACACGATGCGCCGGTGGGATGCGGCGGCGCGCCCGGTGCCCGCGGACGGCGTGCGCACGGCTCTGGCCGCCGCATCCGAAGACACCGAGCTCATCGTCATCGATCCCGCCTCCCCGACGGAGCACGTGCTGCGGCGCCCGGCGGTGTGGGCGGTCGGTCAGCAGACGCCGTGGGAGCCGCCGCACACGTCGGCCGAGGTGTACACGGGGCTCAACGAGAGCATCGCGGGGGAGCTCGCGGTGCTCGATCTCGCCGTGGAGCCGGGCGACCCGTCGGGGCGGCTGCGCGGCCCCGAGCTGATCGTGCACCTCCAGCTCATGCAGGGCCTCGCGCAGGAGGAGCTCGACGCCGTGCTCGCACGCCTCGCGCGCCGATGGGCCGCGGACGACCGCGTCGCGGTGCTCGTCGACTCGCTGACCGTCAAGCTTCACCGCGGCGTCGACTGACCCGCGCGCCGGGCGTCAGGTGACGGGACCGGTCCACTTCTCGCCCGGCCCCTGCCCGATCGGGTCGGGGATGACGGATGCCTCGCGGAACGCGAGCTGCACCGAGCGCAGCCCGTCGCGCAGCGACCGCGCGTGCATGTCGCTGATCTCCGGGGCACCCGCCGTGATGAGGCCGGCGAGGGCGTTGATGAGCTTGCGCGCCTCGTCGAGGTCGGTCTGCGTCGCCGGGTCGTCGGCGAGGCCCACCTTGACGGCGGCGGCGCTGAGCAGGTGCACGGCGGTGGTCGTGATGACCTCGACGGCGGGGACGTCGGCGATGTCGCGGGAGGCGGTCGAGGCCGCGCGCTCGTGCTCCTGTTCCCAGCGGGCGAGCCGCTCGTCGTCGGGGGAGGAGGGGCTGTCGCCGGGAATCGTGTGCACGTCGTACTCTCTGCTAGACTATGGCGGGCTTCGGAGGGATCTCCTCCGAACGAAAGAGGATTCCATCCCACCCGCGCTTGCCGCTCCAGGCTACCGGGTCCATGCGCTCCGCCCCGTCCTGCGGGGTAGCCAGGGCGCACGCCGACGTCGATCGTCGTGCACGGGTGGTGTGATCTCCTCCTCGCCTCCGCCGCATCCGCGGCGCAGGGCCGCCACCCGCATGAAGAGGAGTTCCGCATCAGCGATCCCCGCACCAACGAGCGCATCCGCGTCCCGGAGGTCCGACTCGTCGGACCCAACGGCGAACAGGTCGGCATCGTCCGCATCGAGGCTGCGCTGCGTCTGGCCCAGGAGGCGGACCTCGACCTGGTCGAGGTCGCGCCCAACTCGCGTCCGCCCGTGGTCAAGATCATGGACTACGGCAAGTTCAAGTACGAAGCCGCGCAGAAGGCCAAGGAAGCACGCCGCAACCAGGCGAACACCGTCCTGAAGGAGGTGCGCTTCCGCCTCAAGATCGAGGCCCACGACTACACGACCAAGCTCAAGCGCGCCGAGGGCTTCCTCAAGGCGGGCGACAAGGTCAAGGCCATGATCCTGTTCCGCGGTCGCGAGCAGTCGCGTCCCGAGCAGGGCGTGCGCCTGCTCCGCAAGTTCGCGGAGGACGTCGCCGAGTACGGCACCGTCGAGTCCAACCCGACCATCGACGGTCGCAACATGGTCATGGTGATCGCCCCGCACAAGAACAAGTCCGAGGCGAAGGCGGAGCAGAACGCCCAGCGCGCCGCGAACAAGGAGGCCGCGCGTTCGGCCGCCCGCGGCGACGCCCCCACCGACGAGCAGCCCGCTCCGGCTCCGGCCGAGTAGGCCCCCGACTCCCGCCCGCGCGGGACACAACACCGAAGGAAGAGAAATGCCGAAGCAGAAGACCCACTCGGGTGCCAAGAAGCGTTTCAAGGTCACCGGCACCGGAAAGATCAAGAAGCAGCAGGCGAACCTCCGCCACAACTTCGAGGGCAAGCCCACCAAGCGCACGCGCCGCCTGTCGGCGGACAAGATCCTGGCGCCCGGCGACGCCAAGGTCGCCAAGAAGCTCCTCGGCATCTGACGCCGGACGAACGTGAGGAAGTAAGAAGAAATGGCTAGAGTCAAGCGGGCTGTCAACGCCCACAAGAAGCGTCGCGTCATCCTCGAGCGCGCGTCCGGCTACCGCGGTCAGCGTTCGCGCCTGTACCGCAAGGCCAAGGAGCAGGTCACCCACTCGCTCGTCTACGCGTACCGTGACCGCCGCAAGCGCAAGGGCGACTTCCGTCGCCTGTGGATCCAGCGCATCAACGCCGCCGCGCGTCAGAACGGCGTGACCTACAACCGCTTCATCCAGGGTCTGAACCTCGCCGGCGTGCAGGTCGACCGTCGCATGCTCGCCGACCTCGCGGTCAACGAGCCCGCCGTCTTCGCCTCGCTCGTCGAGACCGCGAAGAAGGCGCTGCCCAGCGACGTGAACGCGGCCAAGACCGCGTAAGCAGTTCTTCACCCGAACGGGGCGTCCTCTGCGGAGGGCGCCCCGCTCGCATTCCCTATGCTGGAGGCGTGCTGGAGAATCCGCGCTCGCCGCGCGTGCGCGCGGTCGCGAAGCTGAGCAAGCGCAGTGCGCGCGTGGAGACGGGGCTGTTCCTGCTGGAGGGTCCGCAGGCGGCGCGCGAGGCGCTCGCGTGGGTGCCCGAGACCGTCCAGGAGCTGTTCGCGACGCCGACGGCCATGGAGCGGCACGCGGACGTGCGGGCCGCGGCCGAGCAGGCGGGGCTGGAGATCCAGTACGCCACCGAGGACGTGCTGGACGCCATGGCCGACACCGTCACGCCGCAGGGCATCGTCGCGGTGGCCCGTCAGGCGCCGACCGCCATGAAGGACGTTTTCGCCGCCGGGCCCCGGCTCGTCGCGATCTGCGAGGAGGTGCGCGACCCGGGCAACCTCGGCACGATCATCCGGGCGGCGGATGCGGCGGGTGCCGACGCGGTCGTGCTCACGGGGCGCAGCGTCGACCCCTACAACCCCAAGGTCGTCCGCGCGACCACCGGGTCGCTGTTCCATCTGCCCGTGGCCGTCGGGGCCGACCTCGCAGCCGTCGTCGAACGGGCGCATGCGGAGGGGCTGCGCGTCGTCGCCGCCGACGTCGACGGCGGCGACTTCCTCGCCGCGCGGGCGCTGCTCTCCGAGCCGACCGCGTGGCTGTTCGGCAACGAGGCGCGCGGGCTCGAGGAATCCGCCCTCGCTCATGCGGACCTCGCGCTGCGGCTGCCGATCTACGGTCGCGCCGAGTCGCTGAACCTCGCCACGGCGGCGAGCGTCTGCCTCTATGAGACCGCTTTCGCTCAGCGCGCGGGGGAGTGAGGCCCGTTCCCGACTCGTTACGGGTCGGTAACGCTCGTGTGGATCCGCCGGGCGATCGCACAGCCGTTGCCTAGGTTGGAGCCATGTCGACCGAGGCGTCCCCCCACCCGAAGACTTCGAACATCGCGGCCCGACGCGGCGAGCCCCTCGTCGTCGTCGAGCACGTCGACAAGCACTTCGGTGAGCTCCACGTCCTGAAGGACATCAACACCGTGGTCAACCGCGGCGAGGTCGTGGTCGTCATCGGGCCATCGGGAAGCGGCAAGTCGACGCTGTGCCGCGCGATCAACCGTCTCGAGACCATCGACTCGGGTGTCATCACGATCGATGGCGCGAAGCTCCCCGAAGAAGGGCGCGCGCTCGCGGAGCTGCGGGCGGACGTCGGGATGGTCTTCCAGTCGTTCAACCTGTTCGCGCACAAGACTGTGCTCGAGAACGTCACCCTCGGGCCCATCAAGGTGCGCGGGATGAAGAAGAAGGACGCCGAGGAGCGGGCCATGGCGCTCCTCGACCGCGTCGGGGTCGCCAACCAGGCGCAGAAGATGCCGAACCAGCTCTCCGGCGGCCAGCAGCAGCGCGTCGCGATCGCCCGCTCGCTCGCGATGGAGCCCAAGCTCATCCTCATGGACGAGCCCACGAGCGCGCTCGACCCCGAGATGATCAACGAGGTGCTCGATGTCATGGTCGGCCTCGCCGCCGACGGCATGACGATGATCGTCGTCACCCACGAGATGGGCTTCGCGCGCAAGGCCGCCGACCGCGTGCTGTTCATGGCCGACGGCGCCATCGTCGAGGAGGCCGCGCCCGAGCAGTTCTTCACCGCCCCGCGCAGCGATCGCGCGAAGGACTTCCTCTCCAAGATCCTCGAGCACTGACCTGCTCGCATTCCCCCACCCCGACCGCACAACGGTCACCCCTCACAGCAAAGGACGCACACATGAAGCGCACGCGACTGTCCCTCGTGGGAGTTGCCGCCGTCGGCATGCTCGCCCTCACCGCCTGCCAGTCCGGCAGCCCGAACGACGCGGGCGGCCCCGCGGTCACCCCCGAGCCCGAGGTCTCCTTCGAGGCGGGCACGACGATGGCCGCTCTGAACGAGGCGGGCACCATCCGCATCGGCACGAAGTTCGACCAGCCGCTGTTCGGCCTCAAGGGACCGTCCGGCGACCCCGAGGGCTTCGACGTCGAGATCGGCAAGATCATCGCCGCCAAGCTCGGCATCGAGGCCGACGACATCGAGTGGACCGAGACCGTCTCGGCCAACCGTGAGCCGTTCATCCAGAACGGCCAGGTCGACATCGTGATCGCGACGTACACGATCAACGACAAGCGCAAGGAGGTCATCTCCTTTGCAGGCCCGTACTACATGGCCGGCCAGTCGATCCTGACCCTCGCCGACAACGACACGATCAAGAGCGAGGACGACCTCGTCGGTCAGCCGGTGTGCTCGGTGTCGGGCTCGACCCCCGCCGCCAACCTCGAGGCGCTGGGTGCGCAGGTCGTGCTCACCGACACGTACTCGAACTGCCTCGAGCCGCTGCGCAACGGCTCGGTCGTCGCGGTCTCGACCGACAACGTCATCCTCGCCGGCCTCGCCGCGCAGAACGAGGGCGAGTTCAAGGTCGTCGGCGACCCCTTCACGGAGGAGCCCTACGGCATCGGCCTGAAGAAGGACGACACCGTCTTCCGTGACTGGATCAACGACGTGCTCGAGGAGTCGTATGAGGACGGCACGTATGAGGCGGCGTGGGAGAAGACCGCCGGTACGGTGCTGCCCTATGTCGACCCGCCCGCACCCGACCGCTACTGATCGACCGGATGCCCCGTCCCGCCGCCGTCTCGTGGCCGGGGCGGGGCATCCACCCCGTGAGGAAGGAGCGGAGTGGACGACTCCCTCGCCATCATCATCCCGACCTTCTGGGAGGGATTCCGGGTCACGCTCGCGCTGCTGGCGATCTCCGGGGTCCTGGCCCTCGCGCTCGGAACGATCCTCGCCGCGATGCGCATCTCGCCCGTCGCGACGCTGCGCGGCGTCTCGGCGGTGTGGACCGAGGTCGCGCGCAACACGCCGCTCACCCTGGTCTTCTTCTTCTTCGCGTTCGTCGTGCCTTTCCTGGGCGCGCGCATCCCCTACTTCCCCCTGGCCCTGGCCGCCCTCACCTACTACACCGCGCCGTTCGTCGCCGAGGCGCTGCGCTCGGGCATCAACGGCGTGCCGGTCGGGCAGGCGGAGGCCGCGCGCAGCATCGGGCTCGGCTTCGGGCAGACGGTGTCGCTCGTGGTCCTGCCGCAGGCCTTCCGCATGACCATCCCGCCGCTCATCAACGTCTTCATCGCGCTCACGAAGAACACGTCGGTGGCCGGTGGGTTCTTCGTCGTCGAGCTGTTCGGCTCGACGCGCGAGCTGACCAACGAGTTCGGCAACCTCGTGATCCCGATCCTCCTCACGGCCGCCGCGCTGTACCTCGTGATCACGATCCCGCTGGGCCTGGCAGCCGCCCAGCTCGAGAAGCGATTGGTGGTGCGCCGATGACCGGTTCGAGCGTCCTGTTCGACGCGCCGGGCCCCCGCGCCCGGCGGCTGTCGCTGATCCTCTCCGTCGTGGTCGGCCTCGTCGTGGCCGGGGTCGTCGCGTGGCTCATCGTCGTGCTCGCGACCCCGCGCGTGTCGGGCGGCGTGCCGGTGCCGGCGATCCTCGACGGCTCGCGGTGGGACATCTTCGCCTACACCGAGGTGTGGCAGTTCATCGGCACGGGCGTCGTCGCGACGCTCCAGGCCGCGGCCGTCGCCGCCGTCGGCGCGCTCGTCCTCGGCGTCGTCTTCGCGCTCCTGCGCACGTCCGACCACGCGGGCATCCGCGTGCCCGTCGCCGTCGTCATGGAGTTCCTCCGCGGTATGCCGGTGCTGCTGATGATGCTCTTCATCCTGCTCGTGGCCTCGACCGGCGCCTTCTGGGCCGTCGTGCTCGCCCTCGCGCTGTACAACGGCGTGCTCATCGGCGAGGCCCTGCGCGCGGGCCTCCTGGCGCTGCCGCGCGGCCAGCGGGAGGCGGCGCTGAGCGTGGGCATGCGCTCGTTCCAGTCGAAGATGATCGTGGAGTTCCCGCAGGCGTTCCGACAGATGCTGCCGATCATCGTCGCGCAGCTCGTCGTGCTGCTGAAGGACACCTCGCTCGGCTACATCGTGGGCTACTCCGAGATCATCCGCGTGACGCTGAACAACCTCGGCTCGTACTACGGCAACCGGTACCTGTTCTCCCTGTTCGCCGTCGCGCTCGCGATCTACCTCGCGATCAACCTGACCCTGTCGTGGTTCGCGCGCTGGCTCGCCCGCCGCACCGCGAGCGGCGGTGGCCGTCGCCGCAAGGGCGACCGTCCGGTCGATCCCGACCAGGCCATTCTCGTCGCGCAGGCCAGCGCCGCCGCACGCCAGTCCGAGCAGGTCTGACCTCCCGACGGGCCGGGCGGACCCCGGCCCGTCGGTAGACTCGACTCTCGTGTCCGACGCCCCCGAGATCACCCCCGACGCCGTCCAGGCGGCGGTCGACGCGGCCCTCGCCGCGATCGCCGCGGCCACCGACACGGCCGAGCTGAAGGCCGCCCGCGCCGCCCACACGGCGGAGGGATCGCCCCTCGCGCGTCTGAACGCGCGCATGCGCGAAGTCCCGCCCGAGCGCAAGGCCGAGTTCGGCAAGCTCGTCGGGCAGGCCCGCGGGCGCGTCACGCAGGCCCTGGCGGCCCGCGAGGACGAGCTCGCCGCCGCCGAGACCGCAGCGCAGCTCGAGGCCGAGCGGGTGGACATCACGGCGCTCCCGCAGCGCGCGCGGATCGGGGCGCGGCATCCGCTGACCCTTCTGCAGGACCACGTCGGCGACATCTTCGTCGGCATGGGGTGGGAGATCGCCGAAGGGCCCGAGCTCGAGCACGAGTGGTACAACTTCGACGCGCTGAACCTCGACGCCGACCACCCGGCGCGGCAGATGCAGGACACCTTCTACGTCGACCCGGTCGCCCGGCACCTGCTGCTGCGCACGCAGACGAGCCCCGTGCAGATGCGCTCGATGCTCACGCGGGAGCTGCCGATCTACATCGTCTCGCCCGGGCGCGTCTACCGCACCGACGAATTCGACGCGACCCACCTCCCCGTCTTCAGCCAGTTCGAGGGCCTCGTGATCGACAAGGGCATCACGATGGCCCATCTGCGCGGCACGCTCGACCACGTCGCGCGGCAGCTGTTCGGCGACGAGGCGAAGACCCGCATGCGCGCGAACTACTTCCCATTCACCGAGCCCTCCGCCGAGTTCGACCTGTGGCACCCGACGTTCGTCGGCGGCGCCCGCTGGATCGAGTGGGGCGGATGCGGCATGGTCAACCCGAACGTCCTGCGCGCCGCGGGCATCGACCCCGAGGTGTACTCGGGCTTCGCGTTCGGCATGGGTTTCGAGCGGACGCTCATGTTCCGCTCCGACGTGCAGGACATGCGCGACATGGCCGAGGGCGATGTCCGCTTCAGCGAGCAGTTCGGAATGGTGGTCTGATGCGCGTCCCGCTGTCGTGGCTCCGCGAATACGTCGACGTCCCCGCGGAGGCGACGCCCGAGGACGTGCTGGCGTCTCTCGTGTCGGTCGGCTTCGAGGAGGAGGATGTCCACGGCTTCGACCTGACCGGTCCGATCGTGGTCGGGCAGGTGCTCGAGTTCACACCCGAGCCGCAGTCCAACGGCAAGACGATCCGCTGGTGCCAGGTGGACGTCGGCGAGGCGAACGGCGGCGTGCGCGGCATCGTGTGCGGCGCGTCGAACTTCTTCGTCGGCGACAAGGTCGTCGTGACGCTGCCGGGCGCCGTGCTGCCGGGGCCCTTTCCGATCGCGGCACGCAAAACCTACGGGCATGTCTCCGACGGCATGATCGCCTCCGCGAAGGAGCTCGGCCTGGGCGACGAGCACAGCGGCATCCTGCGGCTGGCCGAGCTCGGCCTCGACCCCGAGGTCGGCACCGACGCGATCGCGCTCCTGGGCCTCGACGACGTCGCGGTCGAGATCAACGTCACGCCCGACCGCGGCTACGCCCTGAGCCTGCGCGGTGTGGCCCGCGAGTACTCCCACGCCACGGGCGCCGCCTTCCGCGACCCGGCCGACCGCGCGTTCGAGGAGCTGGAGCAGCCGACCGGCGGCTTTCCCGTCGCCGTCGTCGACGACGCGCCGATCCGGGGCCGGGTGGGAGCGAGCGAGTTCGTCGTGCGGATCGTCCGCGACGTCGATCCGACGCGCCCGACGCCGCCGTGGATGGTCGCGCGGCTCACGCTCGCGGGCATCCGGTCGCTCGGCATCCTCATCGACATCACCAACTACGTCATGCTCGAGCTCGGCAACCCGATCCACGGGTACGACCTCGACCGCCTGTCGGGCGGCATCACGGTGCGCCGTGCGCGCGAGGGCGAGCGGCTCACGACCCTCGACGGCAAGGACCGCGCGCTGAGCGTCGAAGACCTCCTCATCACCGACGAGTCCGGCCCGATCGGCCTCGCGGGGGTCATGGGCGGCGGCACGACGGAGATGACCGACGCCACGCGCAACGTGCTCATCGAGGCGGCGGTCTTCGACACCGTCACGATCGCGCGCACGGCCCGCCGTCACAAGCTGCCCTCCGAGGCCTCGCGCCGCTTCGAGCGCGGCGTCGACCCGCTCGTGCCGTTCGTCGCGGCGCGTCGTGTGGCCGACCTGATGGTGGAGCTGGCCGGCGGGACGCTCGACACCGAGACCGGCGGTGCGCTGTTCGCCGAGGTGTTCCTCGAGGCGATCGCGCTGCCGCGACCGTTCGTCCCCGGCCTCATCGGCGTCGACTACACCGACGACGAGATCACCGGCGCGCTCGAGAGGATCGGCTGCGAGATCGCGGATTCCACGCCCGAGGCGTGGACCGTCGTGCCGCCGTCGTGGCGCCCCGACCTCAGCGACAAGTGGACCCTGGCTGAGGAGGTCGCCCGCATCACGGGCTACGACCGCATCCCCTCGATCCTGCCCGTGCCGCCCTCCGGCCGCGGTCGCACCGCCGCGCAGGACGGGCGGCGCCGCGTGGCCAACGCGCTCGCGGCGGCGGGGTACGTCGAGACGCTCTCGTTCGGCTTCACGACCGAGGCGCAGAACGAGCTGCACGGCTCGCCGTCGGGCGCGCACGTGCCGAGCGTCCTGCTCGCCAACCCGCTGGACGGTCAGGCTCCGGCGCTGCGGCGGAGCCTCGTTCCGGGGCTGCTGCAGGTGGCGCACCGCAACCAGTCGCGCGGCCTCGTCGACCTCGCCGTGTTCGAGATCGGGTCGGTGTTCACGCCCGAGCCGGGTGTCGCGTACGGCACCGAGACGGTGCCCGCCGCGGCCGAGCGCCCGGATGCGGCGACCCTCGCGGCGCTCGATGCGGCCATACCGCCGCAGCCGCGTCACGTCGCGGTGCTTCTGACGGGCAACCGCGTCGCGAAGCAGCCGGGCCAGCCGGCCGAGCCGTTCGACCTCGCCGACGCCGTCGATGCGGTGCGCGCGATCGCCGCCGCGGCCGGGGCGGACCTGGACGTGCGTCAGGGCGAGCGGGCGGCGCTGCATCCGGGCCGCACCGGCATCGTGAGCGTCGACGGTGTGGACGTGGGCTACGTCGGCGAGGTGCTCCCGGCCGTGTCGGCCGAGACCGATCTCCCGGGTCGGGTCTACGTCGCCGAGCTCGACCTCGACGCCGTGCTCGCACGGGCGGGGCAGCGGATCGTCGCGGCCTCGCTGTCGGGCTACCCGGTGGCGACGCAGGACGTGTCGCTCGTCGTGCCCGCCGACGTCCCGGCCGCGGGCGTCCGCGCCGCGCTCGCCGAGGGCGCGGGGACGCTGCTGGAGGCCGTGCGCCTCGTCGACGACTACCGCGGCGCGGGCGTGCCGGAGGGATCCAAGAGCCTGACGTTCGCGCTGCGCTTCCGCGCCCCCGACCGCACGCTCACCGCCGCCGAGGCGACCGACGCCAAGCTCGCGGGTGTCGCGGTCGCGGCCGAGCGCTTCGGCGCGCGCATCCGCGACTGAGACTTCTCGGAGGGGCACGATGGCCGACGAGCCGGGATGGTGGAAGAGCGCCGTCGTCTACCAGATCTGGCCGCGCAGCTTCCAGGACTCCGACGGTGACGGCATCGGCGACCTCCGCGGCATCCTGCGGCGCCTCGACCACCTCGAGCGCCTGGGTGTGGACGTCGTGTGGCTGTCGCCGGTGTACCGCAGCCCGCACGCGGACAACGGATACGACATCAGCGACTACGAGGACATCGACCCCGTGTTCGGGACCCTCGGCGACCTCGACGAGCTGATCGCGGCCCTGCACGCGCGCGGCATGAAGCTCGTCATGGACCTCATCGTGAACCACACGTCCGACGAGCACGCGTGGTTCGAGGAGTCGCGCGCGAGCCGCGACAGCGCGAAGCGCGACTGGTACTCGTGGCGCCCTGCCCGGCCCGGCACGGTGGGCGGCGAAGCCGGCGCGGAGCCGACCAACTGGGAGTCGTTCTTCTCCGGCTCGGTGTGGGAATGGGATGCGGCGACCGGGGAGTACTACCTCCACCTGTTCGACCGCAAGCAGCCCGATCTGAACTGGGAGAACCCCGAGGTGCGCCAGGCGGTGTACGCCATGATGCGCCGCTGGCTCGACCGCGGCGTCGACGGCTTCCGCATGGACGTGATCAACCTCATCTCGAAGCAGCCGATCCTCGGCGACGCCCCCGCCCGCCCGGGCCACGCGTTCGCCGACGGCTCGCGGTTCTACGTCAACGGCCCGCGCCTGCACGAGTTCCTCCAGGAGATGCACCGCGAGGTGTTCGACGGGCGGGACGGCCTGCTCACCGTGGGAGAGACGCCCGGGGTGACCTTCGAGGAAGCGCGGCTGCTGACCGATCCGGCGCGCCGTGAGGTGGACATGGTGTTCCAGTTCGACCACGTCGGCCTCGACCGCGGCCCCGAGTCGAAGTTCTCCCCGCGGCCGCTCGAGCCGGGCGAGCTCGCGGCGTCGTTCACGGCGTGGCAGGAGGCGCTCGCCGACGTCGGCTGGAACAGCCTCTACCTACCTCGCCAACCACGACCAGCCGCGCCCCGTCAGCCGGTTCGGCGACGACGGCCGCTGGTGGCGCGAGTCGGCGACCGCCCTGGCGACGATCCTCCACCTGCAGCGCGGCACGCCGTATGTGTACCAGGGCGAGGAGATCGGGATGACCAACGGCGCGTTCGCTGCGATCGACGCCTTCCGCGACGTCGAGTCGCTCGGCCATTACGCCGCAGAGGTCGCGCGCGGAATCGATCCCGCCGACGTGCTGCCGGGGCTCGCTTCGCACGGTCGCGACAACGCGCGCACCCCGATGCAGTGGGACGCGTCCGCGCACGCGGGGTTCACGACCGGCACGCCGTGGATCGACGTGGCACCGAGCGCCGCCCGCATCAGCGTCGCCGCGCAGGCGGACGATCCCCGCTCCGTTCTCGCGCACTACCGTGCGCTGATCCGCCTGCGGCACGAGCTTTCCGTCGTCGTCGACGGCGACTTCCGCCGGATCGATGCGGGGGACCCGGCCGTGTTCGCCTTCGTCCGCCGGCTCGGGGACGAGCAGCTGCTCGTCGTCGCGAACCTGTCGTCCCAGCCGCGGTCGCCGGATGCGGCCGCCCTCGCCGCGTGGCACCACGCCGACGTGCTGCTCGCGAACGTGGACGACGTGCCCGCGCCCGACGCCGAGCTCGCCCCGTGGACAGCCGTCGTGCGTCGCCGCGCCGCGTCAGGCGATTTGCACGGCGCGGCCCCGACGGGCTAACCTCGCCGCATGCTTCCCGCTCCCGCCGCGCCCGCCCTGGGCATCGCGGGCTCGCGCGTGCGCCGCGGCCGCCGACTCTAGGCGACCCCGACGCGTCTGCTGCGGCCGGGTGTCGCCGTCTCCGGCCCCCTCGCCCCAGACAATAAGGTGGAAGCCATGCCCTATTCGGTCGCCGTCTCCGGCGCATCCGGCTACGCCGGCGGTGAAGCGCTGCGCCTGCTCGCGGCGCACCCCGACGTCGAGATCCGCACCGTCACGGCGCACTCCAACGCCGGGCAGCCGCTCATCGAGCACCAGCCGCACCTGCGCTCGCTCGCGCACCTGACGCTGCAGGACACGACGCCCGACGTGCTGGCCGGCCATGACATCGTCGTGCTCGCCCTGCCGCACGGGCAGTCCGCGCAGTACACGGACGCTCTCGTCGACACGCCGCTCGTGATCGACGCCGGCGCCGACCATCGCCTCACCGAGGCCGCCGACTGGGCGCGTTTCTACGGCGGCCCGCATCCGGATCCGTGGACCTACGGCGTCCCCGAGCTCCCCGTCGCCGGCGGCAAGCAGCGCGCGGCGCTGGCCGGCGCGACCCGCATCGCCGCCCCCGGATGCAACGCGTCCACGGTGTCGCTGAGCATCGCGCCGGGTGTCGCCGCCGGCGTCGTCGACCCCGCCGGCATCGTCACCGTGCTGGCGGTCGGACCGAGCGGCGCGGGCAAGAGCGCGAAGACGCACCTGCTCGCATCCGAGATCCTCGGCTCGGCCAACCCCTACGCCGTCGGGGGCACGCACCGGCACATCCCCGAGATCCGTCAGGCGCTCGTCGCCGCCGGCGCGCCGGCCGACGCCGTGCGCATCTCCTTCACACCCGTCATCGTGCCGATGGCCCGCGGCATCCTCGCCACGACGTCCGCGCCGATCGCGCCGGGCGCGACGGACGCGCAGATCCGCGAGGCGTGGGAGAGCGCGTACGCCGACGAGCCGTTCGTCCAGCTGCTGCCGGCCGGAGCATTCCCGCGCACGGCCGACGTCCTCGGCGCGAACACCGCGCTGCTCGGTCTCGCGGTCGACCGCGACGCGGGCCGCGTCGTGGTCGTCGCCGCGGTCGACAACCTCGTCAAGGGCACCGCCGGCGCGGCCGTCCAATCGATGAACATCGCCCTGGGCCTGGCGGAGACCACGGCGCTCAGCGTGAACGGAGTCGCCCCGTGAGTGTCACCGCCCCCGCCGGATTCGAAGCATCCGGCGTCGCCGTCGGCCTGAAATCGACCGGCCGCCCCGACGTCGCCGTCGTCGTCAACCGCGGGCCCCTCAAGGTCGGGGCCGCGGTCTTCACGTCCAACCGGGCCAAGGCGAACCCGATCCTGTGGTCGGAGCAGGCGATCCGGGACGGGGTCGTCGAGGCGGTCGTCCTCAACTCCGGCGGCGCGAACTGCTTCACCGGCGCGTTCGGGTTCCAGACCACGCACCAGACCGCCGAGAAGGCCGCCGAGCTCCTGGGCGTCTCGGCCGGGGATGTGCTGGTGTGCTCGACCGGCCTCATCGGCACGGGCGACGAGGTCTTCCGTGCGAAGGTGCTCGCGGGCGTCGAGCAGGGCGTCGCCGCCCTCTCGCCGGACGGGGGAGAGGACGCCTCGCTCGCGATCATGACGACCGACTCGCGGCCCAAGCGCGCCGTGCGCACCGGCGACGGCTGGACGATCGGCGGCATGGCCAAGGGCGCGGGCATGCTGGCGCCGGGACTTGCGACCATGCTCGTCGTGCTCACCACCGATGCCGTGCTCGATGCGGCGGAGGCGGATGCGGCGCTGCGGGCCGCGACGCGGACGAGCTTCGACCGGCTCGACTCCGACGGCTGCATGTCCACGAACGACCAGGTGACGCTCATGGTCAGCGGCGCGAGCGGCGTCACGCCCGACCCGGCGGCGTTCCGCGCGGCGCTCGCGGAGGTGTGCCAGGACCTCGCCGAGCAGCTGCAGGGCGACGCCGAGGGCGCGAGCCACGACATCCGCATCGAGGTCACCGGTGCCGCCAGCGAGGACGACGCCGTCGAGGTCGGCCGCTCCGTCGCCCGCAACAACCTGTTCAAGGCCGCGATCTTCGGCAACGACCCCAACTGGGGGCGCGTGCTCGCCGCGATCGGCACGACGCGGGCCGCCTTCGATCCGTACGCCGTGGACGTGTGGATGAACGGCGTGCGCGTGTGCGCGGCGGGAGGGCCCGACCGTCCGCGCGAGGAGGTCGACCTGACGCCCCGCGCGACGACGGTCGCGATCGACCTGCACCACGGGGACGCCTCGGCGACGATCCTCACGAACGACCTCACCCACGACTACGTCCACGAGAACAGCGCGTACTCCTCATGAGCGGCATCGACCTGCAAGACACCGACCCGGCCGCCGCGAGCGAGCGGGCGGCCTCCCTCGTCGAGTCGCTGCCGTGGCTGCGCCGTTTCCGCGACAAGGTGGTCGTCGTGAAGTACGGCGGCAACGCCATGGTCAGCGACGAGCTGCAGGACGCGTTCGCCGCCGACATCGCCTACCTCCGCTACGTGGGCGTGCTGCCGGTCGTGGTCCACGGCGGCGGCCCGCAGATCTCCTCGATGCTCGACCGGCTCGCCATCCCGAGCGAGTTCAAGGGCGGCTACCGCGTGACCTCGACCGAGGCGATCTCCGTCGTGCGCATGGTGCTGACCGGGCAGATCAACCCGCAGCTCGTGGCCAAGGTCAACGCGCACGGGCCGCTGGCCACGGGGCTCAGCGGCGAGGACGCGGGCCTGTTCGGCGGACGTCGCCGCGGCGTCGTCGTGGACGGCGTCGAGCACGACCTCGGCCGGGTCGGCGACGTCGTGACGGTCGATCCGACGCCCGTGCGCGACCATCTCGACGCCGGGCGCATCCCGATCGTCTCGAGCATCGCGCCCGACCTCGACCATCCCGGCCACTCGCTGAACGTCAACGCGGATGCGGCGGCGGCGGCGCTGGCCGTCGCGCTCGGCGCCGAGAAGCTCGTCGTGCTGACCGATGTGCCGGGGCTCTACGCCGACTGGCCGAACCGCGAATCCCTCGTCTCCCACCTCACCTCGACCGAGCTGCGCGCGATGATGCCGCGACTGGAGTCGGGCATGATCCCGAAGATGCAGGCGTGCCTGGACGCCGTGGAGGGCGGCGTGCCCACCGCGGCGATCATCGACGGGCGCGTACCGCACTCGGTGCTCGTGGAGCTGTTCACCAGCAAGGGAATCGGAACGGAGGTGGTCGCATGAGCGACACCGCAACCTGGCAGGACGACGCGGGCCGCGACCTCGTCCGCAGCTTCGGCGACCGCATGGCGCTGTTCGTGCGCGGCGAGGGCGCCCACCTGTGGGACGGCGACGGCCGGCGCTACCTCGACTTCCTCGCCGGCATCGCCGTCGACGCGCTCGGGCACGCGCACCCCGTGTTCGTCGAGGCGGTGACGCGGCAGGCGGCCACGCTCGCGCACGTGTCGAACTACTTCGCCACCCCGCCGCAGCTCGAGCTCGCCGCGCGGCTCAAGCGCCTCGCCGGCACCGGGCCGTCGGGGCGCGTCTACTTCGGCAACTCCGGCGCCGAGGCGAACGAGGCGGCCTTCAAGCTCGCGCGCCTGCACGGCCGCGCCGACGGCCGCACCCGCATCCTGACCCTGCGCGGCGGCTTCCACGGCCGCACGATGGGCACGCTCGCCCTCACCGGCAAGCCCGCGCTGCAGGCCGACTTCCTGCCGATGGTGCCTGGGGTCGAGCACCTCGACGCGACCGTCGCCGCACTCGAAGCCGCGATGGACGAGCAGGTCGCCGCCCTCGTCGTCGAGCCCATCCAGGGGGAGGCCGGCGTCGTCGAGCTCCCGGCGGGCTACCTCGCCGCCGCGCGCGAGCTCACCGCCCGGCACGGCGCGCTCCTCATCGTCGACGAGATCCAGACCGGTGCCGGCCGCACGGGGGAGTGGTTCGCCTTCCAGCACGAGGGCATCGTCCCTGACGCCATCACGGTCGCCAAGGGCGTGGGCGGCGGCTTCCCGATCGGCGCGCTCATCACCTTCGGCGCGGCGAGCGAGCTGTTCTATCCCGGCACCCACGGCTCGACCTTCGGGGGCAACCCGCTCGCGACGGCCGTGGCGGGAGCCGTGCTCGGCGAGATCGAGCGCGCCGAGCTCGTCGGCAACGCCCGCGCGCGCGGCGCGCAGCTGCGGGAGGCGATCCTCGCGATCGGCTCGCCGCTGGTGACGGGCGTCCGCGGGCGCGGGCTACTGCTCGGCGTGGCGCTGGCCCACCCCGTCGCGAAGGCGGTGGTCGCCGCGGCGCAGGCGCACGGACTCATCGTGAACGCGCCCAACGACGACACGATCCGCCTCGTCCCGGCCCTCACGATCGGCGACGCCGAGATCGCCGAGTTCGCGGAGCTCTTCCGCGCGGCCCTCGCGACGGTGTCCGATTCGCTGCTGCTGGATGCGGCGGCGACGGAGGTGACGGCATGACCCGGCATCTGCTGCGCGACGACGACCTGGGCCCCGCCGAGCAGGCGGAGATCCTCGATCTCGCGCTCGAGCTGAAGAAGGACCGCTGGGCGCTCAAGCCCCTCGCGGGCCCGCAGACGGTCGCGGTGATCTTCGACAAGTCCTCCACCCGCACGCGCGTGTCGTTCGCGGTCGGCATCGCCGACCTCGGCGGCTCCCCGCTGATCATCTCGACCGCCAACAGTCAGCTCGGCGGCAAGGAGACCCCCTCCGACACCGCGCGCGTCCTCGAGCGACAGGTCGCCGCGATCGTGTGGCGCACGTACGCGCAGGCGGGCCTGGAGGAGATGGCGCGGGGGACGCGGGTGCCGGTGGTCAACGCGCTCAGCGACGACTTCCACCCCTGCCAGCTGCTCGCCGATCTCCTCACGATCCGCGAGCACAAGGGCGACCTCGCGGGCCTCACGCTGTCGTTCTTCGGAGACGGGCGCAGCAACATGGCGCACTCATACGTGCTGGCCGGCGTGACGGCCGGCATGCACGTGCGCGTCGCGTCGCCCGAGAGCTACGCGCCGCGCGAGGATGTGGTGCGCGACGCCGACGCGATCGCCGCCCGCACCGGCGGCTCCGTGACGCTGTACACCGATCCCGTGGAGGCCGCCGCCGGCGCCGACGTCGTCGTGACGGACACGTGGGTGTCGATGGGCAAGGAGGAGGAGAAGCTCGCGCGCCTGCGCGACCTCGGCGCCTACAAGGTGACGCAGGAGATCATGGGCCTGGCTCGCCCCGACGCGATCTTCATCCACTGCCTCCCGGCCGACCGCGGCTACGAGGTCGACGCCGAGGTCATCGACGGCCCGCAGAGCGTCGTGTGGGACGAGGCCGAGAACCGGCTGCACGCGCAGAAGGCGCTGCTGGTGTGGCTTCTCCGACAGGGGTGAGCGCGCTCGCCGCCCGGTGGCGGCGTTTCGACGGACCGGCGCGCATCGCCGGCGTCGACCTCGCCCGCGGCCTCGCGGTCGTCGGCATGTTCGCGGCGCACCTGCTCGTGATCCAGCCCTTCGCCCCCGGCGACCCCGCGACGTGGGCCGACGTCGTCAACGGGCGCTCGTCGATCCTCTTCGCGACCCTCGCCGGCGTCTCGATCGGGCTCGTGACCGGCGGCCCCCGCCCGCTGCGGGGGCCCGCGCGCGCCCGCGAATCGGCGCGCCTGGCCCTGCGCGCGGGCCTGCTCTGGGCGATCGGGCTCGCGCTCGTCATGACCCAGGTGCCGGTGTACGTCATCCTCCCCGCCTACGGACTGCTCTTCCTCCTCTCGCTGCCGTTCCTGGGCTGGCGCACGCCGGCGCTCGCCGCCGCCGCGGGCGTCGTCGCGCTCGTCATGCCGTGGCCGCAGGCGCTGTGGGACGCGTCGCCGTGGTGGTCGACGGCCGACGGCGCGACACTGTCGGCCGTCATCGGCTGGCACTACCCCTTCCCGGTCTGGATCGCGTTCGTGCTCGCGGGGCTGGCCGCCGCGCGCGCCGACATCCGCTCGCCGCGCGTCGCGGTGCTCCTCGTCGTCATCGGCGGCGCGCTCGCCGCGTTCGGCTACGGGCTGGATGCCGTGTCGGGCTCGTCGTTCGGTGAGGAGCCGCTGTCGCTGTGGTGGGCGGTGTGGACCGCGCGTGCGCACTCCTCCGGGATCCTCGAGGTCGTCGGCTCGGGCGGGTTCGCGCTCGCCGTGATCGGTGCGTGCCTGCTCGTGTGCCGCACGCCGGTGCGGTGGGTCGCCGTGCCGCTGCGGGCGGTCGGGTCGATGCCGCTCACGGCGTACACGGCGCAGATCCTCGTGTGGGCGGTGGTCGCCGCATCCGAGCTCGACGCGGTCCGCGACCTCCGCGGATTCCGCGCGCTCGAGCCGTTCTGGCCGATGACCCTCGGCATCGTCGCGGCGTGCACCGCGTGGGCGCTGCTCATCGGCCGCGGGCCGCTCGAGGCGGCGATCGCCCGCGTGACGGCGCTCGTCGTGCCGGACGGCGACCGGGAGCGCCCCGGCCGCGTCGATAGGCTGGAGCGATGAGCACGGCGAGCGGACACGGTACGAACGAGGGCGCCCTGTGGGGTGCGCGGTTCGCGGGCGGCCCCTCGCCGGAGCTGGCGGAGCTGAGTCGGTCGACGCACTTCGACTGGCAGCTCGCGCCCTACGACATCGCCGGGTCCCACGCCCACGCCACCGCGCTCGAGGCCGCCGGCTACCTCACCGCCGACGAGGCGCGCGACATGCACGCGGGACTCGACGCGATCGCCGCGCACGTGGCCGACGGCTCCCTTCTTCCCGGTCCTGACGACGAGGACGTGCACGGCGCGCTCGAGAGCGCCCTCATCGCCGAGGTGGGCCCGGTGCTCGGCGGGCGGCTGCGCGCCGGGCGCAGCCGCAACGACCAGATCGCGACCCTCATCCGGCTGTACCTGCGCGATCACGCCCGCACGATCGCGCGCGAGATCGTCCGGCTCGTCGACGCGCTCGTCGCGCAGGCCGACGCCCACGCCGACGCGGTGATGCCCGGACGCACGCACCTGCAGCACGCGCAGCCGATCCTGCTGGCCCATCACCTGCAGGCGTATGGCTGGGCCCTGACGCGCGGTCTCGAGCGGCTGCGGGACTGGTCGGCGCGCGCGGCGGTGTCGCCGTACGGCGGCGGGGCGCTGGCCGGGTCGTCGCTCGGACTCGATCCCCAGCTCGTCGCGCGCGAACTCGGTCTCGACCGGCCGGCGGACAACTCCCTCGACGGCACGGCCTCCCGCGACGTCGTGGCCGAGTTCGCCTTCGTCGCCGCGATGATCGCGGTCGACCTGTCGCGGCTGTCGGAGGACGTCATCCTGTGGAACACGCGCGAGTTCGGCTTCGTCACGCTCGATGACGCGTACTCCACGGGGTCGAGCATCATGCCGCAGAAGAAGAACCCCGACATCGCCGAGCTCGCGCGCGGCAAGGCCGGGCGCGTGATCGGCAACCTCGCGGGTCTGCTCGCGACGCTCAAGGGCCTGCCGCTGGCGTACAACCGCGACATCCAGGAGGACAAGGAGCCCGTCTTCGACTCGGTGCGCACGCTCGAGCTCGTGCTGCCGGCCTTCGCCGGCATGATCGCGACCCTGCGGTTCGACACCGAGCGGATGGCGGCCCTCGCGCCGGAGGGGTTCTCCCTCGCGACCGACGTCGCCGACTGGCTGGTGCGCCGTGGGGTGCCCTTCCGCGACGCCCACGAGATCTCGGGCGCGCTCGTGCGCGCATGCGAGGCACGGGGCATCGGCCTGGAAGAGGCGACGGACGAGCTCCTCGCGGATGTCTCGCCCGACCTCACCCCCGACGTGCGCGAGGTGCTGTTGGTGAGCGGGTCGGTCGACAGCCGTGCCGGGATCGGCGGCACCGCGCCGGTGCGGGTCGCCGAGCAGCGTCGCGCGCTCATCGCGCGCACGCAGGAGCTCGCCCACGCTCTGGGCATCTGACGATCAGTGGAGGGCTGATATCTGACACAAATCAGCGATACGCTTATGGCATGAGCGTTGTCGTGATCGCAGACATCATCGGCTCCCGTCGCCTGGAGAGCCGATCCGACGCGCAGCGCCGACTCGAGGCCGTGATCGCCGCCGTGGAGGCCGACCGCCCGCTCGCGACGCAGCCGCTCACCTCCACGGTCGGCGACGAGCTCCAGGCGGTGTACGACGCCCTCGAGAACGCGCTCACCGCCATCCTGCTCCTCCAGCTCGCTCTGCCCGACGACATCCGGTGCCGTTACGGGATCGGCGTCGGCGAGATCGCGCCGGTGGACTCGCGCGCGGGCGAGCGCACCGACGGCCCGGGATGGTGGGCCGCTCGCGCGGCGATCGAACGCGTGCACGCCCTGCAGCAGCGCGCCGCGCCGAGCGCGCGCACGTGGGTCGCCGCCGCCGAGGGGGAGGATGCCGCCATGGCCCCCACGATCGCCCTCGCCAACGCGTACGCGCTCGCGCGCGACCAGCTCGTCGCGGGCATGACCGAGCGCACCCGCCGGCTCGTGTACGGCCGATGCCTCGGACGCACGCAGGCGGCGCTCGCCGCCGAGGAGGGCATCACGCAGTCGGCAGTATCGCAGGCGCTCGCCGGCGCCGGCGCGGGTGCGCTGCTCACGGGGCTCGACCTCCTGGAGCGCGCGTCGTGATCGTCGCCGGCCTGATCCTCCTCGCCGTCGGCGGCGCCGACCTGCTGCGCCGCCATGTGGGCGCGCGGCGCTGGGTGGCGTACGTCGCCGCCGGCATCCTCCTGATCGTGCTCGCCGCCGCCGTCGACGCCGTGGCCGCCGCGATCGCCGCACTCCTGATCGCTGCGGCGTGGCTCCTGGCCGTCCGCGACGACGGCTCCTCGCGCGCGGGCCTTGCGGTCGCGGCGGCCCTCGTCGTCGTGTGCGCAGCGGCCGTCGTGTGGGTGCCCGCCCGCGCGTCCGGAGGGGCGTCCATCGTCGGGCCGTGGGGCGTGCTGTCGCCGGACGCGCTCGTCGCCGTGCTCGGTGCCGCCGTCTTCCTCACCGAGTCGGGCAATGTGCTGGTGCGCTCGGCGCTGCGCCGCGAGCACGCAGTCTCGCCCGAGGCATCCGGTCTCAAGGGCGGCCGGCTCATCGGCCCGCTCGAGCGACTCCTCGTCTTCGCGCTGACGCTTGCGGGCGCGTACACGCTCCTGGCGGCGGTCCTCGCGGCCAAGGGCATCGTGCGCTTCCCCGAGATCTCCCGCGACGGCGAGTCGGGGGAGCGGGCTGAGTACTTCCTCATCGGCAGCCTCGTGAGCTGGGCGAGCGCCCTCGCCGCCGCCCTCCTGGTGTGGTGGGGCGTCGCGGGCGGGGCCGGGGTGCGCTGATAGCCTGGAACGCGTGTCAGATCTGAGGCAGGAGCAGGCGCTCCGGGCGCTCGCCCCCGTCAACGACCCGAGCTTCGAGGACGTGTGGGAGGAGCTCGTCTGGCGCGGGCTCGTGCACGTGTCGACGGATGCGGCGGCGCTGAAGGAGCTCCTGGCGGGGCCGCCCGCGGTCTTTTACTGCGGCTTCGATCCGACCGCCCCGAGCCTGCACCTCGGCAACCTCGTGCAGCTGCTCGTCATGCGGCGCCTGCAGCTGGCCGGCCATCGCCCCCTCGGGCTCGTCGGCGGATCCACCGGCCTCATCGGCGATCCGCGGCCCACCGCCGAGCGCACGCTCAACACGCCCGAGACCGTCGCCGAGTGGGTGGGGCGGCTGCGCGGGCAGGTCGAGCGCTTCCTGAGCTTCGACGGCGACAGCGCCGCGCGCATCGTGAACAACCTGGACTGGACGGCGCCGCTGAGCGCGATCGACTTCCTCCGCGAGATCGGCAAGCACTACCGCGTCGGCACGATGCTGAAGAAGGACGCGGTCGCGGCGCGGCTGAACTCCGACGCCGGTATCAGCTACACCGAGTTCAGCTACCAGATCCTCCAAGGGCTCGACTACCTCGAGCTGCACCGCGCGTACGGGTGCGTGCTGCAGACCGGCGGCAGCGACCAGTGGGGCAACCTCACGAGCGGGGTCGATCTGATCCACCGCGTCGAGGGGGTGTCGGTGCACGCGCTCGGCACGCCGCTGATCACCAACAGCGACGGGTCGAAGTTCGGCAAGAGCGAGGGCAACGCGATCTGGCTCGACGCCGACATGTGCTCGCCGTACGCGTTCTACCAGTTCTGGCTCAACACGCTCGACGACGACGTCGTGGCGCGCCTGAAGATCTTCACGTTCCTCTCCCGCGACGAGATCGCTCACTACGAGCAGCTCGTGCGTGACGAGCCGTTCCGCCGGGCCGCGCAGCGACGACTGGCCGAGGAGGTCACGGCGTTCGTGCACGGCGAGGCCGCGATGCGCGCCGTCGCCGCCGCATCCGAAGCGCTCTTCGGCGCGGGCGACCTGACGGTCCTCGACCCCGGCACGCTCCGCAGCGCGCTGAGCGAACTGCCGCACGCGGAGGTCACGGCCGGCACGCCGGTGCTCGACGCGCTCGTCGCCACCGGGCTCGTGTCGAGTCTCAGCGAGGGTCGGCGCGCGATCGCCCAGGGCGGTGTGTCGCTCGACGGCGCACGCGTGGAGTCCGACGGCGCCGTGGTGTCGGGGTCGCTCCCGGGCGGGGTGTCGGTGCTCCGCCGCGGCAAGAAGACGCTCGCCGGGCTCTTCGTCGGCTGACTCCGGCCGCCGATCGTGCCGTTCACGCCGAGCCACGCGATCGTCGCCCTGCCGTTCGTCCGCACGCCGCTCGTGCCGGCCGCGATCGCGATCGGCGCGATGACCCCCGACCTGCCCCTGTTCGTGCGGGCCGTCGTGCCCGCCTACGGGCGCACCCACGATCTCACGTGGCTGCCGCTCACGGTGGTGTGGGCGCTCGCGCTCCTGCTCGTGTGGCGCGCGGTGCTGCGGCCGGCCGTGCGTGAGCTGTCTCCGACGTGGCTCGCCGACCGGTTGCCGATCGCGTGGGACGCGGGTGCGCCGGTCGCGCTGCGCGAGACCTTCGGAGGGCGGCGCGGCCGGCCGTCGGTCTCGACGGTGGGGCTCGTGCTGGTCTCGCTCGCGCTGGGAGTCGTGACGCACATCGTGTGGGACCTGTTCACGCACGAGGGGCGGGCCGGCAGCGAGCTGCTTCCGGCACTCGCCGGCATGTGGGGACCGCTGCCCGGCTGCACATGGCTGCAGCACGGGTCGAGCATCCTCGGGCTCGCGGTCCTCGCGGCGTGCGGAGGGGTCTGGCTGCGGGGGCGGCGGCCGGAAGGCCGCGTGCGTCGCGTGCTTCCGCCCGCGGTCCGCGTGGTGTGGTGGGCGTCGCTTCCCGCCGTGCTCGTCGTCGCGTGCGTCGTCGGCCTCGCGGTGTGGGGACCCCTCGCCGGTGCGTTCACCCCGGCCCATCTCGCGTATCGGGTTCTCCCGCCGGCGTGCGCGCTGTGGGGAGGGGCGACCCTGGCGCTGGCCGTGCTCGTACAGGCCCTGCGCGCCCCGCTGGCGCACGAACGCCGCTGAGGGGCCGATCCGCGGAATCACGCGGATCCGGGGTCGCGACACGCCCGGGATGCGCCGTGATTTGCCGAGTCCGCAGAACCCACGTAACTTATTACTTGTTCGCCCCACAGGGGAGAGCGGAGAGGCCGGAAGGCCCCGCTTCCTCTCAAGCGGAGAACCACCCCCAAGCCCACACCACCTTGAGTGTGAACGACCTCCGGGTCTAGCATGGGGTTCCGGCTGCTCAGCCACGTCATCGACACCTCGGGTTCCGATCTGGAACGAACGACACGCCGATTTGACAAGCCGAGCGGCACGGATAAGATAGAGAAGTTGCCCTGCGGGCGAGGCTGAAAGGCTGAGCAGCAGGAGCATCCGATCCTTGAGAACTCAACAGCGTGCACTTGTCAAATGCCAAATAACCTCGTCGGTCGAGCAATCGACCGGTAGAGATTCCTTTGGATCAAAGACCGACCTTCGGGTCGGCAACGGATAGTCAGCAATGACATCCCTTTGGTCAGATCAAACTCGCTGCACCGGCCCTATTCCGGTTCGGTCCAGCAAAATTTCTTTACGGAGAGTTTGATCCTGGCTCAGGATGAACGCTGGCGGCGTGCTTAACACATGCAAGTCGAACGGTGAAGGAGAGCTTGCTCTCCGGATCAGTGGCGAACGGGTGAGTAACACGTGAGCAACCTGCCCCGGACTCTGGGATAACAGCTGGAAACAGCTGCTAATACCGGATACGAGCTGCGAAGGCATCTTCAGCAGCTGGAAAGAATTTCGGTCCGGGATGGGCTCGCGGCCTATCAGCTTGTTGGTGAGGTAACGGCTCACCAAGGCGTCGACGGGTAGCCGGCCTGAGAGGGTGACCGGCCACACTGGGACTGAGACACGGCCCAGACTCCTACGGGAGGCAGCAGTGGGGAATATTGCACAATGGGCGAAAGCCTGATGCAGCAACGCCGCGTGAGGGACGACGGCCTTCGGGTTGTAAACCTCTTTTAGCAGGGAAGAAGCGAAAGTGACGGTACCTGCAGAAAAAGCGCCGGCTAACTACGTGCCAGCAGCCGCGGTAATACGTAGGGCGCAAGCGTTATCCGGAATTATTGGGCGTAAAGAGCTCGTAGGCGGTCTGTCGCGTCTGCTGTGAAAACCCGAGGCTCAACCTCGGGCCTGCAGTGGGTACGGGCAGACTAGAGTGCGGTAGGGGAGATTGGAACTCCTGGTGTAGCGGTGGAATGCGCAGATATCAGGAAGAACACCGATGGCGAAGGCAGATCTCTGGGCCGTAACTGACGCTGAGGAGCGAAAGGGTGGGGAGCAAACAGGCTTAGATACCCTGGTAGTCCACCCCGTAAACGTTGGGAACTAGTTGTGGGGTCCATTCCACGGATTCCGTGACGCAGCTAACGCATTAAGTTCCCCGCCTGGGGAGTACGGCCGCAAGGCTAAAACTCAAAGGAATTGACGGGGACCCGCACAAGCGGCGGAGCATGCGGATTAATTCGATGCAACGCGAAGAACCTTACCAAGGCTTGACATATAGAGGAAACGGCTGGAAACAGTCGCCCCGCAAGGTCTCTATACAGGTGGTGCATGGTTGTCGTCAGCTCGTGTCGTGAGATGTTGGGTTAAGTCCCGCAACGAGCGCAACCCTCGTTCTATGTTGCCAGCACGTAATGGTGGGAACTCATGGGATACTGCCGGGGTCAACTCGGAGGAAGGTGGGGATGACGTCAAATCATCATGCCCCTTATGTCTTGGGCTTCACGCATGCTACAATGGCCGGTACAAAGGGCTGCAATACCGTAAGGTGGAGCGAATCCCAAAAAGCCGGTCCCAGTTCGGATTGAGGTCTGCAACTCGACCTCATGAAGTCGGAGTCGCTAGTAATCGCAGATCAGCAACGCTGCGGTGAATACGTTCCCGGGTCTTGTACACACCGCCCGTCAAGTCATGAAAGTCGGTAACACCTGAAGCCGGTGGCCCAACCCTTGTGGAGGGAGCCGTCGAAGGTGGGATCGGTAATTAGGACTAAGTCGTAACAAGGTAGCCGTACCGGAAGGTGCGGCTGGATCACCTCCTTTCTAAGGAGCATCTGGATGCCTCGGCATCCCAGAGCCCGCTTCGAGCGAACGTCTCGAAGGGGTCAGCTCATGGGTGGAACATTTGACGAGGTGCCGATCGGGTATCCCGATCCCCAGTACGTCGCTTGCGACAGGAACGGGGTCTGGTGACCGGCCGGCACATGCACGCTGTTGGGTCCTGAGGGACCGGATGCGCGAAAGCGCAACCAACCTCAGGGCCCTTCTTCGATGCCGCCGAGCGGCATGCGGGAAGGGTACCGCCCGTACTTTGAGAACTACACAGTGGACGCGAGCATCTTAGAGACGATGCGCGAGCATCGTTTCACAAACGAATGATCGATAGATCAGCTCATGTGATTTCAAGTCTTTAAGAGCAAACGGTGGATGCCTTGGCATCTGGAGCCGAAGAAGGACGTAGCAATCTGCGATAAGCCTCGGGGAGTGGATAAGCACACCTTGATCCGAGGATTTCCGAATGGGGAAACCCCGCTGGGCGGCGTGCCGACCCAGTGACTCCCGCCTGAATATATAGGGCGGGTAGAGGGAACGTGGGGAAGTGAAACATCTCAGTACCCACAGGAAGAGAAAGCAACCGCGATTCCGTTAGTAGTGGCGAGCGAAACCGGAACAGGCTAAACCGAGTACGTGTGATATCCGGCAGGAGTTGCGTATTCGGGGTTGTGGGACTCTTCTGGCTGTTCTGCCGAGCAGCCGGCGTTACAAGAAGGTATAGACGAACGGCATTGAAAGGCCGGTCATAGAGGGTGCCAACCCCGTAGTCGAAATGCCTCCCTTGGCGCGAAGAGTATCCCAAGTAGCACGGGGCCCGAGAAATCCCGTGTGAATCTGTCAGGACCACCTGATAAGCCTAAATACTCCCAGATGACCGATAGCGGACAAGTACCGTGAGGGAAAGGTGAAAAGTACCCCGGGAGGGGAGTGAAATAGTACCTGAAACCGTTTGCTTACAAACCGTTGGAGCAGCCTTAGCAGCTGTGACAGCGTGCCTTTTGAAGAATGAGCCTGCGAGTTAGCGATACGTGGCGAGGTTAACCCGAGTGGGGGAGCCGTAGCGAAAGCGAGTCTGAATAGGGCGATTCAGTCGCGTGTCCTAGACCCGAAGCGAAGTGATCTATCCATGGCCAGGCTGAAGCGACGGTAAGACGTCGTGGAGGGCCGAACCCACTTAGGTTGAAAACTGAGGGGATGAGCTGTGGATAGGGGTGAAAGGCCAATCAAACTTCGTGATAGCTGGTTCTCTCCGAAATGCATTTAGGTGCAGCGTTGCGTGTTTCTTGCCGGAGGTAGAGCTACTGGATGGCCGATGGGCCCCAAAAGGTTACTGACGTCAGCCAAACTCCGAATGCCGGTAAGTGAGAGCGCAGCAGTGAGACTGTGGGGGATAAGCTTCATAGTCGAGAGGGAAACAACCCAGACCACCAACTAAGGTCCCAAAGCGCGTGCTAAGTGGGAAAGGATGTGGAGTTGCTCTGACAACCAGGAGGTTGGCTTAGAAGCAGCCACCCTTGAAAGAGTGCGTAATAGCTCACTGGTCAAGTGATTCCGCGCCGACAATGTAACGGGGCTCAAGCACGCCACCGAAGTTGTGGCATTGACATTATTGGTAGGCCTTCGTGGTCCAGCCGTGTTGATGGGTAGGAGAGCGTCGTGTCGCGAGTGAAGCGGCGGGGTAACCCAGCCGTGGACGCGACACGAGTGAGAATGCAGGCATGAGTAGCGAAAGACGTGTGAGAAACACGTCCTCCGAAAGACCAAGGGTTCCAGGGTCAAGCTAATCTTCCCTGGGTAAGTCGGGACCTAAGGCGAGGCCGACAGGCGTAGTCGATGGACAACGGGTTGATATTCCCGTACCGGCGAAGAACCGCCCAAGCTAATCCAGTGGTGCTAAGAGTCCTAGCTCGGAATGTTCGGATCCCTTCGGGGTGATGACGTCCGTGTGAACGCTCGACCCCATGCTGGTGCGGCTAGCGTATTAACAGGTGTGACGCAGGAAGGTAGCCCAAGCCAGGCGATGGTTGTCCTGGTGCAAGTGCGTAGGCCGAGTGATAGGCAAATCCGTCACTCATACAGGCTGAGACACGATGCGGATGAAAAGTGGGTGATCCTATGCTGCCAAGAAAAGCATCGACGCGAGGTTCTAGCCGCCCGTACCCCAAACCGACTCAGGTGGTCAGGTAGAGAATACCAAGGAGATCGAGAGAATCGTGGTTAAGGAACTCGGCAAAATGCCCCCGTAACTTCGGGAGAAGGGGGGCCTTCGACGTACTAGGACTTGCTCCGAAAGCGTTTGGAGGCCGCAGAGACTAGTGGGTAGCGACTGTTTACTAAAAACACAGGTCCGTGCCAAGTCGCAAGACGATGTATACGGACTGACGCCTGCCCGGTGCTGGAAGGTTAAGAGGACCGGTTAGCCGCAAGGCGAAGCTGAGAATTTAAGCCCCAGTAAACGGCGGTGGTAACTATAACCATCCTAAGGTAGCGAAATTCCTTGTCGGGTAAGTTCCGACCTGCACGAATGGCGTAACGACTTCCCAACTGTCTCAACCGCGAACTCGGCGAAATTGCACTACGAGTAAAGATGCTCGTTACGCGCAGCAGGACGGAAAGACCCCGTGACCTTTACTACAGCTTGGTATTGGTGTTCGGTGTGGCTTGTGTAGGATAGGTGGGAGACTTTGAAGCATGGACGCCAGTTCATGTGGAGTCATTGTTGAAATACCACTCTGGTCACTCTGGATGTCTAACTTAGAACCGTAATCCGGTTCAGGGACAGTGCCTGGTGGGTAGTTTAACTGGGGCGGTTGCCTCCCAAAAAGTAACGGAGGCGCCCAAAGGTTCCCTCAACCTGGTTGGCAATCAGGTGGCGAGTGTAAGTGCACAAGGGAGCTTGACTGTGAGACTGACAGGTCGAGCAGGGACGAAAGTCGGGACTAGTGATCCGGCAGTGGCTTGTGGAAGCGCTGTCGCTCAACGGATAAAAGGTACCTCGGGGATAACAGGCTGATCTTGCCCAAGAGTCCATATCGACGGCATGGTTTGGCACCTCGATGTCGGCTCGTCGCATCCTGGGGCTGGAGTAGGTCCCAAGGGTTGGGCTGTTCGCCCATTAAAGCGGTACGCGAGCTGGGTTTAGAACGTCGTGAGACAGTTCGGTCCCTATCCGCTGCGCGCGTAGGAAGTTTGAGAGGATCTGACCCTAGTACGAGAGGACCGGGTTGGACGAACCTCTGGTGTGTCAGTTGTTCCGCCAGGAGCACCGCTGATTAGCTACGTTCGGGATGGATAACCGCTGAAAGCATCTAAGCGGGAAGCCGGCCTCAAGATGAGACTTCCATGCCTTCGGGCGAGAGGCTCCCAGCTAGACTACTGGGTTGATAGGCCAGATGTGGAAGTGCAGTAATGCATGCAGCTGACTGGTACTAATAAGCCGATGACTTGATAACACCCCGTTTGTGGTGTTCGCGTCCACTGAGTGGTTCTCGATGTACGGTCGGGAACCGCATGACAATGACTTTGTTGTGCAGACTGAAACATCAATAGTGTTTCGGCGGCCATAGCGAGAGGGAAACGCCCGGTTACATTCCGAACCCGGAAGCTAAGCCTCTCAGCGCCGATGGTACTGCAGGGGGGACCCTGTGGGAGAGTAGGACACCGCCGGACTTCTTTCGAGAAATGGCCACCCAGTGCTGGGTGGCCATTTCGCGTTTACGGCCCTTTCCGGCCGAGGAAGGATCCCCACGTGGCAGCTCATGAGGGCGACCGCGCCCGCGACGACGAAGGACGCCCGCCGCGGCGCCCGCGCCCGGCCGGCGAGCGACGAGAGGGATCTCGCCCCCGGCGCGACGGCGATCGTCCGCGTCCTGCGGGTGAGCGTGCGCGCCGCGAGGGGGACCGTCCGCGCCGCGACGGCGATCGTCCGCGTCCTGCCGGTGACCGTCCACGTCGCGACGGGGACCGTCCGTGGCGCGACGGGCCGCGTCCCGCACGCGACGGCTCACGCCCCCCGCGGGCGTCGCGTCCACCGCAGGATTCCGACGCACGTCGGGAGCGGATCGCCGAACCGGCGCTGCCGGAAGACGTCACCGCGCGGGATCTGGCCTCCGCCGCGCGCAACGAGCTGAAGACGCTCAGCAAGGAGAACGCGGACGTCGTGGCGCGCCACCTCGCGATGGCCGCACGCGTCATCGACCAGGATCCGGCCCTCGCGCACGAGCACGCCCTGGCGGCGTCGCGGCGGGCCGGACGCATCGCTGTCGTGCGCGAGACCACGGCGATCACCGCCTACGCGATCGGGGACTTCGCGCTCGCCCTGCGCGAGCTGCGGACCTATCGACGTATCTCGGGCCGCGATGACCAGCTGCCGCTCATGGTCGACAGCGAGCGCGGCGTGGGGCGGCCCGACCGGGCGCTCGAGCTCGGTCGCTCTGTCGACCGCGAGACACTGCCGGCGGCGGTGCGTGTCGAGCTCGCGATCGCGATGTCCGGCGCGCGGCTCGACCTCGGCGACGCCGAGCGCGCGCTGCTCGAACTCGACATCCCCGAGCTCGATCCCGATCGCGCGTTCGAGTGGAGCCCGGGGCTCTTCGCCGCACGGGCCGCAGTGCTCGAGGAGCTGGGGCGCCAGGACGAGGCGGCGCAGTGGTATCGACGTGCCGACGTCGCCGCCGAGGCCCTCGACGCCGCATCCGGGGTCGCCGAGGGCGAGGCGCTCGTCGTCGACGACCTGGACGGTGACGACGAGCACGACTCGGCTCCCGACGCATCGGCGCCGGAGCGATCGTGATCCTGCGTCGCGGACGCACGCCCGCGCCTCTCGAGGGCGTCGACGTCGTCCTCGCGGACCTCGACGGTGTCGTCTACGCCGGCCCCGGCGCGATTCCGCACGCGGTGGAGTCGCTGTCGCGGGCGGCGTCGGAGGGGCGGACGCTCGGCTTCATCACCAACAATGCGTCGCGCACTGACGCGTCCGTGGCCGCCCACCTCGTGGAGCTCGGCCTGACGGTGCGCCCCGAGCAGGTCGTCACCAGTCCGCAGGCCGCGGTGCGCCTGCTGCGCGAGCGGATCGCCCCGCCGGCGGTGGTGCTCGTCGTGGGCGGGGAAGGGCTTGTTGTGGAGCTCGAGCGCGCGGGCTACACCGTGACGCGCAGCGCCGAGGACGCGCCGGCCGCGGTCGTGCAGGGATTCGCCCCCGATGTCGGCTGGTCGCAGCTGGCCGAAGCCGCCTATGCGCTGCAGACGCCCGAGGACGAGGGCGGCATCCCGTGGATCGCCACGAACACCGACTGGACGATCCCGCAGGCGCGCGGCATCGCGCCGGGCAACGGCACGCTCGTCTCGGCCGTGCACACCGCGGTGGGTCGCCTCGCGACCGTCGCGGGAAAGCCCGAGACGCCGATCTTCGCCGAGGCCGTCGCGCGCTTCGGAGCACGGTCGCCGCTGTTCATCGGCGACCGGCTCGACACCGACATCCAGGGCGCTTCGCGGGCGGGGCTGCGCTCCGCGCTCGTGCTGACGGGCATCGACCGCCCCAAGCACGTCCTCGCGGCCGGTCCCGACGCGCGTCCCGACTTCCTGCTGTCCGACCTCCGGGAGCTGTCCGAGCCGTACCCGGCGACGGTCGTGTCGGGCACGCGCACGACCGTGGGGCGCTCCACCGTCGAGATCGACGGTCCCGATCTGCGTGTCGTGTCGCCCGGTGATCGGCCGATCGACCTGCTGCGCGCGGCCGCGGCCGCCGTCTGGTCGTCCGGACGGGCGATCTTCGGCTTCCGCGTCGACGAGCGCCTGTACGCCGACCCGTTCCGGCGCGTGTAGGTCGTTACGATAGCCGCATGTCCGACGCCGACGAGACCGCCGACCGCGAGCTCATCAGCCGGCTCCGTGTGATCGAGGAGCAGCCGCTCGCCGAGCGGGCCGCCGCGTACGCGGCGCTGCACGACGAGCTCGCGCGCCGCCTCGAATCCGGACCCGCGGACAGCGGATCCCGCGGATGACCTCGCGCCTCGACGCCGCGGTCGCCGCGCGAGGCCTCGCCCGATCGCGCACGCACGCGGCGCAGCTGATCGCCGACGGACGCGTGCGTGTCGACGGCCGACCGGTCGTCAAGCCCTCGGCGCCCGTGGCCGAGGACGTGCGCATCGAGGTCGACCTCGACGACGCGTACGTCAGCCGCGCCGCCCGCAAGCTCGTCGCCGGTCTCGACGCCTTCGGCATCCCGGTGGCCGGCAGGCTCGCACTCGATCTCGGCGCCTCGACGGGCGGCTTCACGCAGGTGCTGCGCGAGCGCGGCGCGGCGCCCGTGCTCGCGGTGGACGTCGGCCACGGACAGCTGTCGCCGCTGGTCGCAGCGGACCCGGACGTGATCTCGGTCGAGGGCTTCAACGTGCGCTACATGGACCGTGCGGCCCTCGCCGCCGCCACCGGCGTGGGGGAGCAGCCCGACGTCGTGACCGGCGACCTGTCGTTCATCTCCCTCACCCACGTGCTGCCCGCCGTCGCGGAGGTCGCCGCGCCCGGCGCCGACATCGTGCTGCTCGTGAAGCCGCAGTTCGAGGTCGGCCGCACGGCGGTGCGCGGCGGCCTCGTCACCGACCCGACGCTGCGCGCCGACGCCCTCGAGCGCGTGCTGTGGTCGGCGTGGGACGTCGGCCTGCGCACGGCGGGGATCGTCGCGTCGCCGCTGCCGGGCACCCACGGCAACCGCGAGTTCGTCGTCCACCTGTCCGCCACCGCCGGAGGCGATCCGTCAGAATGGACGGAGACCGTGAACGGAGTGGCCGCACCCTGATGAGCTCGAGCGAACGCAACATCCTGCTGGTCGTGCACGCGCGCCGCGAGGACACCGTCGAGGCGGCGAGCCGAGTGATCTCCGAGCTGCGCGCCGCGGGTGCCCGGGCCGTGCTGTCGGTCGACGACTACGACGAGCTCGCGGGCGTCCTCGAGCTGGGCGACGTCGGCCGCCTCGGTGTCGACACCGCGCTCGACGAGGTCGAGCTCGCGATCGTGCTCGGCGGCGACGGCACGATCCTCCGCGCGGCGGAGCTCGTGCGCGGCGCGTCGGCACCGATCCTCGGCATCAACATGGGCCACGTCGGCTTCCTCGCCGAGATCGAGCGCGACGACATGGACGACGCGGTGCGCCGCGTCATCGCGCGCGACTACCGCGTCGAGGAGCGGCTCGCGCTCTCGGTGCGGGTGAAGGATGCGACGAACGATGTCGTCTACGAGACGTGGGCCCTCAACGAGGCGACCGTCGAGAAGGCCAGCCGTGAGCGCATGCTCGAGGTGGTCATGGAGGTCGACGGACGACCGCTGTCGTCGTTCGGCTGCGACGGGGTCGTGATCGCGACGCCGACGGGCTCGACCGCGTACAACTTCTCCGCGGGCGGCCCCGTCATCTGGCCGAGCGTCGAGGCGATCGCTGTGGTGCCGCTCTCGGCGCACGCCCTGTTCGCCCGCCCTCTCGTCGTCGATCCCGACGCCGCCGTCGCGATCGAGGTGCTCGAGCGCACGAGCGGCGGCGGCGTGCTGTGGTGCGACGGCCGTCGCTCGCACGACCTGCCGCCCGGTGCGCGCGTGGTCGCGCGGCGCTCGAGCCGTCCCGTGCGCCTGGCCCGGCTGCATCCGGCCGCCTTCACCGATCGGCTCGTGCGGAAGTTCCGGCTGCCGGTCGAGGGGTGGCGCGGACCCGACGGGGCCGTGCCGTGATCGAGGAGATGCGACTGCGGGATCTCGGGGTCATCGCCGAGGCGACGCTGCCGATCGGCGCGGGCTTCACGGCGGTCACCGGCGAGACCGGCGCGGGCAAGACGATGGTCGTGACGGGCCTCGGCCTCCTCCTCGGACAGCGCGCCGACTCGGGCGCCGTGCGCGCGGGGGCGGATGCCGCGTCGGTCGAGGGCGTGTGGATCGTGCCCGAGGACGGACCGGTGGTCGCGCGTGTGCGCGAGGCGGGCGGCGACGTCGAGGCGATCGGCGGCGGCCGCGCCGAGCTGTACCTCGGCCGGACGGTGTCGAGCGAGGGCCGCGGCCGGGCGACCGTCGGCGGCCGCACGGCGCCCGCGGGCGTGCTCGCCGACCTCGCCGACCACCTCGTCGTCGTGCACGGCCAGTCCGATCAGCTTCGGCTGCGCTCGGGCGCCGCGCAGCGCGACGCGGTCGACCGCTTCGGCGGGGCCGCGGTCGCCACGGCCCGCACCGCGTACCGTGCGGCGTGGGACCGCTGGCGCGCGCTCGACGACGAGCTCAGGACCCTCGAGGCCGATCGCGACCAGCGCGCGCGCGAGGCGGACGACCTCCGCGCGCGCATCGCCGAGATCGAGGCCGCCGCGCCCGTCGCGGGGGAGGACGCCGAGCTCGACGCGCGCGCGGAGCGGCTCGCCCACGCGGAGGAGCTGCGCGCCGCCGCGTCCACCGCACACGAGGCACTCTCGAGCGAGGCCGGCGCGCCCGACGTGTCTGGACTGCTCGCCGACGCGCGCCGCCCCCTCGAGCGGGTGAGCGGCAGCGACGCCACCCTCGGACGGCTGGCTGACGAGATCGCCGACCTCGGCTACCGCGCGGCCGACCTCGCCGGCGCGCTGTCGGGCTACCTCGCGGACCTCGACGAGACGGGCCCGCACGAGCTGGCCGCCGTCGAGGAGCGCCGCGCCGTGCTGGCCGCGCTCGTGCGCGTCCACGGCAGCGTGGACGCCGCACTGGACCTCCTCGAGACCGGGTCGGCGCGCCTGGCCGAGCTCGACGACGACGGCGACCGGATCGAGCGCCTCACGCACGAGCGGGCCGATGCGGCGGCGGAGCTCGACGCGGCGGCCGACGCGCTCACGGCGGCCCGCACGGTCGCGGCGACGCGCCTGGCGGAGGCCGTCACCGAGGAGCTGCACGCGCTCGCGCTTCCGGACGCGGTGCTCACCGTCGCGGTGAACCCCGCAACGCCCAGCGCCGCGGGACGCGACGATGTCACGATCCTGCTGGCGCCGCATCCGGGCGCCGACCCGCGACCGGTCGCACGCGGCGCATCCGGCGGCGAGCTCAGCCGCGTCATGCTCGCGATCGAGGTCGTGCTCGCCGCCGTCGACCCCGTGCCGACCTTCGTGTTCGACGAGGTCGACGCCGGCATCGGCGGCGCCGCCGCGATCGAGGTGGGCCGGCGCCTCGCGCGCCTGGCCGAATCGTCGCAGGTGATCGCCGTGACGCACCTCGCGCAGGTGGCCGCGTTCGCGGGCAACCACCTGTCGGTCGTCAAGGGCACCGACGGCGCGGTCACGGCCTCGAGCGTGCGGCGGCTGGAGGGCGCCGAGCGCGAGGCGGAGATGGCCCGGCTGCTGTCGGGGATGCCCGACTCGGAGGCCGCCCTCACGCACGCCCGAGAACTGCTCGAGACCGCTCGCCCGGTGACCGACCCCCGACTGTTAGGATAGAAGCCCGTGATGCAGACTTCCTCCGCCGCGGGATCCGAGACCACCGACAAGCCCTCTTTCACCACGAAGCACATCTTCGTCACGGGCGGTGTCGTCTCCTCGCTCGGCAAGGGTCTGACCGCCGCGAGCCTCGGGAACCTCCTCACCGCGCGCGGTCTGCGCGTCGTGATGCAGAAGCTCGACCCGTACCTGAACGTCGACCCCGGGACCATGAACCCGTTCCAGCACGGCGAGGTCTTCGTCACCGACGACGGCGCCGAGACCGACCTCGACATCGGTCACTACGAGCGCTTCCTCGACATCGACCTGTCGCAGGCCGCGAACGTCACGACCGGCCAGATCTACTCGCAGGTCATCGCGCGCGAGCGCCGCGGCGAGTACCTCGGCGACACCGTGCAGGTCATCCCGCACATCACCGACGAGATCAAGCGCCGCATGCGCCTGCAGGCGAGCGAGGACCCGCAGCCCGACGTCATCATCACCGAGATCGGCGGCACCGTCGGCGACATCGAGTCGCAGCCGTTCATCGAGTCGGCGCGGCAGATCCGCCACGAGCTCGGCCGGAAGAACGTGTTCTTCGTGCACGTCTCGCTCGTGCCCTTCATGGGCGCGTCGGGCGAGCAGAAGACCAAGCCCACGCAGCACTCCGTCGCGACGCTGCGCTCGATCGGCATCCAGCCCGACGCGCTCGTGCTGCGCAGCGACCGCCCCGTCACCGACGCGAACAAGCGCAAGATCGCCCTCATGTGCGACGTCGACGAAGACGCGGTCGTCAACGCGATCGACGTGCCGAGCATCTACGACATCCCGACGATGCTGCACGACCAGGGTCTCGACGACTACATCGTGCGCGCGCTGGACATCGACCGTGCCGCCGCGGTGGACTGGACGCGCTGGGACCGCGTCCTGCAGGCGGTGCACAACCCCAAGCACGAGGTCACGATCGGACTCGTCGGGAAGTACATCGACCTCCCCGACGCGTACCTGTCGGTGACGGAGGCCCTCAAGGCCGGCGGCTTCGCCCACGAGACGCAC
Source organism: Microbacterium sp. 10M-3C3 (assembly GCF_003931875.1). Classification (NCBI taxonomy): domain Bacteria; kingdom Bacillati; phylum Actinomycetota; class Actinomycetes; order Micrococcales; family Microbacteriaceae; genus Microbacterium; species Microbacterium sp. 10M-3C3. Next base: position 2,266,854 of record NZ_CP034245.1, on the reverse strand, counting down.
GTGAAGATCACGTGGATCCCCTCGGACCTGTGCGAGACGCCGGAGGGCGCCGCGAAGGCACTCGGCGCGCTCGACGGCATCGTCATCCCCGGCGGCTTCGGCATCCGCGGCATCGAGGGCAAGGTCGGCGCGCTGAAGTTCGCCCGCGAGCAGGGCATCCCGACCCTGGGCATCTGCCTGGGCCTGCAGTGCATCGTCATCGAGTACGCGCGCCACGTCGCCGGCATCGAGGACGCCTCCTCGAGCGAGTTCGACCCCGACACCCCCCACCCCGTCGTCGCCACGATGGCCGAGCAGGTCGACATCCTCGACCGCGGCGACCTCGGCGGCACGATGCGCCTGGGCCTCTACCCGGCCGACCTCGCGCCCGGCTCGATCGCGGCGGAGGTGTACGGCGCATCGCGGGTGTCGGAGCGCCACCGCCACCGCTACGAGGTCAACAACGGCTACCGCGAGCAGATCGGCGACGCGGGCCTGGTGTTCTCGGGTCTCAATCCCGACCTCGGCCTCGTCGAGTACGTCGAGCTGCCGCGCGACGTGCACCCGTACTACATCGCCACCCAGGCGCACCCCGAGCTGCGCTCACGGCCTACGGCGCCGCATCCGCTGTTCCGCGGACTCATCGGCGCGGCGCTCGACCGCCACCGCGCCAGCGAGCTCTTCGACGTCGAGCAGGCCTGACGTGGACGCCGCCGACCTGCGGGACGAGCCGGTGGAGGCCGACGTCGTCGGGAGCGACCTCGTGTACGAGGGGCGCGTGTGGAACGTGCGCTCCGACACCGTGCGCTACGGCGACGGCGAGATGGTGCGTCAGTACGTCGAGCACCCGGGCGCCGCGGCGGTCGTCGCGATCGACGACGACGGCCGGGTCGTGCTCATCCAGCAGTACCGTCACCCGATCCGCAGTCGCGATTGGGAGATCCCCGCGGGCCTGCTCGACGTCGCGGGGGAGGAGCCGGCCCGCGCGGCCGAGCGCGAGCTCGCCGAGGAGGTCGACCTCGTCGCCGAGCGCTGGCAGCACCTCGTCTCGATCCGCACCACCCCCGGCGGCAACGACGAGGTCGTGCACATCTACCTCGCCCGGGGGCTCTCGGATGCACCGCGCGCCTTCGACCGCGAGGACGAGGAGGCCGACATGCGGGTCGTCCGCGTGCCCCTCGCCGACGTGGTCGACGGCATCCTCGCCGGACGCCTGGGGAACGGGATCCTCACCGCCGGCGTGCTCGCGGCCGCCGAGGTGCTCCGCCGCGAATCGGACGGGCGGTGACGTGCGCCTCACGCGCGCCGTCGACGCCTACCTCCGTCACATCGCGCTCGAGCGCGGCCTGTCCGACCACACGGTTGCCGCGTACCGGCGGGATCTGACCGCGTACACGTCGTGGCTCGCCGAGCGCGGCGTCGACGACACGGATGCGGTGACCCCGGCGCTCGTCGCCGACTTCGCTGCCGAGCGCGCCTCCGCCGTGCCGCCGCCGGCGCCGGCGAGCCTGGCCCGCCTGCAGTCGTCGGTGCGGGGGCTGCACCGCCATCTCGCGCGCGAGGGGGTCGCGACCGACGACCCGACCGGGCGGCTGCGTCCGCCGCGCGCGCCCCAGCGCCTGCCCAAGGCGCTGACGGTCGCGCAGGTGGAGCAGCTGCTGGATGCGGCAGGGCCCGCCCCCGAGCGGGCCGAGCCGGGGGATGAGACCGGCATCCGCGACCGGGCGCTCCTCGAGCTGCTCTACGCGACCGGCGCCCGCGTGTCGGAGATCGTGCAGCTCGACGTCGACGACGCGGCCACGGGCGACGTCCTGCGCGTGCGCGGCAAGGGCGCGAAGGAGCGGATGGTGCCGGTGGGCTCATTCGCCCGCGCCGCGGTCGACGCCTACCTCACCCGCGTGCGGCCCGAGCTCGCGCGCCGCGGTCGCGCCACGCCGCGGCTGTTCCTCGGAGTGCGCGGCGCGCCCCTGTCGCGCCAGAGCGCGTGGCTCGTCATCCGGGGCGCGGCCGAGCGCTCCGGGCTCCAGGCGCACGTGTCCCCGCACACGCTGCGCCACTCGTTCGCGACGCACCTGCTGCAGGGCGGCGCCGATGTCCGTGTCGTGCAGGAGCTGCTGGGTCACGCGTCGGTCGCGACGACGCAGATCTACACCCACGTGAGCGTCGAGGCGCTGCGCGACGTGTACGCGACGTCGCATCCGCGCGCCCGCTGAGCGGCGGGCCGCCGCGCGGCTAGACTCGGTCCACGTTATGGCGAGGTCAGGAGAGTCGGTGGCGGGCAGCGCGACGAAGGGTAAGGCCAAGGGCGGCGACGAGGTCACGCTCGGGCCGACCGGTCGTCCCTACCAGGGGTTCCCGACCCCTCCCAGGCTCGACGGGCACGGGCCCGCGCGCATCATCGCGCTGTGCAATCAGAAGGGCGGCGTCGGGAAGACCACGACGACGATCAACCTGGCGGCGGCCCTCGCCGGCTACGGCCGCAAGGTGCTCGCGATCGACTTCGACCCGCAGGGTGCGCTGTCGGCGGGCCTGGGCATCCAGGCGCACGACGCGCCCACGATCTACGACCTGCTGCTGGACACCAAGCGCGACCCGCACGACGCGATCGTGCACACGATGGTCGACGGCCTCGACGTCATCCCCGCCAACATCGACCTCTCCGCCGCCGAGGTGCACCTCGTCAACGAGGTGGCGCGGGAGTCGATCCTCGCGCGCGTGCTGCGGAAGGTCGCGCCCGAGTACGACGTCATCCTCGTCGACTGCCAGCCCTCCCTCGGGCTCCTTACCGTCAACGCGCTGACCGCGAGCCACGGCGTCCTCATCCCGCTCGAGTGCGAGTTCTTCGCGCTGCGCGGCGTCGCCCTGCTCATCGAGACGATCGACAAGGTGCGCGACAGGCTGAACCCCGCGATCACGCTGGACGGCGTGCTCGCGACGATGTACGACCCGCGCACGCTCCACTCCCGCGAAGTGCTCGAGCGGGTCGTCGAGGCGTTCGGCGACGACGTGCTCGAGACCGTCATCGGTCGCACCGTGAAGTTCCCGGACGCGTCGGTCTCGGGCGTGCCGATCACCGAGTTCGCGCCCGAGCACGCCGCCGCGCAGGCGTACCTGCGGCTCGCGCGGGAGCTGGTCGCCCGTGGCGCCGTCGCCTGACGACGTCGAAGGGCGGTTCCGCGTCTCGCTCGACGTCTTCGACGGGCCGTTCGACCTGCTGCTTTCGCTCATCTCCCAGCGCGAGCTCGACATCACCGAGGTCGCGCTGAGCGCGGTGACCGACGAGTTCATCGCCTACCTGCGCGCCCTCGGCCCCGACGCTCAGCTCGACGAGGCCTCCGAGTTCCTCGTCGTGGCGGCGACGCTGCTCGACATGAAAGTCGTCGGGCTCCTGCCCCAGGGCGAGCTCGTCGACGCCGAGTCGGTGGCGCTGCTGGAGGCGCGCGATCTGCTGTTCGCGCGGCTGCTGCAGTACCGCGCGTTCAAAGAAGTGTCGGGCTGGTTCACCGAGCGGATGGCGGCGGAGGACCGCCGGCATCCCCGCATCGTCCGCCTCGACGAGAAGTACCGCGCGGCGGCGCCCGAGCTCGTGTGGACCCTCAGCCCGGAGGACTTCGCGGCGCTCGCCCTGCTCGCCTTCGCGCCGAAGGAGATCCCGCACGTCGGCCTGGACCACCTGCACGCGCCCCTCGTCAGCATCCGCGAGCAGGCCGCGATCGTCGTGACGCTCCTGCGGGGCGCCGGGACGCTGAGTTTCCGCGAGCTCGTGGCCGGCGTCACGCAGGCGGGAGTCGTGGTCGCGCGGTTCCTGTCCGTCCTCGAGCTGTACCGCCATGCCGCGCTGACCTTCGAGCAGCTCGAACCGCTCGGCGAGCTCACGCTCCGCTGGAGCGCCGAGCGCTGGTCGGACGAGAGCCTCGCCACCCTGGGAGCCGACTATGACCGATGACCCTTCGACGAGCTCAGGGACCGGCGTCTCGGACGTCACGCGGCGCGTGGAGGCGCTGCTGTTCGTCGTGGAGGAGCCGCAGAGCCTTGTGAGCCTCGCGGCCGCCGTCGGCGCGCCCGTGCCCGCGGTGCGCCAGGCGATCGAGGCGCTCGTCGAGGACTACGACGGACGCGCCGGCGGGCCGCGTCGCGGATTCGAGCTGCGCGAGGTGGGCGGCGGCTGGCGGCTCTACGTGCGCGCCGAGCACGACGACCTCATCGCCGACTTCGTGAACACCCAGGCGCCCTCGCGGCTGTCGCAGGCGGCGCTGGAGACCCTCGCCGTCATCGCGTACAAGCAGCCCGTCACGCGCGGGCAGGTCGCCTCGATCCGGGCGGTCAACGTCGACTCGGTCGTGCGGACCCTGCTCGCGCGCGGGCTCATCACCGAGGCGTTCACCGACCCCGACACCGGCGCGATCCACTACGGCACGACCGACGCGCTGCTGGTGAACCTCGGCATCAACTCCCTCGACGACCTGCCGCGCATCGCGCCGCTCCTCGACGACGGCGCCGACGGGTTCGACGCGGAGGCGGTGCGATGACCGGCTCGACGGGCGCCGCGGGCGAGGGCGTGCGGCTGCAGAAGGCGCTCGCGAACGCGGGTGTCGCCTCGCGGCGGGTCGCCGAGCAGATGATCGTCGAGGGGCGGGTGCGCGTCAACGGCGCGGTCGTCTCCGAGCTCGGCAGCCGCATCGAGCCCGCCGTCGACCTCGTCGACGTCGACGGCGTCGCCGTGCAGCTGGACGCCGACAAGCGCTACGTGATGCTGAACAAGCCCACCGGCGTCGTCTCGACCATGAGCGACGACCGCGGACGCCCCGACCTGCGGCGCTTCACGAAGGAGTGGCCCGAGCGGCTGTACAACGTGGGGCGCCTGGATGCCGACACGTCGGGCCTGCTCGTGCTCACGAACGACGGCGAGCTCGCCCACGTGCTCGCGCATCCGTCGTTCGGGGTGACGAAGGTGTACGTCGCGAAGGTGGACGGCCGGGTCACGCCGCAGACCATCGCGCGCCTCACCCGCGGCGTCGAGCTCGAGGACGGACCCATCGCCGCCGACAAGGCGCGGCTGCTGGATGCGTCGGGCGGGTCGAGCCTCGTCGAGCTGACGCTGCATTCGGGTCGCAACCGCATCGTGCGCCGCATGATGGCGGAGGTGGGGCATCCGGTCGTCGAGCTCGTCAGGCGCCAGTTCGGACCGCTGCACCTGGGTCCCCTGCCGGTGGGCCGCGCGCGCGAGCTGACTAAACTGGAACGAGGTGCGCTGCTGACCCTCTCGCGTCGCGAGAACGCACCGACCACCGACACCCCGTGAGCGACTCGACGATCTCTTCCGAGCGCGCGGCCGCTCCGCTGGCCTCGCGCGTTCAGGGGACCGTGCGCATCGTCGGAGCGGGTCTGCTCGGCGCGAGCATCGGGCACGCGCTGCGCGCGCGGGGCGTGGACGTCGTGCTCGCGGACGCGTCGCCCGCGCAGCTGCGCCTCGCCGTCGACTACGGCGCCGGGCGCGTCGCCGATCCCGACGATCGGCCGTCGCTCGTCGTCGTCGCCGTGCCGCCCGACGTCACGGCCCTCGTGGTCGAGCAGGAGCTGGTTGCCCATCCCAACGCCGTCGTCACCGACGTCGCGAGCGTCAAGCTCCAGCCGCTGCGCGAGCTGCAGGGTCGCGGCGTCGACCTCGCGCACTACATCGGGTCGCACCCGCTCGCGGGTCGCGAGCGCGGCGGGGCGATCTCCGCACGCGCCGATCTGTTCGTCGGACGGCCGTGGGTCGTGTGCCGCGACGGCGAGACCTCCGCCGCCGACCTCGCGCTCGTCGAGGCGCTCGCGCTCGAGCTCGGCGCCGTGCCGGTGGAGATGGGGCCGGAGGAGCACGACCGCGCCGTCGCGCTCGTGTCGCATGTGCCGCAGCTCGTGGCGAGCCTCCTCGCGGGCCGCTTCGTCGACGCCCCGGAGGGCTCGCTGGAACTCGCCGGCCAGGGCGTGCGCGACACCACGCGCATCGCGGCGTCGGCGCCCGAGCTGTGGACGCAGATCCTCGGTGCCAACGCCGCCCCCGTCGTCGACGTGCTGGAGGCGCTCGCGGCCGACCTCGCCGCGGTCGCCGAGGCACTGCGGGCCCCGGATGCGCCGGGGTCGCGGCGTGCCGTCGCCGACACGATCCGGCGCGGCAATGACGGTGTCGAGCGCCTTCCGGGCAAGCACGGCCAGAACCGCCGCTTCGAGACCTTCGTCGTCATGGTCGACGACACCCCGGGCCAGCTCGGGCGCCTGTTCGGCGAGCTCGGCGAGCTCGGCGTGAACGTGGAGGACCTCCGCCTCGAGCACTCGCCGGGCGCCCAGTTCGGTCTCGCCGAGATCAGCGTCGAGCCGGGCGCGGTGCGCCCGGCGACCGAGGGCCTGGTGGCCCGCGGCTGGAGGATTGCGAGCACGAATGACTGACCCGACCCCCTTCGTCGTCGCCGTCGACGGCCCGGCCGGCAGCGGCAAGTCGAGCGTCTCGAAGGAGGCCGCGCGCCGGCTCGGCTTCGGCTACCTCGACACCGGCGCGGCCTATCGCGCCCTCGCGTGGCACGCGCTGGAGCACGGCGCCGACACGTCGGACGCCGCCGCCGTCGTGGACGTCTTCGGCGACTTCGACTACGCGATCTCCCTCGACCCCGAGGACTACTGGGTGCGCGTGGGTGCGACCGATGTCACCCCCGCGATCCGCGAGCCGCGCGTCACCGACGCGGTGAGCGGGGTCGCCCGCATCCCCGCGGTCCGCCACGCCGTCAACGACCTGTTCCGCCGCCTGGTGGCCGACAGCGCGCGGCCGGGCGTCGTGGTCGAGGGCCGCGACATCACGACCGTGGTCGCCCCCGAGGCTCCCGTCCGCATCCTCCTGACCGCCGCGCCCGAGGTGCGCGCGGCGCGTCGCAGCGCCGAGGTGACGACGCAGGATGCGGCGACGGTGGCGGCCGCACTGCATCGGCGCGATGCATCCGATTCCGCCGTGGTGGACTTCCTCACCGCGGCACCCGGGGTCGAGGTGGTCGATTCGACCGACCTCGACTTCGCACAGACCGTCGACGCGGTGCTCGCCGTCGTCGCACGCACGAGGGGAGCCCTCGATGGGCGCTGAAGACGAGTACGAGGGCGGGCCCGACCAGCTCGCCGAGAAGATGGCCGACCTCGACGACACGCTCGCCGAGTCGCGCGCGGCGGCGCTGCGCGCGAGCCTCGACGACTTCGAGCTCGACGAGGAGGACGCTGCGCTGCTGGCCGGCGTCGTGCAGGGCGAGGACGGCATCGAGTACCTGCCGGCGCTGCCGGTCGTCGCGATCGTGGGCCGCCCGAACGTCGGCAAGTCCGCGCTCGTCAACCGCATCCTCGGGCGCCGCGAGGCCGTCGTCGAGGACACCCCGGGCGTCACGCGCGACCGTGTCACGTACAAGGCCGAGTGGATGGACCGCCGCTTCTCGCTCGTGGACACCGGCGGGTGGGAGCCGGACGCCCGCGGCATCGACCGCTCCGTCGCGGCGCAGGCCGAGATCGCGATCGACCTGGCCGACGTCGTGCTGTTCGTCGTGGACGCGATGGTCGGGGCGACCTCGACCGACGAGCACGTCGTGCGGCTCCTGCGTCGCAGCGGCAAGCCGGTGTTCCTCGTGGCGAACAAGATCGACGACGCCCGCCAGGAGCCCGAGGCCGCGGCGCTGTGGAACCTCGGCCTGGGTGAGCCGCACCCGGTGTCGGCCATCCACGGGCGCGGCGTCGCCGACCTCCTCGACGACGTCATGAAGGTGCTGCCCGAGGTCTCCGCCGTCGCGGGGCACGAGATCGGCGGGCCGCGTCGCGTCGCGATCCTCGGCCGCCCGAACGTCGGCAAGTCCTCGCTGCTGAACAAGGCCGCCGGGCAGGAGCGCGTCGTCGTCAACGACCTCGCCGGCACCACGCGCGACCCGGTGGACGAGATCGTCGAGGTCGGCGGCAAGCTGTGGCGCTTCGTCGACACCGCCGGCATCCGGCGCCGAGTGCACCTGCAGCAGGGCGCCGACTTCTACGCGTCGCTGCGCACGTCGGCCGCGCTGGAGAAGTCGGAGGTGGCCGTCGTCGTGCTCGACGTGTCGCAGTCGATCAGCGTGCAGGACCTCAACATCATCGACCTGGTCCTCGAGTCGGGGCGCGCCCTCGTGCTGGCCTTCAACAAGTGGGACCTGCTGAACACGCCCGAGCTCGAGAACGCAGATCGCCGACGGTACCTCGAGCGCGAGATCGAGCAGGATCTCGCGCACGTGTCGTGGGCGCCGCGCGTGAACATCTCCGCGCGCACCGGCCGCCACCTCGAGAAGCTCGTGCCGGCGCTCGAGACGGCGCTGGCGTCGTGGGATCAGCGCATCCCGACGGGGAAGTTCAACGCGTTCCTCTCCGAGCTCGTCGCCGAGCACCCGCATCCGCTGCGCGGCGGCAAGCAGCCCCGCATCCTGTTCGGCACGCAGGCGGCCACGCGTCCGCCGACGTTCGTGCTGTTCACGACCGGATTCCTCGACCCCGGCTACCGCCGCTTCATCCAGCGCCGGCTGCGCGAGATCTACGGCTTCGAGGGGTCGCCGATCGTGTTGAACATGCGCATCCGCGAACGCCGCCAGCGCTGACCCCGGCAGGCTGTGACAGGCTGAGTCGGTGACGATCGAACCCCCCGCCCCGGGCGAGCCGCGCCGGCCGAGCGGCCCGCGCGACCCCGGCGACGCCTGGGTCTTCGGCGACACGGGGGAGCGGTACTGGGGACGCTTCGGCGCCGCCGGGCTGCTCGCGCTCGACCCCGATCGCCGCGTGCTGCTGCAGCACCGCATCTCGTGGAGCCACTACGGCGACACGTGGGCGCTCCCCGGCGGCGCGCGCCATCAGGGGGAGTCGGCGCGCGACGGTGCGCTGCGCGAGGCGGGCGAGGAAGCGGGCGTCCCCGCGGACGCCGTCGAGCCCCGGTTCGAGAGCGTCTTCGACGCGGGGGTCTGGACCTACAGCACGCTTGTGGGCGACGTGACGGAGCCGTTCGACCCGGTCATCAGCGACCCCGAGAGCCGGGCGCTGGCGTGGGTGCCCGTCGATGAGGTCGATGCGCTGCCGCTGCATCCGGGATTCGCGGCGTCGTGGCCCATGCTCCGCGACGCGCTGGTGCTGCGACCCGCGATCGTCGTGGACGTTGCGAACGTCGTGGGGGCGGTGCCCGACGGGTGGTGGCGCGACCGCGCGGGCGCCGCGGAGCGCCTGATCCGTCGGCTGTCCGAGCTTGCCGATGCGGGCGTTGCGAGCGCGGCGCTCGAGCTTCCGGCGTCGCGGTGGTTCCCCTTCGTGGGGGCCGTCGTCGAGGGCGAGGCGCGCGAGGCGGAGGTCGCCGTCGACCGTGTCGCCGTGCGGCGCGCCCCGGGATCGGGCGACGACGAGATCGTGCGCTGGACGGAGGAGCTCGTGGGCGGACGGACGCCCGTGCTCGTGGTCACGAGCGATCGCGGGCTCGCTGCACGGGTCGAGGCACTCGGCGCCCGCGCGCGCGGCGCGCGGTGGCTGCTGGATCAGCTGTCCTGACGCCCCCGCAGCCGGTCGATGTCGCGACGCTCGCGCTTGGTCGGACGGCCGGCTCCACGGTCGCGCACCGCGAACATCGGGATGCTCTCGCGCGGGGGCGGCGGCGGGGTGCGCTCGTCGACGGCGAGGGCGGCCTGCGGCGCGCCGACGCGCTTGGTGAGGAGCTGGCGGACGACGAGGATGCGGTCGAAGCCGTTGATGCGCACGCGCAGCTCATCGCCGATGCGCACCGGTTGGGCGGCCTTCACGCGTTCGCCGTTGACCCGCACGTGTCCTGCGCGGCACGCCGTCGTCGCGAGCGAGCGGGTCTTGTAGATCCGCACCGCCCACAGCCACGCGTCGACTCGTACGGCATCCATCCCGACCATCGTAGGCGCGCGGCTGCCGCCATAATCGGGGCATGACCGACGTGCTCACCCGGGGCGGATTGCGTCGCATGGTCGCCCGCGATCGTCACGACAGCCACCGCGTGTCGTCGCCGCTCGAGCTGCTGTTCGACCTCGTGTTCGTCGTCGCGGTGTCACAGGCATCCAGCACACTGCACCACGAGCTGTCGGAGGGGGTGGCAGCGGAGGGCGTCCTGTCCTACTTCATGGTGTTCTTCGCGATCTGGTGGGCGTGGATGAACTTCACGTGGTTCGCGTCGGCGTTCGACACCGACGACTGGCTGTACCGCGTGCTCACGATCGCGCAGATGGCCGGGGTGCTCGTGCTCGCCGCGGGGGTGCACGACGCGATGGTGTCCTTCGACTTCCTCGTCGTCACGTGGGGCTACGTGATCATGCGTTTGGCGATGGTCGCGCAGTGGCTGCGTGCGGCAGTGTCCGACCCGGCGGCGCGCCCTGCTGCGCTGCGCTTCGCGATCGGCATCGGGATCGTGCAGGTGCTGTGGGTGGCTCGCTTGTACCTGCTGGACCCGGCGGGGCAGTTCTGGACGTTCTTCGTCCTGGTCGTCGCGGAGGTGCTCGTGCCGGTATGGGGTGAGCTGCACGGGCGTACGGCATGGCACCCGCATCACATCGCCGAGCGGTTCGGGCTGTTCACCTTGATCCTCCTGGGTGAGAGCCTCCTCGCCTCAGCGAACGCCGTGATCGATGCGCTCGACGGCAGCCTCGCGTCGACCGAAGCGGTGCGGGATGCGGCGTCCGACCATGTGCCGATGGCCGACCTGCTGTCCCTGGCCGCTTCGGGGCTCGTGATCACGGCCGCCATCTGGTGGATCTACTTCGCCCGCGAGCAGCACGCCCGCCTGCGGACGCTCCGCGACGGGTTCCGGTTCGGTTACGCGCACTACGTGATCTTCGCCGCGGTGGGCGCGGTGTCATCGGGGGTCGAGGTGGAGATCGACCACTTGAGCGGTCATTCGGAGCTCTCGGACGCGGCTGCCGGCCTGGCGCTGACGGCGCCGCTGGCGGTGTTCCTTCTGGCGTCGTGGGCGATCCTGCTGCGACGGAGCGTCGCCGCGTGGGCGTCGGTGTGTCTCGTCTTCGGGGCGGTGGCGGTCGGGGCGACGGGCCTGCTGCCGAGGGGAGAGTACATCTCGGCGGCGCTCGTGATGGCGGCGCTCGTCGTCGTGGTGGAGGTCGACGAGGTGCGTCAGGCGCGCAGCTCGAGTGCGACGACGGCGCGGTCTTCCCGCGGGCGGCCGACGACGGCGAACCCGGCCGCTTCGAACACCGACATCGTGCCGTGATACAGCTCGGCGTCGGAGTGCCGGCCGGCGGCGGTGTCGACGGGGTAGCCCTCGATGACGCGCGCGCCGTGGTCGCGGGCGTGGGCGATGGCGGCGTCCAGCAGACGTGACATGAGGCCTTCGCCGCGGTGCTCGCGGCGGACGGCGAAGCAGGTGATCGCCCACATGTCGGCGTCGTCGGCGGGTTCGGCGAGGAGCCCGGAGAAGGCGCGCGTGCGGAAGATGCGGGTCTGCGGCGGCCGTGGGCCGACGCGCACCCAGCCGGCGGCGTCGTCGTCCGTGTAGGCGAGCAGAGCGGGGGCCGGGTCGGTGGCGAGTTCGTCGCGCAGCATCCGCTCGCGCTCGGGCTTGCGCAGCCGATCGAACTCCGAGGGGCGAACCATCCACCACTGGCATTGGCACGACGGGCCGTCGCCGTGGGCGAAGGCGTGGGTGGCGGCGTCGAAGCGCTCGGCGGTGGCGGGGAGGATCTCGACGGTCATGGCGCGACGGTAGCGCGGCTCGCGGACATGTACGAGGGGCGGACGGGGTCAGGCGACGAGGTGCCACGCGAGCGGGTCGAAGCGCCGGCGTCCCCCGAGCCGGGGTGTGCGGTCGGGGTCGATGTGCGGCGGCGGGATGAGCCAGACGGTTCCGGCCGACCCTGGTGCGCCGGGCGGGCGATCGATCCGGATCTCCCACCCTTCCTCGTGGATGCGATGGTGGCATGCGGTGCACAGCAGGATCCCGTTGTCGAGGTCGGTCGGCCCGGCGTCGCGCTCCCACCAGCGGAGGTGGTGGGCCTCTGTGAAGGCGGGCGGCAGGTGGCAGGCGGCGCATCCGCCGTCGCGCTCGACGAGGGCGAGACGCTGTGCGCGGGTGAAGTGGCGGCGCGTGCGGCCGAGGTCGAGGATCTCGCTGTCGCCGCCGAGCACGGCGGGGATGATGCCGGCCGCGGCGGCCATCCGTCGGGCGGTGCCGGCGTCGATCGGCTGCTCGAGGCCGTCGATCGTGGCGACGCCGGTGCCCGTGCGCAGGTCGTCGAGCTGCATCCGCACCATGACCGTCGTGGCGGTGCCGGGCAGGCGCTCGCCGTCGCACCCGAGGACGTGCGCGCAGATGGCGGCGAGGGCGTCGGCGCGCAGCTGCGGGAGGGTACGAGTCTCGTCGAGCGGTGAGGAGACCTCGACGCCGTCGGGGCTGTGGTGGCCGCGCGAGGCGCGGAGCTGATGCGTCACGATGCCCTCGATTGCCGCGACGATCGGCGCCGCGGTCTCGACGTCGAGCGTTGCGGTGAGCACGGTCATGCCGGCGGCGTCGTGGGTGATCTTGAGTGCCCGTTCGCCGTGGGCCGCTGCGGTCGCGGGCGCCAGCCCGTCGGGGTCGAGGTGTGCGGCTGCACGATGGAGGACGTGCTGGAGCTCGTCGAGCGAGAGCTGGGGAGCCTGCGCGACGAGTGCGGCTTCCGCCGCATCGCGCACCGCAGGCTCCACGCGCAGCGCGATGCGGTCGAGCATCGCGGTGATCGCTGCCGCGGCGGCGACGCTGAGGGCACCCGCGCGGACGGCGTCGCTCACGTGCGGGTGCGCCGCGGGGGCGGCTTCGCCCGAGATCAGGGTGCGCTCGCGCGTGGCCTCCCCAACCTGGATGAGCCGCAACGCGTCGCCCGTGTGGCCGCCCGTGGTCGCGGCGATGAGCTTCGCCGGCGTGCGGAAGCCGGCCTGACGTGCGAGCCCCTCCTTCCCGAGCTCCGCGCGCGAGCGACGGGCCACCTCCGCCGCGATGCCGGTGTGCACCCCGTCGAGGAGGCGCCGGGCGCCGGCGAGCTGCTCGTTCGCGCGGAGGAGCTCTGCATCCGTGAGTCTCGTCGCCTCGGCGTCGTTCCACGCCTCGCGGAGCTCGGCCAGCGAGGCGAGCAGCGTGTCGAGCGGGTTCGTCGTCATACGCCTATTCGAGCATGAACCTCGGACATAGATTCGAATATCGCGCGCGACTGTGGACAGGGCGGACCGGGCCCGGGCTGTGGACGGCTCGTGCGGTTCGCAGGCGTCGCGACGACGGGCTAGGATGGGGGAGTTGTCCGGAAACGGGCACCGGGATGTGGCGCAGCTTGGTAGCGCACTTGACTGGGGGTCAAGGGGTCGCAGGTTCAAATCCTGTCATCCCGACAGAGAAGACCTGATGAGACTCACCTCTCATCAGGTCTTCGTCGTCTCACCCGTGGGTGCTGGTCGAGCGACTCCGTGATCCGGCTACAGGCGCTCGAGCGGGTTCGCGGAGAGCTTCGCGACGACACCGCCCTCCACGAGCCGCCGCGCGGCGGTGTCGGGCTTGCGGGCCGCCTGATCCACGACGCACGCGGCGAACTCCGTCGCGAGTGTGCCGCGCGGGTACGCCGCCAAGACCTGGCGGAGGAACGGCTCCGGCAGTGCGTCCGGACGGGCGCCCGAGATGTCGAGCGCCGTCGCGACCTCGAGGAGATACCCCTCGGCGTCGAGGTCGGGGTCGACGCTGGGCCAGTTGTGCCGGACGATGACCTCGCGCGCACGCGTGCGTCGCGCGGCCGGCCAGCCGGCGCCCGCGGTGAGGGCGACAGCGACGTGACCGCCCGCGTCCTCGTAGGAGATCGTGTGGTTGTCGTATTCGGTGACCGTCCCGATGTCGTGCAGCACGGCCGAGACGTACAGCAGCTCGTGGTCGATGTCGCGGATCCCGTCCACCCGCGCGAACGCCTCCGCGAACAGCCACGAGCGCAGAGCGTGAGCGGTGATCGACGTCGACTGATACGTCCGGGCGAGTTCGAGAGCGGCCCGGGCGGCCTGCGTGTCCGGGGCGGGGAAGTCGTCGATGCGCACGGTCCATTGTCTCGGCCGGTGCTCGTCGGTCACCGCTGCGCCGGGGTCGCTCCTCGGCGGATTGCTGCCACATCCGCGCAGTTCTTGTCCACCCTTTAGGGGACAAGATCTGCGACTCCTTATCCTGCTTCCGCCCAGCCCGATGAAGTGATGGGGGATCACTCCGGGCTGGGGCGGGTTCGCCCCTCTGCGGCCCTTCGGGGCGCTACGGGGGAGGGCTCGCTCCGAAGGGTCGCACATCCTCGTGAGATGCGAGCGCTGTTGCCGTTCGGGGCCGCAGGTCGCCGGCGGGCCGCACCATGGCCGTGGAGTCGGGCGCGGCGAACCCGAACTTCGCGTAGAGCCCATGCGCGTCGCCCGTGAACAGCGTCCAGCGGAAGAGCGCGCCCGGTCGCTCGTCGATCATCGTGCGCACGAGCCCGGTGCCGACGCCGTGGCCGCGTGCGGATCGATCGACGAAGACGTCGGCGAGATACGCGAAGCCGACGCCATCCGACACGGCGCGGGCGAAGCCGACGAGGGCGCCGGTGTCGCGTCGATACGCGCCGACGACGCGCCACGATCCGTCGATGCCGGCGTCGATGTCAGCCTCGCCTCGCCACCGCCCCCAGTACGCCTCGGTCATGAGCCAGCGGTGCACCGCCGCACGGTCCACGCGGGCGGGGTCGTCGTCGTACTCGATCTCCACTCGCCCAGTCTGCCGACGGGGCTACTCGCCCGTCATCAGGCCACAGCGCGAGTCGCGGCACCCTCGAGCCGCGCGGTCGTCCGGACCTCTCGATCGATACGCTCTGCTCGTGAGCGAGGCACAGGGCGAGATCATCGCGGCCGACAGTGGCACGAGAGGACAACAGAACGCGTCCTCGGATCCGTATGGACATCGTTTGGCGCAATGGGAGCGCCGTGCGGAGTGGCCGCTCGTCATCGCGGCATGCGCGTTCCTCGGCGCTTATGCGACGCAGATTCTCGCGCGGCCGGGCGGAGTGCTCGAAGCGGCCGCAGAGGCGACTCTCTGGGTCACATGGGCGATGTTCCTCGGCGACTACGTGGTGCGTCTCGCGATCGCCCGCCGGCGCGGACGGTGGTTCGTGCGTCACCTTCTCGACCTTGCGATCGTCGTGCTGCCGATGCTGCGGCCCTTGCGCCTCATGCGTTTCTTCACGGTGCTGGCGATCATCCAGCGGAACACGGGCACCATGCTCCGCGGCAAGGTCGCGATCTATACCGTCGGTGCGACCGTGCTCACGGTGATCGTCGCGGGCCTCGCCGTCTTCGACGCAGAACGCGGGAGCGGTGGATCGATCCGAAGCTTCGGTGATGCCGTCTGGTGGGCCTTCGTCAGCATCATGACCGTGGGCTACGGCGACTATGTGCCTGTGACGGTCACCGGTCGCATCGTCGCGGTCGGTCTGATGATCGGTGGCATCGCGCTCATCGGCGTGGTCACCGCCACGCTTGCGTCGTGGATCGTCGAGCGGGTTTCGGTACGCGCCGATGCGGCGGCCGTGGCGACGGAGTCGCAAGTCGAGGCGCTGCGCACGGAGGTCGCCGAGTTGAAGGAGATGATCCGAGCGCTCGGCGCCCGACCCGCGCGCTAGCCTGGCGGCACCGCACGCGAGGAGGGGTCGTGGAATTCGAGCACCTCGGGGTCCGGCCCCGCATCCATCCCGACGCCGTCGTGTCGCCGAGCGCCGTCATCAGCGGCGACGTCGAGATCGGCGGCGGATGTCAGATCCTGCACGGCGCCGTCATCACATCGGAGGGCGGCGCGGTGACGCTCGGCACGAACGTGATCGTCATGGAGAACGCCCTGATCCGCGCGACCGCGACGAATCCCGTGCACATCGGCGACCACGTGCTCGTGGGGCCCATGGCGAGGCTGTCGGGTGCGACGGTGGAGGACGAGGTGTTCCTCGCCACCGGGACGCGCGTCTTCAACGAGCGGCACGAGGAGATCTGGGCCGCACAGCGCGAGCTCGATTTCCCGGGATACGTCTTCGGACTCGACCGCGACACCCCCGACCTCATGGTGCAGCTGACGGAGCGCTACGGCCGCAGCCTCGCCCGCCACGCCCACGACCGCCGCACCGACTGACCGGCGTCGGAGGTGGCGCCGCGCGCGTCAGAGGTCGGCGACCCGGATGAGCACCTTCCCGACCGTCGCATCCTCGACGGCATCATGCGCGGCGGCGGTCTCCTCGAGCGGGAACCACGTGAGCGGCAGGCCCGCGTCCTCACCGACCGGCAGCGCTCCGTCCTGCAGCGCCGCGGTGAGGTCGGCCGCGGCAGCCTCCAGCGCCGCATCCCCGACGGTGTACAGCAGCACTCCCTGCACGCGCACGTTCTTCGCGAACGACGGGCGCACCGGCATCGAGAAGGCGTCGCCGCCGTCGTCGGCGTAGTACGCGATGACGGCGTGGTTCGCCGCGATCTGGGCGTCGAGCGCCGCGTTGCGCGCGATCGACACCTCCACGATGTGGTCGACGCCGCCGGGGGCGAGCTCCTCGATGCGGGCGGCGACGTCCTCCTGCGTGTAGTCGATCGTCTCGTGCGCGCCGGCCGCGCGGGCGAGCTGCGCCTTGCGCTCGGAGCTGATCGTCGCGAGGACGGTCGCGCCGGCCCAGCGAGCGAGCTGGATGGCGGCGTGTCCGACGGCGCCCGCGCCGCCCTGCACCAGCACGGTTCGCCCGTCGAGCGCGCCGCGCGACAGCCGCGCGGGACCGTCCTCGTGCACCGTGAGCGCGCGGTGCGCCGTCACGGCGGGGACGCCGAGGCTCGCAGCGGTCGCGAAGTCGATGCCGTCGGGGAGACGGACGGCGCGGCTGACCGGCACGACCGTGTACTCCTGCGCGGTGCCGGTCGGCCGCTCGTGCGCGGCGAGCTGCACCCACACGCGATCGCCGACCGCGACAGCGTCGACGCCGTCGCCGACCGCATCCACGACACCCGCACCGTCCTGATTCGGCACGTTCTCCGCAAACGCGAGCGCCCGGCCGCTGCCCGCGCGCGCCTTCCAGTCGGTCGGGTTCACGCCCGACACGGCCACGCGCACACGCACCTCGCCCGGCCCGGGCTCGGGCACCTCGCGCTCGACGAGCGACAGGACGGACGACGGGCCGGGGGAGGAGTAGACGATCGCCTTCATACCGGAGTCGAACCGGGCCTCTCCGCGACGCATTCCCGCACGCGGATGCGCGGCCGGGCCGCCGGTCGTCGGCGCGCGGAATTCAGGAGAATCCGGCCTCTTCGGGGCCTAACGGGCGCCGATCGACCGGTGGGCCTGAATTCCGCGCGCGGCGAGCACGCCTGACGCCCGCGCCAGTCCGCCGCCGTCTAGGTCAGCGGCGGGGCTTGCGCTCCCGGCGGTCGCCGTCGCGGTCGGATGAGCCCCGGCGTGCGGGGCCGCCGGTGTCGCGACGCATCTCGATGAGCTTGCCGCCGATGCGCGTGCCGCTGAGACGGTTGAGCGCGTCGTCGGGGAGGTCGGCGGGCAGCTCGACGAGCGAGAAGTCGGGGCGGATGTCGATGCGGCCGAAGTCCTCGCGGCGCAGCCCGCCCTCGTTCGCGAGGGCACCGACGATCTGCCGCGGCTCGACGCGCTGGCGCTTGCCGACCGCCAGCCGGTAGGCGACCAGGTGCGACTGCGACGGGCGGCCGCGGCGCTGCGGACGGTCGGTGCGCTCGCCGCCCTCGCGCACACGGCGGGCCGGTCGCTCGTCGAAGCTCTCCGCGCGGTCGGCCTCCGGGTCGAGGAGAAGGGGCGTGTCGCCCTGCGCCACGACGGCGAGGGCGGCGGCCACGTCGGCCTCGGGAACGTCGTGGTGCTCCACGTAGTGCGCGATGATGTCGCGGAAGCGATCGATGCGCTCCGTCTGCCCGAGGGCGGCGGTGATCGCCTCGTCGAAGCGCGTGAGCCGCGTCGCGTTGACGTCCTCGGCGGTGGGCAGCGCCATCTGCGTGAGCGGTTGACGGGTCGCGCGCTCGATGTTGGTCAGCATCCGGCGCTCGCGCGGTGTGACGAAGCTGATCGCGTCGCCTGTGCGGCCCGCGCGCCCGGTGCGGCCGATGCGGTGCACGTACGACTCGGTGTCGATCGGCAGGTCGAAATTCACGACGTGGCTGATGCGCTCGACGTCGAGGCCGCGCGCGGCGACATCGGTGGCGACCAGGATGTCGAGCTTGCCCGCCTTCAGCTGGTTGACCGTCTTCTCGCGCTGCGCCTGCGCGAC
This sequence comes from Microbacterium sp. 10M-3C3, assembly GCF_003931875.1. Taxonomy (NCBI): domain Bacteria; kingdom Bacillati; phylum Actinomycetota; class Actinomycetes; order Micrococcales; family Microbacteriaceae; genus Microbacterium; species Microbacterium sp. 10M-3C3. The sequence goes on along the minus strand of NZ_CP034245.1, from coordinate 2,248,564 downwards.
ATCGCCACTGATGGCGGCGGCCGTATAGCCGCGCGCCCGCAGCTTCTCGGCCAGGGTCTCGGTCTCGTTCTTGGTGCGGACGAACACGATCATCGCCTCGAAGTTCTCCACCTCGAGGATGCGCGTGAGGGCGTCGACCTTCTGCGGGTACGACACCACGAGGTAGCGCTGTGCGATGTTCGCCGAGGTCGCGGTCTTCGTCGTGACCGTGATCTCCTCCGGGTCGCGCAGGTACTGCTGCGAGATCCGGCGGATCTGCGCCGGCATGGTCGCGGAGAACAGGGCGACCTGCTTGTCCGCGGGCGTCTCGGCCAGGATCGACTCGACGTCTTCGGCGAAGCCCATGCGGAGCATCTCGTCAGCCTCGTCGAGGACGAGGAAGCGCAGCTCCGACAGGTCGAGGGTGCCCTTCGCGAGGTGGTCCATGATCCGCCCGGGCGTGCCCACGACCACCTGCACGCCGCGGCGCAGCGCCGACAGCTGCGTGCCGTAGCCCTGACCGCCGTAGATCGGCAGCACCGTCACGCCGCGCAGGTGCGACGCGTACCGCTCGAACGCCTCGCACACCTGCAGGGCCAGCTCGCGCGTCGGCGCGAGGACGAGCGCCTGAGGCGCGTGCCGCCCCGCGTCCAGGTGCGACAGGATCGGGAGCGCGAACGCCGCCGTCTTGCCGGTGCCCGTCTGCGCCATGCCGATGACGTCGCGACCCGCGAGCAGGGGCGGGATGGTCGCGGCCTGGATCGCCGACGGCGTCTCGTAGCCGACGTCCTCCAGCGCCTTGAGCACCGCGGGGTGCAGGCCGAGGGAGGAGAACGTCTCCGTCGCGCCGTCGACATCCGCGTCGGTCGATTCGGGAGCGTCGGCGACGGCGGGGGAGTCCTCGGGGGTCATCCTCCCAGGCTACGGCGCGCCGCGGCATCCCGCTCGCCGCATCCGGCACCGGACGACCGGCGGCCGAACCACACCGGCGCGCGGATGTGGCATGGTCGAGGCATCCGTTCGGAAGGAACACCATGCAGCAGCGCACCCTCGGCCGCACCGGCCGATCCGTCTCGGTCGTCGGACTCGGCACGTGGCAGCTCGGCGCCGACTGGGGCGATGTCACGGAGGAGGAGGCTCTCGACGTCCTCGGCGCCTCGGCCGACGCCGGGGTCACGCTCTTCGACACCGCCGACGTCTACGGCGACGGGCGGAGCGAGTCGATCATCGGGCGATTCCTGTCGCTGCGGCCCGGCAGCGGCATCACCGTGGCGACCAAGATGGGGCGCCGGATGGCGCAGGAGCCCGAGAACTACACCCCCGAGAACTTCCGCGCGTGGACCGACCGCTCCCGCCGCAACCTGGGCGTCGACACGCTCGACCTCGTCCAGCTGCACTGCCCGCCCAGCGCGGTCATCGACGACGATGCGACCTACGACGCGCTGGACGCGCTCGTCGCCGACGGCGCGATCGCCGCGTACGGGGTGTCGGTCGAGACCGCCGACCAGGCCCTGTCTGCGATCTCCCGCCCGCATGTGACGAACGTGCAGATCATCTTCAACCCGTTCCGGCTGAAGCCGCTGGACGAGGTGCTGCCGGCGGCGGATGCGGCGGGGGTGGCGATCTTCGCGCGCGTGCCGCTCGCGTCGGGGCTCCTGTCGGGGAAATACAGCGAGAACACGACGTTCGCGGAGAACGACCACCGCAGCTACAACCGGCACGGCGAGGCGTTCGACCGCGGCGAGACCTTCTCGGGCGTGGACTACGAGACGGGACTCGCGGCGGCGCGCGAGCTCGAGGCCGCCCTTCCGGCGGGCGTGTCGCTGCCCGCGGCGACCCTCGCGTGGATCGCGTCGCAGCCGGGCGTCGCGAGCGTCATCCCGGGGGCGCGCAACACGCGGCAGGCGGAGGCCAACGCCGCCGCCGCAGCCCTCGTGGGCGACGGGGCGCTCGCGGGATTCGACGACGCGGTGCACCGCGTGTACGACGAGAAGCTGCGCGCGAGCATCCACCCGCAGTGGTGACGCGCCGGTTCACCCGCGCCGAGCTGGAATCCTTCCGCGACGCGACGATCCCCGACCTCATGCCGGATGCGCCGCGGCTGATCTTCGTCGGCATCAACCCGGGTCTGTGGACCGCAGCCACCCTGACGCCGTTCGCGCATCCGGGCAACCGCTTCTGGCCGGCGCTCGCGGCGGCCGGCATCCTGCCGCGGGTGCCCGCGTTCGCCGACGGCCTCGACGCGGCCGATCGCGCCATGATCCTCGGTGCGGGCATCGGGGTGACGAACCTCGTGCGCCGGGCGACCGCGCGCGCCGACGAGCTCTCTCACGACGAGCTGCGCGAGGGCGCCGTGCGCGTCGCGGCCGACGTCGCGCGGTGGCGGCCGCAGGTCGTCGCGATCGTGGGGGTGACGGCGTACCGGCAGGGGTTCGGCTTCCCGAAGGCGGCGGCGGGCCGCCAGGAGCACGAGGTCGGCGGCGTGCCGACGTGGGTGCTGCCCAACCCCAGCGGCCTCAACGCCCACGACACGGTCGCCTCCCTCGCGGCCGCGTACGCCGCACCCGCGCGGGCGGCGGGGCTGCTGGCGTGAGGATGCGGCGGGCTCCCGGTTGATCGCGGGCGCTGCGCCCCGCACGATGGAGGGGTGACCACGCCCTCCCGCCCCGCCCGCCGCACGCGGACGATCGTCGCGATGTCGATCGCGGCCGCGCTCGTCGTCGCCGGCGCGATCACGGTGTGGGCGCTCGCGAACCGGCCCCCTGCGGCGGCCGCCCCCGCCGCCCCGCCGACGGCGTCGTCGAGGCCGACGCCGGTCGCCACACCCTCCCCGACGCCGACCGAGACCGGACCGGCCGCCGACGCTACGGCGTACCCGCTGGACGGGCTGCCTCGCATCGACGTGTACTCACTCATCTCCGCGCTGCCGGTCGATGACGACCCGACCGGGGCGATGTCGGGCGAGGTCGTCTCCGCGAACGCCGACCTCGTGCCCGTGTTCGCGACCCCGGGGGCGCCGCCGGTCGCGGCTCTCCCGCGCGAGAACGTGTACGGCGGCACGACGGTGCCGGTGATCGAACGCACGACGCACTGGGTGCGCGTGCTGGTGTCCGGCCGTGAGGCCGTCCCGTCGGCGGGGAATCCCGGCCAGCTCACCGGGTGGGTGCGCGCGCAGGATGTGACCACCGCGACCGTCGACGCGCAGATCGACGTCGACATCGCCGCCCGAACCATCGACGTCGTCCACCGCGACGGCACACGGGAGCGCGTCGCCGACGACTTCGCGTGGGGCACCGACCGCACGCCGACGCCGCGGGGCCGCACGTTCGTGATGCTCACGAGCGTCGAGCCGTCCCTCACCTACACGCGCGGCCACGCGCTCGTGTACCTCGGGGTGCAGTCGCCGACGCTCGACGGATTCGGCGGCGCGTCGGTCGCCGTCACGGCCTTCCACTACCACGACACCCGGACGGGCCCGATCTCCAACGGCTGCCTGCGCCTGTCGGCCGAGGCGATCGACCGGCTCGCGCAGCTGCCGGCGGGCACCCCCGTCGTCATCCGCTGATCCGTCATCCCCAGGATCCACGGCACGCCCGCGGCGTCGCGCCGCGACGGGTACGGTGTGAGCCGGACGGAAGGAGCGGCGTGCGCATCGAGTTCGACAGCACCGTGTACCGGTGGCAGGCGCGGCAGGATTCGGACTGGTACTTCGCAAGCGTCCCGGAGGAGTTCAGCGCGGCCATCGCCGAGGTGGTGGCGCCGTTCGCCCGGGGCTTCGGCGCCGTACGGGTCGAGGCGTCGGTGGGGGGGAGCAGGTGGCGCACATCGGTGTTCCCCGGCACGGACGGCCGCTACTCGCTGCCCCTCAAGCGAGCCGTGCGCGATGCCGAGGGCCTCGTCGAGGACGACCCACTGCACGTCCGGCTCGACATCCTCGACGCGTGACATGAGCGCGCCCGCGACCGCCGCCGCCGTGTGCGTCGTCGTCGCGTACGCGGCCTTCGCCGTCCAGTCCGCGGTGCTGGCCGTCGTCGATGCGCGCACGCACCGCCTGCCCGACCGCCTCGTGCTGCCGGGGTACCCCGTCGTCGGCGCCCTGCTCACGGCCGCGGCCCTCCTCGCCGGCACGCCGGCACGGCTCATCGGCGTCGTCGTCGGCGCGCTCGGCCTGTTCGCGTTCTTCTTCGCCCTGCGGATGCTGCGCCCCGGCGCCATGGGCGGCGGCGACGTCAAGCTCGCCGGCGTGGTCGGCGCGCACACCGGCTGGTTCGGTCTCGAGGCCGCGGTGGTGGGCGCCGCCTCGGCGTTCGTGCTCGGCGGCGTGGCCGCCCTCGTGCTCCTCGCCCTCCGACGCGCCCGCCGGTCCGACGCCATCCCGTTCGGTCCGTTCCTGCTGGCGGGTGCGTGGGCGGGGATCGCGGTCGGCGTCGCCGCGGCCGGGTGACGGGGTCCGGCAGCCGCCCGGGCTCCTCGTGCTCGTCAAGCCCCGCTGGGGCGGGCGGCCCGCTCGCTAGCGTGGCGGCATGCCGAACACGATGCTCGCCCGCGTCATCGCGTGGCTCCTCGCGCGACGGCCGGTGCGCGCCTTCCTCGTCTACAGCGGCGCGCGCGGCCCGATGCTGGCCGACTCGGTGACGTACCGCACGCTGTTCTCGCTCTTCGCGGGCGTCCTCCTGGGTTTCTCGATCGCGGCGATCTGGCTCGCGGGAAACCCCGCCGCGATGGACGCGCTCACCGACGCGCTGAACGCCGCGATCCCGGGCATCGCGTCGGTCATCGACGTGGACGAGGTCCGAGCACCACAGGAGTTCACGATCGCGGGTGTCGTGTCGGTCGTGGGCCTCGTCGGCGCCGCGATCGGTGCCGTGGGGTCGCTGCGCAACGCGCTGCGCACGATCGCGGGCAAGGTCGGCGACGACACCCTGTGGGTGTGGGTGCTGCTGCGCAATCTCGTGCTGGCCATCGCGCTGGGCGTCGGCCTGATCGCGGCGGCGGCGGCCACGTTCCTCGCCACGGCGGGACTCGACCTCGTCACCGGATGGCTCGGGTTCGACCGCGACACGCCCCTCGTGGCGTTCGGCACGTGGCTCGCCTCGGCGGTCGTCGTCTTCCTCCTCGACACGGTCGTCGTCGCGGCGAGCATCCGCTTCCTCGCCGGCATCCGTCCCCGGGCGCGCACGCTGTGGGCGGGTGCGATGCTCGGCGGGCTCGGCCTCACGGTCCTGCAGCAGCTGTCGGGGCTGTTCGTGGGCGGCGCCGCGTCGAACCCGCTGCTGGCGACCTTCGCGTCGCTCATCGCGCTGCTGCTGTGGCTGAACCTGTCGAGCCAGGTGATCCTCATCGCCGCCGCGTACGTCGTGGTCGGCACGGAAGAGGACGCCGACCGCGTGCACGCGCGGTTCGGGGCATCCACGCTCGCCCAGTTCCGCGTGCGGCAGGCCGAGCGGGCCGTGGCCGCCGCGTCGGGCGAGCTGGCGGCGGCGCGGGCCGCGGAGCAGGACGAGCGCGACGCGGCGCTGCATGCGCGTACCGGTTCGGGCGGCACGGGGCGCTAACATGGCGCCCGAGGGGGCGATGTGCGCGGACGATGGCGGACCCGCGCGACCGCGGCGGCAGCCGCCGTCGCGCTCGCGCTGATGAGCGCCGTCGCGGCGCCCACCGCGACAGCGGCGCCCTCGGGGTGGCTGCACACCTCCGGCGCATCGATCCTCGCCGACGACGGCACGCCGTTCGTCGTGAAGGGCGCCTCGTGGTTCGGCCTCGAGACCTCCAACTGCGCCCCGCACGGGCTGTGGACGATCGCGCTGGACGCGGGCATGGCCCAGATCGCGTCGTTCGGCTTCAACACCCTCCGCGTGCCGTTCTCCAACGAGTGCCTCGCCGCGTCGTCGACCTCCTCGATCGACGCGAACGCGAATCCGGCCCTCGTCGGGAAGACGCCGCTGCAGGTGCTCGACGCCGTGGTCGCGAGCGCGCGGACGCACGGGCTGAAGGTCATCCTCGACCGCCACCGCCCCGATTCCGGCGCCCAGTCCGAGCTCTGGTACACCGACCGCTTCAGCGAGCAGCGGTGGATCGACGACTGGCGCATGCTCGCGACCCGCTACCGCGACGACCCGACGGTCATCGGCGTCGACCTCCACAACGAGCCCCACGGTCCGGCGTGCTGGGGATGCGGCGACGCGACGCGCGACTGGCGGGCGGCCGCCACCCGCGCGGGCAACGCCGTCCTCGCGGTCAATCCGCGGCTGCTCATCATCGTCGAAGGCGTCGAACGTCAGCCGGACGGATCGTCGACCTGGTGGGGCGGCGGGCTCGCGGGCGCGGCGTCGGCCCCCGTGCAGCTGAACGTGCCCGGCCGTCTGGTCTACTCGCCGCACGACTACCCCGCGAGCGTCTACGCGCAGAGCTGGTTCGGCGCGGCGGACTACCCCGCGAACCTGCCCGCGGTGTGGGAGCGCAATTGGGGCTACCTGCAGACGCGCGGCATCGCGCCGGTGCTCCTGGGGGAGTTCGGCACGAAGCTCGAGACGGCTTCCGACCGCCAGTGGCTCGCGACTCTCGTGTCGTACCTGTCGCAGAAGCGCATGGGCTTCATCTACTGGTCGTTCAACCCCAACAGCGGCGACACCGGCGGCCTCGTCGCCGACGACTGGCGCACGCCGCAGTCGGCGAAGCTCGCCGCCCTCGCGCCGCTGCTCGGCGCAGCCGGGCCGGCCGCGTCTCCCTCGCCGACGGCCACGCCGAAGCCGACGACCACGCCGAAGCCGACGACCACGCCGAAGCCGACGGTCACGCCGAAGCCGACGACCTCGCCGACGCCGAAGCCGACCGCGTCGCCGACGGCCACGCCCAAGCCGACCACGTCGCCGTCGGCCACGCCCACGCCGACGACCCCGCCGAGCCCCTCGACGACGGGCGTGCGCGCGCAGTGGATGCTGCAGAGCGCCTGGGGCGCGGGCTACGTGGCCGAACTGTCCGTCACCGCGGACCGCGCCGTGCGCGGCTGGACGGTGTCGTGGGCGTCGCCGGGCGCCACCGGCATCGTCAACGCGTGGGGCATGGACTGCCGTCTCGCGGCCGGGGTCATCACGTGCACGGGCGCGGGCTGGGCAGGGCCGCTCGCAGCGGGTCAAGCCGTGCGCGTGGGAGTGCAGGTCGACGCGCCGTCCGCGCCGAGCGCCCCGGTCCTGCGGGTTACCGCCTCCTAGCCTGCGCGGCAACCCCGCCTCCGGCGCGGTCGGCGCGGAGTAGCGTGACGGCATGAGCGAGTCGGCGCTGACATCGGCCTACACCGCGGCGGCCGTGCGCGCGGCCGAGGCTCCGCTCCTCGCGGTCGGAGAGCCGCTCATGCGTCGGGCGGCGACGGCTCTCGCCGACATCGCGCGCGAGGAGACGAGCGCGGCGGGCTCGGTGCTCGTGCTCGCCGGGGCCGGCGACAACGGCGGTGACGCCCTCTTCGCGGCGGCGTCCCTCGCCGACGACGGGCGGTCCGTCGAGATCGTCCTGACGTCCGACCGCGTCCACCGTGCGGCGCTCGCCGAGGCGCTCGGCGCCGGAGCGGTGCTGCGCGACGCTGGCGACGTCTGTCGCGCGCCGGAGGGGTACGCGCTGATCCTCGACGGCATCCTCGGCATCGGTGCATCCGCCGACCCACGGCTGCGCGGCGCCGCGCGGGCGGTGGTGGAGGCCCTGCGCGATGCCGACGGCACCGGTCGCCGTGTGATCGCCGTCGATCTGCCGAGCGGCCTGCACCCCGACGACGGCGCCGCCGACGACGTCGTGCTCCGTGCCGACGTCACCGTCACGTTCGGCGCGGTCAAGGCCGGTCTCGTCCGGGGTCGCGGCCCGGAGCTCGCGGGTGACGTGCGCCTGGTCGACCTGGGCCTGGGTCCCGCGCTCGCGCGAGCGCGCCCTGCGGTCACCGGACCCGTGCCGGTCGCGCGCGTGTCGCGCGCTCAGCGCGCGTAGCGGTCGACGAAGTTCCGGAGGATCCGCGCCGGCTCGGTCACGGGCGCGCGCCGCACCGCCGCGAGGGTGAGGTCGCGCTCGTCGGGGGCGAAGTATCCGAATCCCGCGTACGCGTGGATGCGGGTGGTGATGCCGTCCACGTCGAGCTCGGGGTGGAACTGCGTCGCGTACACGTTGGACCCGACGCGGAACATCTGCACGGGGCACGCCGGCGAGGACGCGAGCAGCACCGCGGTCTGCGGCAGAGCGGTCACCGCCTCCTTGTGGCCGACGAACGCCTCGAAGCTCTCCGGCATCCCGGCGAGCAGGGGATCGACGCGGCCCGCTGCCGTCGTGCTCACCGGCACGACGCTGATCGGCTCGGCGTACGTGCCGTCGATCCGGGCGCCGATGTGCGTTCCGAGCGTGCCGACGCCGTAGCACGCTCCGAGGAAGGGGAAGTCCTCGGCCACGACGCGATCCAGCACCGCCGCGAACTCCGCCTCGACGCGCCGCTGCACGTCCGACTTGCGCTCCGGCGGGTCCGACGCGTTGAAGGGGCTGCCGCCCACGAGGATGCCCGAGATGTCGTCGAAACGCAGGTCGGGCATCGGCTCGGACTCGAGCCGCACCCGCCGCAGCTCGTGGGGCTCGAGCCCGCTGAACCGCAGGAACAGCGCGTACTCCTCGTCGGCGGGCGCGCTCTCCGCGCGTGTCGCGAGCAGCACGAACGGCCGCGTCACGGCACGTCCATGCTCCGACGCGCTCACGGCGCGATCACGACGCGAACGTCACGAGGCCGAGCTCGACGGGGGAGACGAGGTGCGGATGCTGCGGCACGGCGCGCACCGCGACTCCGAAGGGGCCCGTCAGGGCGAGCGACAGCTCGCCCTCGAACACCGTGGCTCCGTCCTCCTCGCCCGTCGGGGCGAGCGCCTGCACGGTGCGGTCGTCGACGATCTCGCCGTCGGAGTCCGCGCGTCCGGACACGATCTGCACAGCGACGTCGTCGGCGGCGAGGCCCCCCAGCTGCACGTGCGCGCGCACGTGCACGAGCTCGCCCGCGCGGGCCTGGTCGGGCACGCCGGTGACGTCGACGCTCACGACGTGCACGCCTGGCCACGCCGCGCGCACGCGGGCGACGAAGGCGGCGAGGTCGCGGGCTGCGGCGTGGTCCGCATCCGCCAGCGCGTGGGCGTTCTGGGCCGCGGGGGCGTACAGACGCGTCACGTACTCGCGCACCATCCGGTCGCTCGTGGCCTTGCCGCCGAGCACCGTCATGGTGTGTCGCACGCGATCGAGCCAGCCGACCGGGATGTCGCCCTCGCGGTCGTAGAACGCCGGCACGAGCTGGTGCTCGATGAGGTCGTACAGCGCCGCGGCCTCCAGGTCGTCGCGCTCGGCGTCGCTCGTGGCGGTGTCGGCGGTCGGGATCGCCCAGCCGTTGCGGCCGTCGAACCACTCGTCCCACCAGCCGTCGAGGATCGACAGGTTCAGCGCGCCGTTCAGGGCCGCCTTCATCCCCGACGTGCCCGACGCCTCGAGCGGACGCACGGGCGTGTTCAGCCACACGTCGCATCCGGGGTAGAGCGTCTTCGCGAGGGTGATGTCGTAATCGGGGAGGAACACGATGCGCGCCCGCACCTTGGGGTCGCGGCTGAAGCGCACCAGCTGCTGGATGAGCTGCTTGCCCGAGTCGTCGGCGGGGTGCGACTTGCCGCCGATCACCAGCTGCACCGGGCGCTGCGGATCGGTGAGCAGCCGCGTGAGGCGCCCGGGGTCGCGGAGCATGAGCGTCAGACGCTTGTAGGTCGGGACGCGGCGGGCGAACCCGATCGTGAGGACGTCGGGGTCGAGCACATCGCCTGCCCACGCGCCGGCGGTCGAGCCGGCGGCCGCCAGGCGGCGACGGGCCTCCGACACGAGCTCCTCCTTCATCTGGCGGCGCAGGCCCCACAGCTCGCCGTCCGAGACGGCGTTGGGGTCGCGCCAGTCGTGCTCGGTCGTGAGGGCGTCGCCGAAGGCGCGCTCGCTGAGCGACTTGAGCGCGGGGTGCACCCACGTCGGGGCGTGCACGCCGTTGGTGATCGACGTGATGGGAACCTCGTCGGTGTCGACGCCCGGCCACAGCGGGCCGAACATCGTGCGGCTGACCTCGCCGTGCAGGAGCGAGACGCCGTTCGCGTGCTGCCCGAGGTGAAGCCCGAGGACCGCCATGTTGAACACGCTCGCGTCGCCGCCGGGGTACGACTCCACGCCCAGCTCGAGGGCGCGCGCCGGGTCGAGCCCCGGGAACAGGTCGGCGGCGAGGTAGTCGGCGACGAGCTGGCGGGGGAAGCGGTCGATGCCCGCGGGCACCGGCGTGTGCGTGGTGAACACGGTCGAGGCGCGCACCTGCGCGAGCGCCTCGTCGAACGAGAGGGCGTCGCCCGTGATGAGCTCCGACATGCGCTCGAGGCCCTGGAACCCGGCGTGGCCCTCGTTGGTGTGGTACACGTCCGGCGCGACGCGGCCGGTGACGCGGCACCACGCGCGGAGCGCCCGGACGCCGCCGACGCCGAGAAGGAGCTCCTGGAGGAGCCGGTGCTCGCCGCCGCCGCCGTACAGCCGGTCGGTGACGCGGCGCAGGTCCTCGCTGTTCGACGGTGTCTCGGAGTCGAGCAGCAGCAGGGGGATGCGCCCGATGTCGGCGATCCAGACACGCGCGAAGAGCGTGCGGCCGGCCGTGACGGTGAGGGCGACCTCGACCGGCGTGCCGTCGGACTCGCGCAGCAGGGTGAGGCCGAGCCCGTACGGGTCGAGCACGGGGTAGCTCTCGCGCTGCCACCCGTCGTCGCCGATGGACTGGCGGAAGTAGCCGGCGCGGTAGAACAGGCCGACGCCCGTGAGCGGAACACCGAGGTCGGACGCGCTCTTGAGGTGGTCGCCGGCGAGGATGCCGAGGCCGCCGGAGTACTGCGGCAGCGACCCGTCCACGCCGAACTCGGGGGAGAAGTACGCGATGTGCTGGGGCGTGGGCTCCTCGAGCCGCTGGAACCAGCGCTCGCCGGTGAGATACGCCTCGAGGCGCGCGTCCTCGTCCCGCACGCGCGCGACGAAGTCCTCGTCCCGGGCGAGCTCGTCCAGCCGCGACTGCCCGAGCGCGCCCAGCATGCGCGACGGGTTCTCACCGACCGCCACCCACGTGTCGGGGTCCATCGCGGCGAACAGCGCGTGCGTCGCGCGGCTCCACGACCAGCGCCAGTTCGACGCGAGCCGGTCCAGCGGCGCGAGCGAGGGGGCGAGTACGGGTCGGACGGTGAACGTTCGCAGGGCCTTCACGCACGCGAGTCTAGGTGACACGGACGCGGTCGCCGAGCGCGGGTCGGGGCGGCGATACGCTGTCGCCATGGCTATCGCACGACTGACCGGCGGCCCCCTGGACGGCCAGGTCATCCCGCTCGAAGACGACACCGACGACTCGCTGATCGTCCCCTACGGCGAGGGGCAGCTCGTCTACCGTCGCTCCGGAGACGCCGAGAACACCGGCGATGACGACGGGCCCACGCAGGTCACCTTCGTCTTCGGCGAGGAGACCGAGGACATCAACCCGAACGAGGACGGGCGCTTGGAGTGAGCGCGGCCGACGCGCAGCCCCACCGCTCGCTCGAGGTCGAGCGGAAGTACGACGCCGACGACGCTCACGCCCTTCCCGACTGGTCGAGCCTGCCCGGCGTCGCCGCGGTGGGGGAGGCGGAGCTGCGCGAGCTCGACGCGCGCTACATCGACACCCCCGACGCGACGCTCGCCCGCGCCGGCGTCGCGGTGCGTCGCCGCACGGGCGGCCCCGACGCCGGCTGGCACGTGAAGGTCTCGGCCGCGGGGGGGCGCCACGAATGGGGGTGGCCGCTGGGTCCCGAGCCCGAGGGAGACCCGGTCGCACCGGATGCGGTGGTCGCCGCCGTCGCGCGCTGGGCGTCGCCGCCGTTCACCCCGCTCGCGCGCGTGCGCAACACGCGGACCGCGTACGCCCTCACCGGCCCCGACGGCGGTCTCGTCGCGGAGTTCGTCGACGACCGCGTCCGCGCGCGCGACGAGCGCAGCGGACGCGAGAGCGCGTGGCGGGAGTGGGAGGTCGAGCTCGGCCCCGCCGCGCCCGCCGACGCCGAGGGCGTGGCCGCGCTGTTCGCCGCGGTCGACGCGGCCGTCGCGGCCGCCGGCGGCCGGCCCGCCGCATCCGACTCGAAGCTCGGCCGCGCGCTCGGCGCCTGACCGACACGCGAAACGGCGCCGCCCCCGAGGGAGCGGCGCCGTTTCGCGTCGGGCGGGTGATCAGATGTTGATCATGTGGCCGGTCAGGCCGTGGAACGCCTCCTGCAGCGCCTCCGACAGCGTCGGGTGGGTGTGCACGTTGCGGGCGAGCTCGAGCGCCGTCAGGTCCCACTTCTGCGCGAGGGTCAGCTCGGGCAGCAGCTCCGACACGTCGGGGCCGATCATGTGGCCGCCGAGCAACTCGAGGTGCTCACCATCGGCGATCAGCTTGACGAAGCCGACCGGCTCGCCGAGGCCGTTGGCCTTGCCGTTCGCGGAGAAGGGGAACTTCGCGACCTTGACGTCGTAGCCGGCGTCGCGGGCCTGCTGCTCGGTGAGACCGAACGAGGCGACCTGCGGCGAGCAGAACGTCGCGCGCGGCATCATCCGGTAGTCGCCCAGGGTCATCGTCTCGGCCTTGCCGATCGTCTCGGCGGCCACGACGCCCTGCGCCTCGGCGACGTGGGCGAGCTGGAGCTTCGCGGTGACGTCGCCGATCGCGTAGATGTGCGGCACGTTCGTGCGCATATTGTCGTCGATCGCGATCGCACCGCGCTCGGTGAGCTTCACGCCGGTGCTCTCGAGGCCGAAGCCCTCGACGCGCGGCGCGAAGCCGATAGACATGAGCACGCGGTCGGCCTCGATCGAGCCGGCGGTGCCGTCCTTCGCGGTGTAGGTGACGGTGACCTTGTCGCCGGAGTCCTGCACGGACTCGACCTTCGTGGAGGTGAGGATCTCGACGCCGTACTTCTTGTACTGGCGCTGGATCTCCTTCGAGACCTCGACGTCCTCGTTGGGGAGGGCGCGGTCGAGGAACTCGATGATCGTGACCTTCACGCCGTAGTTCGTCATGACGTAGGCGAACTCCATGCCGATGGCGCCGGCGCCGACGATGACCATCGAGGAGGGCAGCTCGCGGTCGAGGATCTGCTCCTCGTACGTCACGACGTTCTCGCTGAGGGTCACGCCCGGCAGCAGCCGCACGGTGGAGCCGGTCGCGATGATCGCGTTGTCGAAGGTCACGCGCTCGACGGTGCCGTCGTTCTTCGCGACGTCGATCGAGTGGGCGTCCACGAACGTGCCACGGCCGTCGTACTCCGTGATCTTGTTCTTCTTCATCAGGTAGTGGATGCCCTTGACGTGCGTCTCGGCGACCTTGCGGCTGCGCTCCCACGCGGCCCCGAAGTCGAAGTGCACGTCGCCCGAGATGCCGAACAGGTCGGCCTGGGCGTGGAACGTGTGGGCGAGGTCGGCGTTGCGCAGCAGCGCCTTCGAGGGGATGCAGCCCACGTTCAGGCACACACCGCCCCAGTACTTCTCTTCGATGACGGCGACGGAGAGGCCGAGCTGTGCGCTGCGGATGGCCGCGACGTACCCGCCGGGACCCGCGCCGAGGAGGACGACGTCGTAGTGAGGCATGGCTCCCAGCCTATCGTCCGGTGCCGCCCCCGGCGCCCGCCCCCGGGCCTCGCGGGCGGGCCACGAGCACCACGACGACGGCGACCACGACCAGCAGAACCACGCCGCCGATGATCCACGGGAGGGGGGAGGGGGAGTCGGAGCCGGCCGGTGCCGCGTCGGTCGCGGAGGGCGCGGGCGTCGACTGCGTCGTCATCATCGGCTCGGGGGTCGTGGACGGCTCGCCCGAGGGGGTCGGTGCCGCGGCGGCGGGCGCCGTGAAGGCGAACTGGCCCGAGATGGGGTGACCGTCGCTGGAGACCGCGCGCCACTGCACCGTGATGGCGCCCGAGCCCTCTCCGGTGAGGGGCTGGCGGAGGTTCACGCCGTCGACGACCGCGGGGCCGTCGGCAAGGGATGCGCCGGCGGCGTCGGTGACGACGACCTCGTTGCCGCCGTCGCCGAGGAGCTCGGCGTTGGAGGTGAGCGTCACCTCGGCGGGCATCGCGGCCACGGTCGAGCCGTCGGCCGGGTCGGTGGAGACGAGCTGGTCGTGCGCGGTGGCGGGGACGGACACGGCGAGCACGGCGGTGGCGGCGAGGGCCGCGGCGGCCAGGAACGCCGCGAGCGCGCGACGGGAGCGGGAACGGATCGGGGTCACCCGAACGAGCCTAACCGGGGGTTCTCGGCGAGCGGTGGGAGCCCTGGCATGACGGCAGGCGGGCGCACCTGCCCGCCCCGACGAGGGAGGTGCGCGATGGATGCGCGGATGATGGACGCGATGACCGCCGAGATGCGCGACATGCCCGGCATGCCCGCGATGGACGCCGAGGTGGTCCGCGCCTGCCTGGACGCGCTGGCCGCGTGCGAGCAGGCGTGCACGGTGTGCGCGATGGAGCTGATGTCGTGTGCCCCGGCCTGCATGAACTGCGCCGACATGTGCAACACGATGATGCGCGCGATGCTGCGGATGCGCGGCATGACGCCGGCGGCGCTCATGGCGATGCTCGACGCGTGCATCGCGATGTGTCAGGCGTGCGAGGACGAATGCCGCGAGCACGCCGCCGAGAGCGCCGTGTGCGACATGTGCGCCCAGGCGTGCCGCGCGTGCGCCGACGCGTGCATGGCCGTCAAGGACGCGATGATCGCCGCCGCCTGACCGGCGCCGAGGACTTCACGCCACGCGCGCGACGTTGCGGCGGCCGCCGCGGGCGGCCAGCACGCCGTACACGGCGGCGTCGACCTCCTCGACGAGCGCGTCGACCCACGCGGCCGGCGTCGCCGACGCCAGGCGGTCCTGGATGAGGTGCAGGGCATGGCCGCGCGCCGCCGACGTGCACGCCTCGCCGACCGCGCACATGCACGCCCCCCGCGCGGGCACCTCGAGGGGCGGGCGACGGCGGGACGGACTCGACACGGCGGACTCCTTGTCAGTAGGTTCGAAGTCCCGCCAGGCTAGGCCGGGCGACCGGCAGCCGCACCGCGGGCCGACACACGGCGCAACACGCGCACGCACGCCGACACCGGCGTGCGGATCCCGTGTCGGTCGGGCGGTCGGGCGGCTCCGCGCCGAGACGGCCATCGACTAGGGTGGGCGTGGAAGGAGGACTCGTGGACGGAACACGTCGACCGGAGCCGGATGACATCCGGCGGGCAGGCGACGACGCGCGCACGTCGCAGGTGCGCGCGCACGACACGACGCAGACCTTCGGCCACGATGCAGACCTGTCCTTCGTGCCCTTCGGCAGCGAGCTGAGCGAGGCCGAGGTCGAGGCGATCGGAGCCCTTCCGTCCGGCGCCGCGCTGCTCATCGTCCGCTCGGGTCCCACCGCCGGTGCGCGCTACCTCCTCGACACCGACGTGACGACGGTCGGACGCCACCCCGAGGCGGACATCTTCTTCGACGACGTCACGGTCTCGCGCCGCCACGCCGAGATCACCCGCGAGGGCGTGCGGTTCGACATCGTCGACCAGCGCTCCCTCAACGGCACCTACGTCAACGGCGAGCGCGTCGACCGCTCCGAGCTCGTCAACGGCGCCGAGGTGCGGATCGGCAAGTTCCGCCTCAACTTCTTCGTGTCGCCCGCCGACCTGCCCGCCGAAGCCTGATGCCCGCATCCCCCGCCCGCGGTCGTGCCTCGTCCGCGGGCCTGCTGAGCATCGGCCAGGTGCTCGCGCGCCTGACGCCCGAGTTCCCCTCGCTCACCTCCAGCAAGCTCCGCTTCCTCGAGGTGCAGGGCATCGTGTCGCCCACGCGCACCGAGTCGGGGTACCGCAAGTTCTCCGCATCCGACCTTGAGCGACTGCGCCTCGCGCTCACGCTGCAGCGCGACCACTACCTGCCGCTCACCGTCATCCGCGACTACCTCGAAGACGTGGATGCGGGGCGCGACCCCGCGCCGCCGCACACGATCCCCTCGATCGTCCCCGCCGCGCGCCGCTACCGTCGCGACGAGCTGCTGGCGGCGGCCGGCGCCGCGCCGCAGCTGCTCAACGACGCCATCAGCACGGGTGTCATCGTCGGCGCGGAGTCGTACGCCGAGGCGACCGTCAGCCTGCTGCGCGCCCTCGTCGCCCTCGACCGTCACGGCATCGAGCCGCGTCACCTGCGGGCGCTGCGTCAGAGCACGCAGCGCGAGGCGGCGCTCATCGAGTCCGCGCTCACGACCCTGCTGCGCCGCACCGACGCGGCCTCGCGCGGGCGCGCGGGCGAACTCGCGCCCGAGCTCGCGCGGCGCCTGGACGACGTGCGCGCCGTGTTCATGCGTGAGGCCATCGAGCGCATGCTCTCGTGACGCATTCGTGATGCGACGACACGCCGACGCGCCCGGGCGGATGTCGTTGCCCGAGGCCCAGGGCTGATCTAGCGTGGAGATATCGATCCGGTGAGGAGGACCCCGGCATGACTGCTGGCGAAGCTGTCGGCGAACCGCGGTTCGTCTCCGACCTCCTGTTCACCGACGGGCTGCCCGCGATGGACGACGAGGTCGGGTACCGCGGCGCACAGGCCGCCCGCGCCGCCGGCATCACGTACCGGCAGCTGGACTACTGGGCGCGCACCGAGCTGGTCGAGCCGACCGTGCGCGGCGCGAGCGGCTCCGGCTCGCAGCGCCTGTACGGCTTCCGCGACATCCTCGTGCTGAAGCTCGTCAAGCGCCTGCTCGACACCGGCATCTCCCTGCAGCAGATCCGCACCGCCGTCGAGCAGCTGCGGGCCGCGGGCATCCGCGACCTGGCCGGCACGACGCTCATGAGCGACGGAGCCTCGGTCTACCTGTGCACGTCGAACGACGAGGTCATCGACCTCGTCAGCCGCGGACAGGGTGTGTTCGGCATCGCCGTCGGCAAGGTGCTGCGCGAGGTCGAGTCGACGCTCGTCGAGTTCGACCCGACCGCTCCCGACCCGGTCGACGAGCTCGCTGCACGCCGCGCGAAGCGCACCGCCTGACGGCTGCGCGCGGCGGACGCGACGCGTCAGACGCGCGCCGACTCGCCCGGCACCGGGATGCGACCCGTGCGCATGATGCGGTCCAGCAGCGCGTCGAAGTCGGCCGCGAGCTCCTGCGCGGAGTCGCCCGGCCACACGTGCAGCGGCTTGGCCGCGCCCTGCGCCTGCTGCAGCGACGTGCGCTCGGGCAGCTGCGGGTTCAGCACGAGAGGCCCGAACATGTCGCGCAGCTCCTTGATGCGGAACTGGTGCTCGATCGACTGCGGGCGCACGCGGTTCACGACGACGCCCAGCGGCTGGAGGCGGGGGGAGAGACCGCGGCGGATCTCCTCGATCGCACGCAGTGCCCGGTCGGCGGCGGCGACGGAGAACAGGCCGGGCTCGGTGACGACGATGACCCGGTCGCTCGCGGCCCACGCGGTGCGCGTGAGCGCGTTCAGCGACGGCGCGCAGTCGATCAGTACGAGGTCGTAGTCGGCCTCGATCGTGGCGAGGGCCTCCTCGAGCTTCCACACGTCGCGCACGCTGGGGTGCGGACCGTCGAAGTTGATGGCCGACGGGCTGCCGATGAGCACGTCGATCGTGCCGGGGTGCACCTTGGCCCAGCCGCTGGAGGTGATGGCCTGACGCACGACCTTCTCACGCGGATTGGCCAGCACGTCGGCGATGTTCAGGCGCCCGGCGACCTGGATGTCCATGCCCGTGGACACATCGGACTGCGGGTCGAGATCGACCACCAGGGTGCGCACGCCCCGGGCGAAGGCGGCGGATGCCAGCCCGAGCGTGACGGTCGTCTTGCCGACGCCGCCCTTGAGGGAGCTCACCGAGAGTACGTGCACGGAGGTCTACGTTACCGTCCCCTAGGCTGAGAGCACACTCAGCCCGACGCCTGCGAGGTCGCGCATGTTCCGCAAGATCCTGGTCGCCAACCGCGGTGAGATCGCCATCCGAGCCTTCCGCGCCGCGTACGAGGTGGGAGCGCGCACGGTCGCGGTCTACCCGTACGAGGACCGCTTCTCGCTTCACCGGCTCAAAGCCGACGAGGCATACCAGATCGGCGAGCGCGGCCACCCCGTGCGCGCGTACCTCGACGTGGACGAGATCATCCGCGTGGCGCGGGAGTCCGGCGCCGACGCCATCTACCCCGGATACGGCTTCCTGTCCGAGAACCCCGAGCTGGCCGAGCGCGCCTCCGCGCACGGCATCGCGTTCATCGGCCCGCCCGCCGAGGTGCTCGAGATGGCCGGCAACAAGGTCGCCGCGAAGGAGCGCGCCGTCTCAGCCGGCGTCCCGGTGCTGCGCTCGACCGCCGCATCCGACGACATCGACGCGCTCGTCGCGCAGGCCGAGGAGATCGGCTTCCCCCTCTTCGCGAAGGCCGTCGCCGGCGGCGGCGGGCGCGGGATGCGGCGCGTCGAGTCGGCGGCCGAGCTCGCCCCGGCGCTCGCCGAGGCGATGCGGGAGGCGCAGGGCGCGTTCGGCGACCCGCGCATGTTCCTCGAGCAGGCCGTGCAGCGCCCGCGTCACATCGAGGTGCAGATCCTCGCCGACACCGCGGGCGAGACCGTGCACCTGTTCGAGCGCGACTGCTCGGTGCAACGCCGCCACCAGAAGGTCATCGAGATCGCCCCGGCGCCCAACCTCGACGACGACGTCCGCGACGCGCTGCACCGGTACGCCGTGGCGTTCGCCCGCTCGATCGGGTACGTCAACGCCGGCACGGTGGAGTTCCTCCTGGAGACGGCGGGCCCGCGTGCGGGCGAGGTCGTGTTCATCGAGATGAACCCGCGCATCCAGGTCGAGCACACGGTCACCGAGGAGGTCACCGACGTCGACCTGGTGCAGTCGCAGATGCGCATCGCCGCGGGGGAGACTCTCGCCGACCTCGCCCTGACGCAGGGGGAGATCCGGCTGCGCGGTGCCGCCCTCCAGTGCCGCATCACGACGGAGGACCCCACGCAGGGCTTCCGCCCCGACACCGGCAAGATCACGACGTACCGCTCGCCCGGCGGCGCCGGCATCCGCCTGGACGGCGGCACGACGGCCGCCGGCTCGCAGGTCAGCCCGCACTTCGACTCGATGCTCGCGAAGCTCACGTGCCGTGGCAGGGACTTCCCGGCCGCGGTCGCGCGCGCCCGCCGCGCGCTCGCGGAGTTCCGCATCCGCGGCGTATCGACGAACATCCCCTTCCTCCAGGCGGTGCTGGACGATCCCGCATTCGTGGTCGGCGACCTGAGCACGTCCTTCATCGAGGAGCGTCCGGAGATGCTGCGGGGCCGCGAATCCAAGGACCGCGGCACGAAGGTGCTGTCGTGGCTCGTGGACACCACGGTCAACAAGCCGCACGGCGAGCGGCCCGGCCGCGTGGAGCCGCGCCTCAAGCTCCCCGCCGTCGACGTCGTCTCACCCGCGCCGGCGGGCTCGCGTCAGCGTCTCGAGGAGCTCGGACCCGAGGGGTTCGCGCGGGCCCTGCGCGCGCAGACCGCGCTCGCGGTGACCGAGACGACCTTCCGCGACGCGCACCAGTCGCTGCTGGCCACGCGCGTGCGCACGAAGGACCTCGTGACCGTCGCGCCCTACGTCGCCCGGCTCACGCCGCAGCTGCTGTCGGTCGAGGCGTGGGGCGGTGCCACCTACGACGTTGCGCTGCGCTTCCTGGCCGAGGACCCGTGGGAGCGGCTGGACGCGCTGCGCACGGCGATGCCGAACATCGCGATCCAGATGCTGCTGCGCGGGCGCAACACGGTCGGCTACACGCCCTACCCGACCGAGGTCACCGACGCGTTCGTCGCCGAGGCCTCCGACGCCGGCGTCGACATCTTCCGCATCTTCGACGCCCTCAACGACGTCGCCCAGATGCGCCCCGCGATCGACGCGGTACGCGCGACGGGCCGCTCGATCGCGGAGGTCGCGGTCTGCTACACCGGCGATCTGCTCGACCCGGGCGAAGACCTCTACACCCTCGACTACTACGTGCGCCTCGCCGAGCAGATCGTCGAGGCCGGCGCGCACGTGCTCGCGATCAAGGACATGGCCGGGCTGCTGCGCCCCGCGGCGGCGGCCCGGCTCGTCACCGCGCTCCGCGAGCGCTTCGACCTCCCCGTGCACGTGCACACGCACGACACCGCGGGCGGGCAGCTCGCGACGCTGCTCGCGGCGTCGGCGGCGGGGGCGGATGCGGTGGACGCCGCCGCAGCGCCGATGTCGGGCACGACGAGCCAGCCGTCGCTGTCGGCGCTCGTCGCCGCCCTCGCCCACACCGAGCGCGACACCGGCCTCGACCTCGCCGCCGTGTCCGACCTCGAGCCCTACTGGGAGGCGGTGCGCCACCTGTACCGGCCGTTCGAGTCGGGACTGCCCGGCCCCACCGGCCGTGTCTACCACCACGAGATCCCCGGCGGCCAGCTGTCGAACCTGCGCCAGCAGGCGATCGCGCTGGGCCTCGCGGAGGACTTCGAGCTCATCGAGGACATGTACGCCGCGGCCAACGAGATCCTCGGCCGCGTGCCCAAGGTGACGCCGTCGTCGAAGGTGGTGGGCGATCTCGCCCTGCACCTCGCCGCCGTCAAGGCCGACCCGGCCGATTTCGCCGCGCACCCCGAGAAGTACGACGTGCCCGACTCGGTCGTGTCGTTCATGGCCGGCGAGCTCGGCGACCTGCCGGGCGGCTGGCCCGAGCCCTTCCGCTCCCGCGTCCTCGCGGGGCGCGAGGTGAAGACGGGGCTCACGCCGCTCACCGACGCGGATGGCGCGGCTCTCGCGGGCACGTCGGCGCAGCGCCGCGCGCGCCTGAACCGCCTGCTCTTCCCGGGACCCACGCGCGACTTCGAGCAGGCGCGGGAGACGTACGGCGACCTGAGCGTGCTCGACACGTCGGACTACCTCTACGGCCTCGTGCCCGGCGGTGAGCACGTGGTCGAGATCGAGAAGGGCGTGCAGCTCTACGTCGGCCTCGAGGCGGTCGGCGATGCCGACGAGAAGGGCATGCGCACCGTCATGACGACGCTCAACGGGCAGCTGCGCCCGGTGTTCGTGCGCGACCGCTCGATCGCCGTTCAGACCGCCAGCGCTGAACGCGCCGACACGTCCCGCCCCGGTCAGGTCGCGGCGCCGTTCTCGGGTGCCGTGACGATCAAGACCGCCGTCGGCGACGCCGTCACCGCCGGGCAGCCGGTCGCCTCGATCGAGGCGATGAAGATGGAGGCCGCGATCACGGCTCCCGTCGACGGCGTCGTCGAGCGGATCGCGATCGCCCCGACGCAGCAGGTGGAGGCGGGCGACCTTTTGGTCGTCATCCGCCCCGCCCCGTAGTCTGGCGGAAGGGGCCCCGCGCGCCCGACCCGTTTGGAGACCTGCAGTGACGCCCGATCGACACGACGAGAATTCCGACGAACCGGCCGAGCACGGCCTGCTCGCCGACACCACGAACGTCGACACCGCCGGGATCGGCATCCTCGGGGCACGGACGGCGCGTGTCGAGCTGCACCTGCCGGCGAACGACGACGAGGATCTCGCCGAGGACGAGGTCGTCGACGACGTGCCCCTCGAGGAGGTCGCCACGGGGGACATCATCCTCGAGGAGGCGGCGCCCCCCGACGACGAGCCCGAGCCCGAGCCCGGGGCCGAGGCCGACGTGCACGACGCGGACGTCGTCGACGACGCCGCCGAGGACGCCGGCGACAACCGGCCGGAGAGCACGGACGAGGACGGCGCGGGTGCGGCGACGATCCACGCCGGCGCGCCCGGAGCCGGGTCCGACGCGACCGGCGACGGCGCCGAGCCTGCTGCCGCGGAGGCCGACGCGCCCGACAGCGCTCCGGACGAGCCGGACGAGGCCGAAGGCGAGGACGCGCCGGCCGATCAGCAGGCCGCCGCATCCGAAGCGCCGACGACCCCGCCCGCCCCGGTGAGCACGCCGATCGGCGAGCCCGTGCCGCTCACGGGCGCGGTGCCCACGACCCGTCGCGAGGCGCACAGCGCCGAAGCGCACGCGCGCGTCGAGCGCGCCCATGCCGTCGAGCGCGTGCACCCGCCGCAGCACGACGTCGACCTCACGTCGAAGCGCCTCGGCGAGTTCGAGCCGAACCGCGAGACCCCCGACCTGCTCACCGCCGACCGGCTCCTCGACCGCGGGCAGCTCAGCGGCGCCGAGCCCGAGGGCGTGTGGCAGCAGCTGGTGTACTCGCTCAGCCGCCACCGCATCAACCTCGGCGACAGCAAGAAGGTCCGCGCCCGCAAGGCGCTGGACCGTCGCATCGCCGGCCCGCTTCCGGGCGGGGCGCGCTTCGTCCCCGTCCTCTCGCGCAAGGGCGGAGTCGGCAAGACCACCGTCACGACGCTCCTGGGCATGGCGCTCGCGTCGGCGCGCGACGACCGCGTCATCGCGATCGACGCGAATCCGGACCGCGGCACGCTCGCCGACCGCATCGGCCGCACCGGCGGCCGGACCGTCCGCGACCTCGCGCGGGTCGGCGCGGAGGTGACGGGGTTCAACGACATCTCCACGATCGTCGCCCGCGACGAGACGCGCCTGGACGTGCTCGCGTCGGATGCCGACCCGCGGGTGTCGGAGGCCTTCAGCGACCGCGACTACCAGGATGTCGCCGCGCTGGCGGCGCACTACTACTCGCTCGTCCTCACCGACACCGGCACCGGCATCGTGCACTCCGTCATGGGGGCGACCCTCGAGATGGCCGACCAGATCGTCGTGGTCGCCGGACTCAGCATCGACGAGGCGCGGCTCGCGTCCGAGACGCTCACGTGGCTCGAGACCAACGGCTATGCCGACCAGGTCCGTCGCGCAGTCGTCGTCCTGAACAACGCCCGTCCCGGGTCGCCGCTCGTCCGCCAGTCCGAGCTCGAGACGCACTTCGGCACGCGCGTGCGCTCGGTCGTCCGCGTGCCCTACGACCCGCTCATCGGCAGCGGCGGTGCGATCTCCTTCCGCGACCTGCAGCCGGCGACCCGCGAAGCCGCGCGCCAGCTGGCCGCCGCCGTCGTCGAGGGCCTGCGCGCGGGCGTCGCGGCGGCCTGACGATGGCGGTCCGCAGCATCCGCCTGTTCGGCGACCCCGTCCTCCGGGCGGCGAGTGCTCCCATCGACGCCATCGACGACGGGGTGCGCGCCCTCGTGCGCGACCTCCTCGATACCGTCGAGCCGCCCGGCCGCGCCGGCGTCGCGGCGCCGCAGATCGGGGTCGGCCTGCGCGCGTTCAGCTACAACGTCGACGGCACGATCGGCTACATCCTGAACCCCGTGCTCGTCGAGACCGCCGGCGACCCGGTGCCCACGGGTGAGGGGTGCCTGTCGATCCCGGGCGTGTGGCACGATGCCCTCCGGCACCCGTACGCGAAGGTCACCGGCATCGACCTCGACGGCCGCGAGCTCGTCCTGGAGGGGGAGGGCCTCATGGCGCAGGCCCTCCAGCACGAGACGGACCACCTCGACGGGATGCTGTTCGTCCAGCGCCTCCCCGCCGACGTGCGCCGTCAGGCGATGCGCGAGATCCGCGAGAGCAGCTGGTTCTGAGCCGCGTCGAAGCGCCGCCTCGTTACGGCAGCGACACGTTCGTCGTGTTCACCGGCGCCGCGTAGATCTCCTCGATGCGGTCGGCGAAGTCGGCGAGGATCACGTTGCGCTTGATGCTCAGCTTCGGCGTGAGGTGACCGCTGGCCTCGGTCCACTCGGTGCCGAGGATCTCGAACTTGCGGATCGACTCCGCGCGCGAGACGCCCTTGTTGGCCTGATCGATCGCGCGCTGCACCTCGGCGCGCACCGCGTCGTTGCGCGCCGCATCCGCGAGCGACATGTCGGCGGGCAGGCCGTTGTTGCCCAGCCACGTCGGCAGCATCTCGGGGTCGAGGGTCACCAGCGCCGAGATGAACGGCTTCTGGTCGCCGACGACCACCACCTGGCCGACGATCGGGTTCGCGCGGATCGGGTCTTCGAGCGCGGCCGGGGCGACGTTCTTGCCGCCGGCGGTGACGATGATCTCCTTCTTGCGGCCCGTGATGGAGAGGAATCCGTCGGCGTCGAAGGAGCCCAGGTCGCCCGTCTTGAACCAGTCGCCGTCGAACGCCTCGGCCGTCGCCTGCGGGTTCTGCCAGTACTCCTTGAACACGTTGATGCCGCGCACCTGGATCTCGCCGTCCTCGGCGAGGCGGATGCCGACGCCCGGAAGCGCCGGCCCGACGGTGCCGATCTTCGACTTCGTCGCGAGGTTCACCGTCGCCGGGGCGGTCGTCTCGGTCAGGCCGTAGCCCTCGAGGATCACCACGCCGAGGCTGTGGAAGAAATGGCCGAGGCGTGGCCCGAGCGGCGCCGAGCCCGACACCGCGTAGACGATGCGTCCGCCCATCGCCGCGCGGAGCTTGCCGTAGACCAGGCGGTTGAACAGCGCGAAGCGCAGCTTGAGGCCGAACGGCACGGGCCGTCCCTCCTGCTGGAGCTTCGAGTGCTCGATCGCCACGTCCGCGGCGGCACGGAAGATGCGGCCCTTGCCGCCGGCCTCGGCCTTCTGCTCGGCCGAGTTGTACACCTTCTCGAACACGCGCGGCACCGCGAGGAGGAACGTCGGCTGGAAGGAGCCGAGGGCGGCGAGGAGCTTCTTCGTGTCGGGCTGGTGGCCTGTCTTCACGCCCGCGTGCACGTTGAGGATCGAGATGAACCGCGCGAACACGTGCGCCGTCGTGATGAACAGCAGCGTCGAGGCGCCCGGCGTCTCGACCACCTCGTGCAGGGCCGTGGCCGAGTTGCGCGCGAGCTCGACGAAGTTGCTGTGCGTGAGCACGCAGCCCTTGGGGCGTCCGGTGGAGCCGGACGTGTAGATGAGCGTGGCGATGTCGTCGCCGTTCGCCAGTCCCCGGCGGCGGACGATCTCGGCGTCGTCGACACCGGCGCCACCGCCCACGAGCTTGTCGAGGTCGCCGCGATGCATCTGCCACACCTCGCGCAGGAGCGGAAGATCGGCGCGCACCTCGTCGAGACGCGCGGCGTGGTCGGGCGACTCGACGATCGCCGCGACGGCGCCCGAGTCCGAGAGGATCCACTGGATCTGCGACGGCGAGCTCGTCTCGTAGACGGGCACCATGACGGCACCGGCATAGAACAGCGCGAAGTCCACGAGGGTCCAGTCGTAGGTCGTGCGCGCGAGGAAGCCGATCTTGTCGCCGGGCTGCACGCCCGCCGCGACGAAGCCCTTCGCCAGCGCCACCACCTGCCGTTCGAACTCCGCAGCCGTCACGTCGCGCCAGCCCTCGCCCTCGGGGACGGCGAACAGCGCGCGGTCGGGGGTCTCGGCCACCCGCGCGACGAGAAGGTCGGCGATGTTCGCCGACGGGTCGGCGGGCACGATGGCGGGGACTTCGAAATGGGTCACGGGCAGCTCCTTCGGTACCGGTGGCGGATCGATGCGAATCGACGTGGACCGAGTCTACCGGCGGCGCCGAGGCGCCCCGACGGCGCTGACTAGACTTTCAGGCGCCGTCGGGGACACGTCGGCCGGAAGGGAGCGGCGTGCTCAACGTCGGAATCGACATCGGCGGGACGAAGATCGCCGGAGGCGTCGTCGACGCGGCCGGCGGCATCATCGAGAAGCTGCGCGTGGACACCCCCACCGACGTCGGCGCGCTCGTGGATGCCGTCGTCGGCATGGCCGACGCGCTGCGCAGCCGGCACGACGTCGCCGGCATCGGCGTCGCCGCCGCCGGCTTCATCGACCGCGAGCGCTCGACGGTCATCCACGCGCCCAACATCGCGTGGCGCAACGAGCCGCTGCGCGCGATCCTCGAGGAGCGCCTGGGCGCGCCGGTCGCGATCGAGAACGACGCGAACGCCGCCGGCTGGGGCGAGTTCCGCTTCGGCGCGGGTCGCGGGCGCCGCGACATGGTCATGCTCACGATGGGCACGGGCGTCGGGGGCGCCGTCGTCGCGGACGGCGCGCTGTACCGCGGCGGCCACGGCATCGGCGGCGAGCTCGGCCACATCCGGTTCGAGCGCAACGGGCTGCCCTGCGGGTGCGGCCAGAACGGATGCCTCGAGCAGTACGCGTCGGGGCGGGCCCTGCAGCGCGAGGCCGCGGCGATCGCCGCGCAGTCCGACCTCGGGACGCAGCTGCGCGCCGCGCGCGGCGCCGACGGGGTCATCCACGGCGCCGACATCTCACGCCTCGTGCTCGCGGACGACCCCGGGGCACTCGAGGCGCTCCGGCGCGTCGCCACCGCGCTCGGCGAGGCGTGCGGCGGTTTCCAGGCCGTGCTCGACCCCGAGCTGTTCGTCATCGGCGGCGGCGTCGCGCAGCTCGGCGACGTGCTGCTCGAGCCCATCCGTCTCGCCTACGAGACGTCGCTTCCGGGGTACGGTGATCGTCCGGTGGCGGAGTTCGCCGTGGCACGGCTCGGCAACGATGCCGGTCTCATCGGAGTCGCGGATCTCGCAGGGGAGAGCAGCTGACATGTTCTACTGGCTGATGAAGTACGTCGTGATCGGACCGATCCTCAAGGCGATCTTCCGGCCGTGGATCGTCGGCCGCCGCAACATCCCCGCCGAGGGCGGCGCGATCCTCGCGAGCAACCACCTCTCGTTCGCCGACTCGATCTTCCTCCCGCTCATGATCGACCGGCGCGTGGCCTTCCTCGCCAAGAGCGACTACTTCACGGGCCGCGGGCTCAAGGGCCGGGCGACCCGCATGTTCTTCATCGCGACCGGTCAGCTCCCGATCGACCGCACCGGCGGCAAGGCCTCAGAGGCGTCGCTGAACACCGGCCTGCGCGTCCTCGGGCGCGACGAGCTCCTCGGCATCTACCCCGAGGGCACGCGCAGCCCCGACGGCAAGCTCTACCGCGGCCGCACCGGCATCGCCCGCATGGCCCTCGAGGCCCGCGTGCCCGTCGTGCCGGTCGTCATGGTCGACACCGACACCATCCAGCCGATCGGCCAGCGCATCCCGCGCATCGGCCGCGTCGGGATCGTCATCGGCGAGCCGCTCGACTTCTCGCGCTTCGCCGGCATGGAGAGCGACCGCTACATCCTCCGCTCGGTGACCGACGAGATCATGGTGGCGCTGCAGCGCCTGGGGGAGCAGGAGTACGAGGACGTGTACGCGTCCAGCGTCAAGGACCGCCTGCTCGCCGCCCGCGGGCGCGCGTCGACGGGTGCGACGCGCCGATAGACTGCGAGGATGCTCACTTCCCTCGACCCTCTCGATCACTGGCGCACACTGCCCATCAAGCAGCAGCCGCAGTGGTATGACGAGACGGCCGTGGCGGCGGCATCCGCCGAGATCGCGAGCCTGCCGCCGCTGGTGTTCGCGGGCGAGGTCGACATCCTCCGTGATCGCCTCGCGCGCGCCGCATCCGGCAACGCGTTCCTGCTGCAGGGCGGCGACTGCGCCGAGACCTTCGCCGGGGCCACGGCCGAGCAGATCCGCAACCGCATCAAGACGGTGCTGCAGATGGCGGTCGTCCTGACCTATGGCGCCTCGATGCCGGTGGTGAAGATGGGCCGCATGGCCGGGCAGTTCGCCAAGCCCCGCTCCAGCGACACCGAGACGCGCGGCGAGGTGACGCTGCCGGCGTACCGCGGCGACATCGTCAACGGCTACGACTTCACCGAGGAGTCGCGCAAGGCCGACCCCGCGCGGCTGCTGAAGGGCTACCACACGGCCGCGTCGACCATCAACCTCATCCGCGCCTTCACGCAGGGTGGCTTCGCCGACCTCCGCGAGGTGCACAGCTGGAACAAGGGCTTCGCGCAGAACCCCGCGAACCAGCAGTACGAGCGGCTGGCGACCGAGATCGACCGCGCCATCAAGTTCATGGAGGCGGCGGGCGCCGACTTCGACGAGCTGCGGCGCGTGGAGTTCTACACCGGCCACGAGGGCCTGCTGATGGACTACGAGCGGCCGATGACGCGCATCGACTCGCGCACCGGCACGCCGTACAACACCTCCGCCCACTTCCTGTGGATCGGGGAGCGCACGCGCGACCTCGACGGCGCGCACGTGGACTACTTCTCCCGCATCCGCAACCCCATCGGGGTCAAGCTCGGGCCCACCACGACGCCCGAGACGGCGCTCGCCCTCATCGACAAGCTCGACCCCGAGCGCGAGCCCGGGCGCCTGACGTTCATCACGCGCATGGGGGCGGGGAAGATCCGCGACGCCCTGCCGCCGCTGCTGGAGGCGGTCCGCGACTCCGGCGCGACGCCGCTGTGGGTGACCGACCCGATGCACGGCAACGGCATCACGACCCCGACCGGGTACAAGACGCGCCGCTTCGACGACGTCGTGGACGAGGTCCGCGGATTCTTCGAGGCCCACCGCGCGGTGGGGACATTCCCCGGCGGCATCCACGTGGAGCTCACGGGCGACGACGTCACCGAGTGCCTGGGCGGTTCGGAGATGATCGACGAGGCGACCCTCGCGACGCGCTACGAGAGCCTGTGCGACCCGCGCCTGAACCACATGCAGAGCCTCGAGCTCGCCTTCCTCGTCGCCGAGGAGCTCGAGAAGCTGTGACGCAGCCGCGTTGAACGTGCACGGTCCAAGCGAGAATGCATCGTGCGCGGTGCACCCTCGCTTGGACGGTGCACGTTCGCGCTCGCGTGCGCGGCTCAGCCGGAGACGTTCAGCCGCAGCGACACCTTCGTGCCCTTGACGACCATGCTGTTCGCCTTCGGGTCCTGCGCCTCGACCTTCGTCGTGCCGTTGGGGAAGAGGTCCCACGTCGGCAGGTACTCGACGGTGAAACCGGCCTTCGTCAGTGCCGCCTTCGCCTCGTCGCGCGTGAGCCCCACGACGTTGGGCACGGCGAACAGGGGCGGCCCCGACGACACGATGAGGGTCACGGTGTCGCCCGGGCGGAAGTTGCCCTTGCCGTCGCGCTCGGCGATGCCGATGACGTCGCCCTTGTCGATCCCGTCGCTGGACTGCTCCCGGCGATCGCCCGACACCTGCAGGCCGACCTCGGTGAGGCGCTGGGTCGCGCGGTCGACGCTGTCGCCGGAGACGTCCGGCACCGCACCGAGGGAGACGAGGAGGGTCACCGAATCGCCCTCGTGCGCCTCGCAGCCCTGCGTGCAGTCCTGCGCCTGGCCGCCGCGCGGCGTGAGGGTCGCGGCGACGACCGCGCCGGAGGGGATGTCGCCGGTGAACTCGGTCTGATCCGGATCCGTCACGGTCAGGTTGATCCCGGTGAGGATGCCGCGCACCTCCGTCGCGGCGCGTCCGCCGAGCGCCTCGACGGTCACGGGACGCGGCCCCTGCGACACGTTGACGGTGATCGTCGTGTCGCGGTCGACGCGCGTGCCGGCCGGCGGGTCGGTGTCGACGACCGTGCCCGCGGGCACGTCGAGGCTGTAGACCTGTCCCTCGGCCGCCTGCAGCGACTGCGCGACGAGGGCGGCCTGCGCGTCGGCGAAGGATGCGGCGCCGGAGACGTCGGGCACGGCCACGAGCGAGCCCGGGCCCGACCCGAACCACCAGCCGGTCCCGCCGGCGAGGGCCGCCAGCAGCAGCACGAGCGCGACGAGCCAGCCGCCGCGTGCCGCGCGTCGGCGTGCACGCGTGCGCAAGCGCGCCCCGTTGTCGCCCGCGTCGACGGGGGTCGGGGCGGTGGTCGTCTGGGGGAGCACCTTCGTCAGCTCGCCCGAGTCGATCCCGTCGTCGGCGGTCGCGGTGCCGACCGACACGGCGCGCGCGACCTGGGGAGCGACGCCGAGCTGGCGTTCGATCTCCCGCAGCCGCGTCAGCATCGCGTCGGCGTCGAGCGGGCGGTCGTCGGGCTTCTTCTCGGTGGCCCACAGCACGAGCTCGTCCAGCTGCTCGGGGACGCCGGGGTTCTTCACGCTCGGTCGCGGCACGGAATCGGTCGCGTGCTGGAAGGCGATCTGCATCGGCTGCTCGCCCTTGTAGGGCTGCTCGCCGGTGAGCATCTCGTACATCATGATGCCGAGCGCGTAGATGTCGCTGCGGGCGTCGGCGGTGCCGCGCGTGACGAGCTCGGGGGCGAGATAGGCGATCGTGCCGAGGAGCATCTGACCCGACGCGGTGTTCGCGGTCGTCGCGCGGGCGAGTCCGAAGTCGCCGATCTTGATGCGCCCGTCCTCGGCGAGGAGGACGTTCTCCGGCTTGACGTCGCGGTGCACGATGCCGGCGCGGTGCGCCGCGGCCAAGCCCGAGAGCACCGCATCCATGATCGTGATCGTCTGCGGGATCGTGAGCCGCCGGTGCTCGCGCAGCAGCTCGCGCAGCGTGATGCCGGGCAGGTACTCCATGACGAGGTACGCCATGTCGCCGTCCTGGCCCTGGTCGAAGACGTTCACGACGTGCGGGTCGGCCAGGCGCGCCGCGGCGCGCGCCTCCTGGATGAAGCGACTCTGGAACACGGCGTCGTCGCTCAGGTGTCCGTGCATGACCTTGAGCGCGACGCGGCGCTCGAGCCGCATGTCGGTGGCCACGTACACGGTCGCCATGCCGCCGCGCGCGATGCGCGCGCGCACCCGGTATCGGCCGTCGACGAGACGTCCGATCAGCGGGTCGGCCTGCTGACTCGTGCTCACAGGAGGAGTCTAGGGAGCGACACCTGTGAGGCCGGGGAGCGGCTCACCCCGTTACACAGCTGTATCGCGCGCGTCACCCCCAGGCGGCGACCCACGTCGTCGCCGCGCTCTCCCACGCCGCGTAGCGGTCGGGGAAGGCGGAGATCTGCACGGCCTGCGCCGCATCCGCGTAGGCCATCGTCTCCCATCCCGGGATGTCGAGGAGCCCGCGTGTGGCCGTGCCGTTGGGGTCGCCCGGCCCGCCGAAGAACGCGCGCGTCGAGCGCACCGGGTCGAGGATCTGCTCGCGCGTGCCCCAGCCGGTGCTCGGCCGCTGCTGGAAGAGGCCGAGGGAGTCGCGGTCGCCCCAGTCGAGGTTGCGCAGCCACGACTCGACCATCGCGGTGCCGAGCGCGATCGCGATGCCCCGGTCGGAGACGCCGAGCTCGCGGCCCACGCGGATGATCAGCTGCGCGTTCGCAGCCTGCTCGGCGTCGAGGACGGCCGAGGCCGGGGCGGGCGCCGGCGCGGAGGAGACGGCGGCGGCGGGCGCCATCGCGGGGGCGGCGGATGCGACGGCCGCGGCGCCGGGGATCGTCAGCGTCTCTCCCGGGTAGATGATCGAGGACCGCGTCAGTCCGTTGGCGGCGAGCACGGCGTCGACCGTGGTGCCGTGGGCGCGGGCGATCGCGAAGACGGTGTCGCCGGCGCGCACCGTGTGCGTCGTCACGGCGGGTCCGGGGGCCGGTGCGGCGGCCGTCGGCGCCGGGGCCGGAGGCGGAGCGGCCGCGAGGCGCAGCACCTGGCCGGGGCGGATGATGGTGGACCATCCCAGTCCGTTCGCCGCGAGCACGTCGGCGGTGCGGAGGCCGTGCGCGGCGGCGATCGCGCTCACGGTGTCACCCGGCTGCACGACGTGCTCGGTCGGCGCGGCGACCGCCAGCCGCACCGAGGGCACGACCGGCGGCGCAGGCCGCGCCTCGGGCTGCGCGGCGCGCGGCGGCGCGGCGTGAGCGGCGTGAGGCGTCAGTGCGAGGGCGAGGGTGCCCACGAGAGCCACGGGCAGGCCGACGCGCGCTGTACGCGCGGAGGCGGAGGGAAGTCGCATGGGGGGATGCTTCCTTTCTCGTGCCGTCACCGTGGCACGGATGGCATCGGGTGTCAACAGATGAGGCAGGTGTGACGGATGTGAAAGGCACGGTCCCCCCACGCTGTGGGGATGAGATCATGGCAGCGTGAGCGGCACGGCATTCGAGACGTCCTGGCTGACCCTTCCCGAGCTCGTGGAGGTGCTCGGCGAACCGCTCGGGCGCGTCCGGCGGCTCCTGGACGACAAGCACCTGATCGGCTCGCGCCGGGAGGGACCGTTGAAGGTGCCGTCGGCGTTCATCGTCGACGGGCGACCGCTCGCGTCGCTGCGCGGCACGCTGATCGTGCTCGGTGACGCCGGGTTCTCCGACGACGAGGCGATCGACTGGCTCCTCACCCCCGAGGAGACGATCGGCGTCCCGCCGCTCGAGGCGCTGCGTGCGGGACGCAAGAGCGAGGTCCGCCGCGTCGCCCAGACCCTCGCCTGAGCGCACCTCGACCTCGCGCGTCAGGCGACGCGCGTCGTCGCCTGACGCGCGAGGTCGCGCAGCTCGCCGACGGCCGCGTTGTCCAGCCGCGCGCCCGACAGCGCGCGATCGGCCGCCCGGGCGTAGTCGGCGATGAGCTCCTCCGTGCGCGCGAGCGCCCCGGTGTCGACGATCGTCCGCTGCAGCGACGCGATCTGATCGGCGTCGAGCGTCGGGTCGCCGATCATCTCGTCGAAGATGCGCCGCGGCCCGGCGCCGAGGCGCTCGCGCGTGTAGGCGATGAGAACGGTGCGCTTGCCCTCGCGCAGGTCGTCGCCGGAGGGCTTGCCGGTGACCGCGGCGTCGCCGAAGACGCCGAGGACGTCGTCGCGCAGCTGGAAGGCCATGCCCACGGGGTGTCCGAAGTCGGAGAGGGCCGCGCACTGGTCCGCGTCCGCGCCCGCGAGGGCCGCGCCGATCAGCAGCGGCTGCTGGATGCTGTAGCGCGCCGACTTCAAGGAGGCCACGCGCAGCGCGCGCTCGGCGTGGTCGAGGTCGGGCTGGGTGACGTACGCCGACTCCTCGGCGACGTCGAGGAACTGCCCGAGCGTCACGTCGCGGCGCATCTCGGCGTAGACGGCGCGGGTCTGGGCCGCCGCATCGGGCACGCTCTCGCGCAGCCCCTCCTCGAGGAGGTCGTCGCTCCACGCCACCAGCAGATCGCCCGCGAGCACGGCGCCGGAGCGGCCGAACGCGGCCGCGTCGCCGCGCCAGTGCCGGAAGCCGTGGGCGGCCTCGAGGGCGCGGTGCGTCGCGGGGCGCCCGCGGCGCGTGTCGGAGTTGTCGATGAGGTCGTCGTGCACGAGCGCGGCGGCGTGGAAGATCTCCAGCGCCCCGGCCACCGCCACCGCGTCGGCGGGAGGCGGCGCCGTGCGGTCGGCCCCCGTGACCGCACGCCACCCGGTGAGGAAGAAGCGCGCGCGCAGGCGCTTGCCGCCCTGCACGGCGTCGGCGGCGGCGCCGACGAAAAGCTCGGCCTCGGCGCCCCACGCGGCGGCGTCCTGCCGGCGCTGGGAGATGAAGTTGTCCACTCGCTGGGAAACAGCCTCGATGGGGTCCGGGAGGGGCGACACGGGCCTAGCCTAGTGAGAGACGGCGCGCGTAGAATCGTCGCCTACGAAGCATTCCCCAGGGGGTTCCATGCCACTCTCCGAACAGGAGCAGCGCCTGCTGGATGAGATGGAACGCCATCTCATGCGCAATGAGGCCGATGTCGTCACCGCGCCCGGGCGTGCTCTGAGCTACCGCAACATCGTCATCGGGACCCTCCTCGTGCTCGCCGGTCTCGGCGCTCTCGTCTTCGGCGTGGTCGTGGGCGTGAATGCGCTCGGCATCATCCTGGGCGTCGCGGGCTTCCTCGTGATGCTCGGCGGTGTCGTGCTCGCGGTCACCCCGCTGCGCGGTTCCGCGCCGTCCGCACCGGCGTCCGCGCGGCCGGCATCCGCCGCGCCCCGCTCGGGATCGTCGTTCATGGACCGCATCAACGATCGATGGGACCGCCGCAACGAAGGGCGCTGACCCGCCCGGCGCCTCCGGCCCCACAGCACCGACTCTTCGGAGTCGGTGCTTTTTTTGTGCCCGCGGACGTCAGCAGAGGCGCGAATGGCGCGGAAGAACCGCATTTCGATGGTGAAGTGGAGGAGAGTGGAGTAAAGTGGAGCCACTTCGCAAGGCCGGGACGAAGGGGGGCGCGCATGCTGCTCGGCACGCACACCCCCAAGCTCGACGACAAGGGCCGCGTCATCCTGCCGGCGAAGTTCCGCGACGACCTGGGCGCGGGCGTCGTGGTGACCCGCGGCCAGGAGCGCTGCCTCTATGTGTTCAGCGAGGCGGAGTTCGAGCGCGTGCACGAGCGCATCCGCGAAGCGCCGCTGAGCAACAAGCAGGCCCGCGACTTCCTGCGCATGTTCCTCTCCGGAGCGAGCGCCGAGAAGCCCGACAGCCAGAACCGCATCACGATCCCGCCCGCGCTGCGCTCGTACGCGGGTCTCGAGCGCGAGCTGGTCGTGACCGGCGTGGGCGCGCACGCGGAGATCTGGAACGCCGACGCGTGGAACGCCTACGCCGAGAGCAACGAAGACACCTACTCGGAGATGGAGCAGGAGGTGATCCCCGGTCTGTTCTGATCCCCGGCTGTGATTCCCAGCCGCTCGCCCTGACGCACTTCCCCGGCGCCAGGTCGACGCGGATGGGGATCAGAGCCCCGGATCCCGGACCCGCACATCATGACCTCCCGCGACATCCACATCCCCGTCCTCCTCGAGCGCTGCCTCGCGCTGCTCGGTCCCGCCCTCGAGCGGCCCGGCGCGGTGCTCGTGGACGCCACCCTCGGCATGGGCGGCCACAGCGAGGCGTTCCTCGAGAGGTTCCCCGAGCTGCGGCTGGTGGGCCTCGACCGCGACACCGACGCGCTGCGCATCGCGGGGGAGCGGCTCGCCCCCTTCGCCGAGCGCACCACTTTCCTCCACACCGTCTACGACGGGATCGGCCCGGCGTTCGACCGCGCCGGCGTCGACCGCGTCGACGGCATCCTGTTCGACCTCGGCGTCTCGTCGCTGCAGCTCGACGTCGCCGACCGCGGGTTCGCCTACGCGCAGGACGCGCCGCTGGACATGCGCATGGACCAGTCGGCCGGCACCACCGCCGCTGACGTCCTCGCGACCTACGGCGAGGGCGACCTGCGCCGGATCTTCGAGCGCTACGGCGAGGAGAAGCTCGCCGGCCGCTACGCACGCGCGATCGTGGCCGCACGCCAGACCGCCCCCATCGAGCGCTCCTCCGACCTCGTCCGCATCCTCTCCGACGCCACGCCGGCCGCACTCATGAACGCCGGGCATCCCGCCAAGCGCGTCTTCCAGGCCCTGCGCATCGAGGTCAACGGCGAGCTCGCCGCCCTCGAACGGGCGCTCCCCGCCGCCCTCGCCGCCCTGCGCGTGGGCGGGCGCATCGTGGTGATGTCCTACCAGTCGCTCGAAGACCGCTTCGTCAAACGGGTGCTCGCGGATGCGGCGGCCTCGACCGCCCCCGCGGGTCTGCCCGTCGAGCTCCCCGCGCACACCCCCCGCTTCCGGCTCCTCACCAAAGGTGCGGAGCTGGCCGACGACGACGAGCGCGCGCGCAATCCGCGTGCCACCCCCGTGCGCCTGCGCGCGGCCGAACGTATCCGGGAGGACGCATGACCGATCTCGCCCGCGCCCTGCCACAGCGTCGGCCGGCAGCCCCCGCGCCCGCCCGCCGCCTGCACGCCGTCGACGCGCCCGCCGTGCGCCGGCGGCCGCGCCTCGCGTACGGCGTCATCGCCGTCGCGGGCGCCGTGACCATCGCGCTCGCGCAGATGGGCCTGTCGATCCTCACGACCCAGGGCGCGTTCGAGGTCGCCGCGCTCCAGCAGCAGCAGCGCGACCTGACGCTGCAGAAGCAGGTGCTGTACGACGACGTCGCGGGCCTCAGCTCGCCGCAGTATCTCGCCGCCAACGCCGCAGCGCTCGGCATGGTGATCAACGAGTCGCCGTCGTACCTGCGTCTGAGCGACGGGGCGGTGATCGGCGCGAGCCAGGCCGCCGCCGGCACGTCCGCGGTCGACGCGATCAACCGCGGCGCCGTGCCGAACGCCCTCGTGGCCGAGACGCCGCTCGTGACCGCGCCCGACGCGACGATCCAGGGCGTGCCGGCGGCGCCGCCGCCCGACGTGCCCGCCGACGGCACCGGATCCACGACACCCCCGCCGGTCACGGACGGCCTGCCCACCCCCGCGACACGATAAGCCCATGACGACGCGCAGCACGAGAAGCCCCCGCCGCCGGACGGTCGTCGCCCTCGCCGTGGTCCTCGCGGTGCTCAGCGGCTTCGTCGTCCGCCTCGTGGACATCCAGGTCGTCAATGCGCGCGAGCACGTCGCCGACTCGCTCGCTCTGGGGCTCGAGGCCACGCGCCCGCTGTACGGCACGCGCGGGTCGATCGTCGACGAGAACGGCGCGACGCTGGCCGGCAGCATCCTGCGCTACGACGCGCAGCTCGACCCGTCGCGCGTCGACGCCATCACCCGGAAGGACGCGTCGGGCGACAAGGTCACGGTCACGTGGCCCGAGCTCGCCGCGGAGATCGCGGGCATCACGGGGCAGACGCCGGACGAGGTGCAGAAGATCGTGACCGACGCGAAGGCCGAGAACCCCGACTCGCAGTACGCGCTCCTCACGCGCGGCCTGTCGACCGAGCAGTACCAACGACTGCGCGGCCTCGGCATCCCGTTCCTCTACTTCGAGCCTCACCCCGCGCGCACGTACCCCGACGGCGCCGTCGCCGGGAACCTCGTCGGCTTCATGGGCACCGACGGCCCGCTCGCGGGGCTCGAGGAGATCGACAACGACTGCCTGACGCCCACCGACGGCTCGCTCACGTTCCAGCGGGGCAAGGACGGCGTGACGATCCCCGGCACCGCGGTCGAGAAGCCCGCGGTCGACGGCGGCACGCTGCAGCTGACGGTCAACCGCGACCTGCAGTGGTACCTGCAGCAGCTCATCGCCGAGCAGGCGCAGAACGTCGGCGCGAAGTCCGGCACGATCACGGTCGTCGAAGTCGGCACCGGCAAGGTGCGCGCGATGGCGGAGTGGCCGACGGTCGACCCGAACAACGTCAACGGCTCGGCGCCCGAGGACCGCGGCAGCCGCATCTTCACCAACTCGTTCGAACCCGGCTCGACGTTCAAGGCGCTCACGGCGTCGATCGCGATCGACGCCGGCGGCGCGACGCCCGGATCGACGGTGTCGGCCGCGTCGAAAGAGACGATGCCCAACGGTGCGACGGTGCGCGACCCGTTCGTGCACCCCGTGAACAACTACACGCTCACGGGCGTGCTCATCGACTCCTCGAACGTCGGCATCTCGAAGTTCGGCGACACGGTGCCCGCGCAGACCCGGTACGACTACCTGAGGGCGTTCGGCATCGGCTCGGGGAGCGCCATCGACTTCGGCGAGAAGTCCGCCGGCGATCTGCGCGACCCCTCGAACTGGGACAACCAGACGTACTACAACACCAACTTCGGCCAGGGCCTGACGACGACCGTTCCGGAGCTGGTCAACGCGTACCAGACGATCGCGAACGGCGGTGTGCGCATGCCGCTCTCGCTCGTGGAGGGCTGCACCGCGTCCGACGGCACCGTCACCGACGTCCCGGATGCCACGGGGCAGCGCGTGATCAGCGCGGACACCGCGAGCGATGTGTCGCTGATGCTCGAGAACGTCGCGACGCAGGGCACGCTCGCCAAGCAGGTCGCGATCCCCGGCTACCGGCTCGCGATCAAGACGGGAACGGGTGAGAAGCCCGACGGCGACGGCGGCTACAAGAACGGCGCGTACTTCACGACGATGATCGGGTTCGCGCCCGCCGAGAACCCGCAGTACGTCGTCGCGGTGACGCTCGACGAGCCGTCCACGGTAAAGTCGTCTGCGGCCAACGCGCCGGCGTTCCAGAAGGCGATGACGCAGGTCCTCAAGACCTACCGCGTCATGCCCTCGGACTCCACGACACCCGAACTGCCCAAGTTCGGCTGACGCACGGCCCGCACCAGACATGATCTCCCTCACCCTCGCCCAGATCGCCGACGCCGTCCGCGGAGAGCTCCGTCTCGCCGCCGGCGACACCGCCGAGACCGTCGTCTCCGGTGCCGTCGACACCGACTCGCGCCTCATCGAGCCGGGGGGCGTCTTCGTCGCCAAGCCCGGCGAGGTGACCGACGGTCACGAGTTCGTCGACGCCGCGGTGCAACGCGGTGCCGTGCTCGCGATCGTCGAGCGGCCCGTCTCATCCGCTGTCACGCAGATCGTCGTCGGCGACGCCGTCCAGTCGCTGGCCGACCTCGCACGGGATGCCGTCGCGCGGGTCCGCGCGGGCGGCGCGCTGCAGGTCGTGGGGATCACCGGCTCCAACGGCAAGACCACGACGAAGAACCTCCTCGCGCGCATCCTCGAGGGCGAGGGCGAGACCGTCGCGCCGCGCGCGTCGTTCAACAACGACGTGGGTGCGCCCCTGACGATGCTGCGGGTCACGGAGACGACCCGCTTCCTCGTGAGCGAGTTCGGTGCGAGCGCGCCCGGTGCCATCGCCCGGCTCGCGGGGCTCGTCACCCCCGACATCGGCGTCGTGCTGATGGTGGGGATGGCCCATGCCGGCGGATTCGGCGGCATCGAGGGCACGTTCCGCGCGAAGTCCGAGCTCGTCCAGGCGGTGCGGCCGGGGGGCCTCGCCGTCCTCAACGCCGACGACCCGCGGGTCGCGGCGATGGCGCCCCTCGCCGCCGAGCGCGACGTCGCCGTCCGCTGGTTCGGTCGCGGCGACGCCGACGTGCGCGCGACCGACGTCGAGGTGTCGGTGCACGGCACCCGCGCCGAGATCGTCGTCGACGGGCGCGCACTCACCCTCCGGCTGCAGGTGATCGGCGAGCACCACGTCATGAACGCCCTCGCCGCCCTCGCGGCGGCCACGGCGCTCGGCGTCGACCCCGCCGACGCCGTCGCGCGGCTGGAGACGGTCGAGATCGCCGAGCGCTGGCGGATGCAGCCGCTCGGCTCCGATCGGGTGCGCATCCTCAACGACGCCTACAACGCCAGCCCCGACTCGATGGCGGCGGCGCTGCGCACGCTCGCGCAGATCGTGGGCCCGGGGGAGCGGACCGTCGCCGTCCTGGGCGCGATGAGCGAGCTCGGCGAGTACGCCGACGACGAGCACGACCGCATCGGGCTCCTGGCGGTGCGCCTGAACATCCAGCGGATCGTCGTCATCGGCGCCGAGGCGCGCCGCATGTACCTCGAGGCGATCGCGCAGGGCTCGTGGGACGGCGAAGCGGTGTTCTTCCCCGACGCCGACGCCGCGTACGACTACCTCGTGCGGGAGCTGCGCGAGGGCGACCGCGTGCTCGTCAAGTCGTCCAACTCCGCGGGGCTGCGGTTCCTCGGCGACCGTCTGGGAGAATTCTTCTCGTGAGATCCCTCCTGACCGCAGCGGCGATCTCGCTGGCCTTCACGCTGTTCCTCACCCCCGTCTTCCTGCGGCTGTTCCGCCGGTGGGGCTGGGGGCAGGTGATCCGCACCCCCGAGGACATCCGCAACCCCTCGCACGGCGCCAAGCGCGGCACGCCCACCATGGGCGGCACGATCTTCATCGTGGGCACCATCGTCGGCTACCTCGTCGGGTCGTTCGCAGGCAACAACCCGCCCACGATCTCCGGCCTCCTCGTGCTGTGGATGATGGTCGGCTTCGGCGTCGTCGGCTTCATCGACGACTTCATGAAGGTGCGCAGCCAGCGCAGCCTGGGGCTCACCGGCTGGCGGAAGATCGTCGGGCAGATCATCGTCACGGTGCCCTTCGGCATCGTGGGGCTGAACTTCGCCAACCGCGCGGGCCAGACCCCTGCATCCGATTCCATCTCGGTCCTCCGCGACATCCCGCTCCTGAGCTTCTTCCTGCTCGGACCGATCCTCGGGTGGCTGCTGTACCTCGCGTGGATCTCCCTCATCGGCGTGGCGACGTCGAACGCCGTCAACCTCACCGACGGGCTGGACGGACTGGCCGCGGGCTCGGGCATCTTCGTGATCGGCGCGTACAGCCTCATCTCGTTCTGGCAGGTGAAGCAGCTGTGCACGAGCGTCGCGCAGGCGGTGCAGCCGGCGTGCTACGGCACACGCGACCCGTTCGACCTCGCGATCGTCTCGGCCGCCTTCGTCGGCGCGCTCGTCGGGTTCCTGTGGTGGAACGCGCCCAAGGCCAACATCTTCATGGGCGACGTGGGCTCGATGGCGATCGGCGGCGTCATCGCCGCGATGGCGATCCTCACCCGCACCGAGCTGCTGCTGATCCTCATCGCCGGCGTGTACGTGATCGCCCCGGGCTCGGTCATCCTGCAGCGCACGTACTTCAAGATGACGCGCGGCAAGCGCCTGTTCCTCATGAGTCCGCTGCACCACCACCTCGAGATGCGCGGGTGGTCGGAAGTGACGATCGTCGTGCGCATGTGGATCATCGCGGGCATGCTCGCCGTCTCGGGCGTCGGCTTCTTCTACGTCGAATGGCTCTCCCGCACATGAGCGCCGACCGCCTCGACGCGCTCACGAGCTGGTACGCCGACTGGCGCGGGCTCAAGGTCGCCGTGCTCGGCCTGTCGGTCACGGGGTTCTCCGTCGCCGACACGCTCGCCGAGCTCGGCGCCGACGTGCTCGTGGTGAGCGAGCGCGCCGACGAGCAGTACGCGCGGCTGCTCCCGGTGATCGGCGTGCGGCTGTGGACGGGCGACCTCGACGTCGTTCCCGACGAGCTGCGCGACTTCGCCCCCGACGTCGTCATCGCCTCGCCCGGCTTCGCGCCGCAGCATCCGCTCATCGTGTGGACGCGCGAGAGCGGCATCGCGCTGTGGGGCGACATCGAGCTCGCATGGCGCGTGCGCGACAAGGTCGTGCGCGAGGACGGCAGCCCCGCCGACTGGGTGCTCATCACCGGGACGAACGGCAAGACCACGACGACGCGCTTGACCGCGACGATGCTCGCCGCCGGCGGACGCCGCGCCGCGCCGTTCGGCAACATCGGCGTGCCGGTGCTGGACGCCGTGCGAGACCCGGCCGGGTTCGACGTGCTCGTCGTCGAGGTCTCGAGCCACCAGCTGTGGTACCTCGGCCTGCAGACCCGCTCCGCCGACCCGGTCTCCCCGCACGCGGCCGTGTGCCTGAACCTCGCCGACGACCACCTGGAGTGGCACGGGTCCTTCGAGGCCTACCGCGACGCCAAGGCGGT
This sequence comes from Microbacterium sp. 10M-3C3, assembly GCF_003931875.1. Lineage (NCBI taxonomy): Bacteria > Bacillati > Actinomycetota > Actinomycetes > Micrococcales > Microbacteriaceae > Microbacterium > Microbacterium sp. 10M-3C3. Next base: position 2,207,569 of record NZ_CP034245.1, on the reverse strand, counting down.
CGTGTACGCCCACACGCGTGTCGCGTGCGTCTACAACAAGGCGGATGCGGCGACGCGGGCGATGGTCGAAGAGGCCGAGGTCGTCGAGGGCGCCCGCGCGATCGGGTTCGACCTGGGCGTGCCCGGACCCAGCGACCTCGGTGTCGTCGACGGCATCCTCGTCGACCGCGCGTTCCTCGAAGAGCGGCGCACGTCGGCCCTCGAGCTGACGACCGTCGCTGCCCTCGCGGAATCGGGGCTCGCGGCACCGCACATCGTCGCGAACATCCTCGCCGCCGCGGCCCTCGCGCGCTCGCTCGAGGTCGACCCCGCCGACATCCGCGACGCGCTCGAGCGCTTCGAGCTCGATCCGCACCGCATCCAGGTCGTCGCGGTGCACGAGGGCGTCACGTGGGTCGACGACTCCAAGGCGACGAACCCGCACGCGGCGTCGTCGTCGCTCGCGGCCTACCCCGGCGCCGTGTGGGTCGTCGGCGGGCTGCTCAAGGGCGTCGACATCGGGCCGCTCGTGGCGGCGCGCGGCGGCTCCGTGAAGGCTGCGATCGTCCTCGGCTCGGAGCGCGACGAGGTCGTCTCCGCGTTCGCGCGACACGCGCCGGCGGTGCCGGTGTTCGAGGTCGACGCCGCCGAGACTGAGAACGTCATGGCACAGGTCGTCGACCTGGCGATGGAGGTCGTCCGCGACGGAGACGTGGTGCTGCTGGCACCGGCGGCGGCATCCTTCGATCAGTTCGCGTCCTACGCCGACCGCGGCCGGCGCTTCGCCGAGGCCGTGAGGGAACGGATCGCCGCAGGGTCGGCAGACGGGGGAGAGCGTGACGACCACGACGCCGCCCCCGACGCAGGCGCCTGAGCCCTCCGACGCGTCGCGGCGGGGTCTCGCCGCCCGCGTGTCCCTCGGGCGGGTCTTCGCGCCGGTGCCGAGCGAGTTCCTCCTCATCGCGTCGACGGCTCTGCTGCTGACCGGCTTCGGCCTCGTCATGGTGCTGTCGGCGACCTCGGCACTCGACGGCGCTCAGAACCCGTTCGAGCAGGTGATCAAGCAGGGCGTGTTCGCGGTGCTCGGCATCCCGCTCATGTTCGTCGCGAGCCGGCTCCCCGTGGCCTTCTACCGTCGGATGGCGTGGCCCGTCCTCATCGGCGCCACCGCCTTCCAGCTCCTGGTCTTCGTCCCGGGCCTCGGCGTCGAGTCGTACGGCAACCAGAACTGGGTGCAGATCGCCGGCTTCCAGTTCCAGCCGTCTGAATTCCTCAAGCTCGCGCTGGCGCTGTGGATGGGCGCGGTGCTGTGGCGCAAGCGCACCCTGCTGCGGTCGTGGTCGCACGTGTTCATCCCGGTCGTGCCGGTGGCCGGTCTCGTCATCGCGACGGTCCTCGGCGGGCGCGACCTCGGTACGGCGATGGTGCTCGTGCTGGTGGTGCTGGCGGCGCTGTTCTTCTCCGGCGTGCGCCTGCGGATGTTCATCCTCCCGGCGCTCGCGGCGATCGGCCTGGTCGCGGCCATGGCCGTGACGAGTCCGAACCGCATGGCCCGCATCATGAACCTCTTCGACGCCGACACCGTCTCGTGCTACTACGACACGTGCTACCAGTCGCTGCACGGCATCTGGGGCCTCGCATCCGGCGGCGTGTTCGGGCTGGGCCTGGGCAACTCGAAGGAGAAGTACGACTGGCTCCCCGCGGCGGCGAACGACTACATCTTCGCGATCGTCGGCGAGGAACTCGGCCTCATCGGCTGCGCGGTCGTGCTCGTGCTGTTCGCGCTGTTCGCCGTCGGCGCCTTCCACGTCGTGCGCAAGACGCACGACCCGTTCGTGCGCATCGTGGCGGGCGCGATCACGATCTGGATCGTCGGGCAGGCGCTCATCAACATCGGCGTCGTGCTGCGCGTGTTCCCCGTGCTCGGCGTCCCGCTCCCGTTCATGTCGCAGGGCGGCACGAGCCTCCTCTCGGTGCTGCTCGCGTGCGGCGTGCTGCTGTCCTTCGCCCGCACACTCCCCGTCCGCGCCCGCTGACGCGCGCCGTTAGGGTCGGAGGGTGACGACCTACCTCCTCGCCGGCGGCGGCACGGCCGGCCACGTGAACCCCCTCCTGGCCGTCGCCGACGGGCTGCGCGATCGCGCGCCGGAGGATACCGTGCTCGTGCTCGGCACGCGCGAGGGGCTGGAGTCCCGGCTCGTCCCGCAGCGCGGCTACGAGCTGCTCATCGTCGACAAGGTGCCCTTCCCGCGGCGGCTCGACCGCTCGGCGGCCGGCTTCCCCACGCGCTTCCGCCGCGCGATCGCCCAGGTGCGCCAGCACATCCGCGACCGCTCCGTCGGCGTCGTCGTCGGCTTCGGTGGCTACGCCTCCGCGCCCGCCTACATCGCCGCACGACGCGAGGGCGTGCCCGTCGTCGTGCACGAGGCCAACGCGAAGCCGGGCCTGGCCAACGTGCTCGGCGCGCGGCGCACCGCCGCCGTCGGGGTCGCGTTCGCCGGCACGCCCCTGCGCGGCGCGCGCGTGGTCGGGATGCCCCTGCGGCGGGAGATCGTCGACCTCGACCGCGCCGCGCGCCGCGACGAGGCGGCGCGCCACTTCGGGCTGCGATCCGATCGCCCGACGCTGCTGGTCTTCGGCGGATCGCTCGGTGCGCAGCGGCTCAACGAGGCCTTCGGCCGCGCGTGGCGCGACGTGCTCGACGCCGGCTGGCAGCTGCTGCACGTCACGGGCGAGCGCTCCGACCTGGCCGATCCCGGCGCCGAGGGCTACGCCGTGGTCCGCTACGTCGACCGCATGGACCTCGCGTTCGCCCTCGCCGACGCGATCGTGTCGCGCGCGGGCGCGGCGACCGTGAGCGAGATCAGCGCGCTGGGCATCCCGGCGGTGTACGTCCCGTACGCGGTCGGCAACGGCGAGCAGCGGCTGAACGCCGCATCCGCCGTCGCCGCCGGCGCCGCACGACTCATCGACGACGCCCGCTTCACGCCCGACGCGGTGCGGCGCGAGGTGGTGCCGCTGCTGTGCGACGCCGACGCGCTCGCGGCGATGCGCACGGCCGCGGCGGGCGTCGGATCGCGCCGCGGCACGGAGGACGTCATCGCCCTCATCGACGGCGCCCTCTCCCGCCGCGCGTGAGGTGACCGCGGCGGTCGCCGCGCCGCCCCGCGCGCCGGGGCCGGGGGCCGGATGCGGCGACCTAGGATTGTCGGGTCATGATTCGACCCGACCTGAGCCTGCCCATCCCCGAGAGCATCGAGGCCGCCCACTTCATCGGCATCGGCGGCTCGGGCATGTCGGGCCTCGCGCGCATGTTCCTCGACCGCGGCATCCGCGTGTCGGGGTCCGATCGTGCCGACAGCCCGGGTCTGCGCGCGCTCGCCGAGCGCGGTGCAACGGTGTACGTCGGGCATGACGCCGCGCATCTCGGCGACGCCGACACCGTCATCCACACCGGCGCGATCTGGCCGGAGAACCCCGAGTACGTCACCGCCAAGGAGCGCGGGCTGGCCGTCATCCACCGCTCGCAGGCGCTGCACTGGCTGATCGGCGGACGCCGCCTCGTCTCGGTGGCCGGAGCGCACGGCAAGACGACCTCGACCGGCATGATCGTCACGGCGCTGCGCCGGCTCGGCGACGATCCGACGTTCGTCAACGGCGGTGTCATCGCCGAGTACGGGGTCTCCAGCGCGACGGGCGCCGACGACCTGTTCGTGATCGAGGCCGACGAGTCCGACGGCACGTTCCTGCTGTACGACACCGCGATCGCGCTCATCACGAACATCGACCCCGACCACCTCGACCACTACGGCTCCGACGAGGCCTTCGACGCGGCCTTCGCGCGCTTCGCCGACGGGGCGAGCGAGGCCGTCGTGATCTCCGCCGACGACGCCGGCGCCCGCCGCGTGCGCGCGCGGCTCCGGCATCCGCGTGTCGTCACGTTCGGCGAGGACGCCGCCGCCGACGTGCGCGTCTCCGAGATCCGCACCGACGGACCGGTGGCGTTCCGTCTGCACGCGGACGGCGCATCCGTCGAGGTGCGACTGCAGGTGCCCGGCGCCCACAACGCCGTCAACGCCGCGGGCGCGGCCGCTGTCCTGCTCACGCTCGGGCACGACCTCGCGTCGGCCGCCCGGGCGCTGGAGTCCTTCGGCGGCACGGCGCGCCGCTTCGAGCTGCACGGCGTGCGGCACGGCGTGAGCGTCTACGACGACTACGCGCACCACCCGACCGAGGTGGCCGCGGCGCTCTCCGCCGCCCGCACGGTGGTCGGCGACGGGCGCATCATCGCGCTGCATCAGCCCCACACGTACTCGCGCACGCAGGCGATGTACCGCGAGTTCGCCGACGTGCTCGAGACGCTCGCCGACCACACGGTCGTGCTCGACGTCTACGGCGCGCGCGAAGACCCCGTGCCCGGCGTCACCGGCGAGCTCGTCAGCGGCGCGTTCCGCGACCCCGACGCCGTGCACTTCGTCGCCGACTGGCAGGCCGCCGCCGACTACACCGCGCGCGTCGCGCGCGAGGGCGACTACGTGATCACGCTCGGCTGCGGCAACGTGAACCTCATCATCCCGCAGGTGCTCGACGCGCTCGAGCGCCACGGAGAGGACTGAGCCGGATGCGCCGGCCGGAGCCGCTGCCGACCCAGCCCGCGCGCGCGGAGTCCGCACCGGCGGCGTCGGACGCCGACGTGCTGCCCTTCGCGCCGGCCACGCGCGCGGCGCTCCTCGAGCCGCCGACGACGGATGCGGCGCCCGCGCGCGACGACGTCGGCGACTCCGAGCTCGGCCTGCGCGATGTGTGGCGGGCGTCGCGGGCGCGCCGCCGTGCCCTGCGCGCGGAGGTGCGGCGCTTCACGGTGCGCCAGCGCCGCCAGCGCATGGCGTGGCTCGGCGCGCTCGGCGCCCTCGTCCTCCTCGTCGTCGGCACCGTCGGCGCCGCCTACAGCCCGCTGTTCGCCGTCGAGCGCATCGAGGTCGTCGGCACCGCGACGCTCGACGCCGGGGCCGTCGCCGACGCGCTGCAGGGGCAGGTCGGCACGCCGCTGCCGCTCGTGGACTCGAGCGCCGTCAAGGCCGCGCTCGTGCAGTTCCCGCTCGTGGAGTCCTACACGCTGGAGGCGCGCCCGCCCCACGACCTCGTCGTGCGGATCGTCGAGCGCACGCCGGTCGGTGTCATCCGCTCGGCCGCCGGCTACACCGTTGTCGACGCGGCCGGCGTGGCCCTCTCGACCACCCCCGATCCGCCCGCCGGCCAGCCCGAGCTGCAGATCACCGGCGGCACGTCCTCCGACGCGTTCCGGGCCGCGGGCACGGTCATGCGCGCGCTGCCGGACGCGATCCGTGCGCAGGTGACGGCCGTGGCGGCCACGACCGCCGACGACGTCACGCTGACCCTGGGGGGCACCGGGACGACGGTCGTGTGGGGAAGCGACGACCGCTCCGCGTACAAGGCGTTCATCTTGGACCGTCTCATGCAGACGCGGCCCCCCGGCCAGACGAGCCTCTACGACGTGTCGTCGCCGAGCGCGATCGTCGTGCGCTGACGCGCCGCCGACACATCCGCGCACCGATCCCGCGACACGCCCACGCGCCTCCGGAGGCGCGAGGATCGGCCACCTACCTTCGGATCAGGAATTGCATACCGGGCAATTCTTTAACCCTCTAGCTGAGGTTTAAAGTTTCGGTTCGATAACGGAGGCCGGCATGAGCCAGAACCAGAACTACCTCGCCGTGATCAAGGTCGTCGGTGTCGGCGGTGGTGGCGTGAACGCCGTCAACCGCATGATCGAACTGGGCTTGCGCGGCGTGGAGTTCATCGCCATCAACACCGACGCGCAGGCGCTGCTCATGAGTGACGCCGACGTCAAGCTCGACGTGGGCCGCGAGCTCACGCGCGGTCTCGGCGCCGGCGCCGACCCCGAGGTCGGGCGACGCGCGGCGGAGGACCACGCGGAGGAGATCGAGGAGGCGCTCGCGGGAGCCGACATGGTCTTCGTCACCGCGGGCGAGGGCGGTGGCACCGGCACGGGCGGTGCGCCCGTCGTGGCGCGGATCGCGAAGTCGATCGGAGCGCTGACGATCGGCGTCGTCACGAAGCCGTTCTCGTTCGAGGGCCGCCGGCGGCAGAGCCAGGCCGAGGGCGGTGTGGCCAAGCTCAAGGAAGAGGTCGACACCCTCATCGTGGTGCCGAACGACCGGCTGCTGGAGATCAGCGACCGCGGCATCTCGATGATCGAGGCCTTCGCGACCGCCGACCAGGTGCTCCTCGCCGGTGTCCAGGGCATCACCGACCTCATCACGACGCCCGGTCTCATCAACCTCGACTTCGCCGATGTGAAGTCGGTCATGCAGGGCGCCGGTTCCGCCCTCATGGGCATCGGCTCCGCCCGCGGCGCCGACCGCGCCATCAAGGCGGCCGAGCTCGCGGTCGAGTCGCCCCTGCTCGAGGCCTCGATCGAGGGCGCCCACGGCGTGCTGCTGTCGATCCAGGGCGGATCGAACCTCGGCATCTTCGAGATCAACGACGCTGCCCAGCTGGTGAAGGAGGCCGCGCACCCCGAGGCCAACATCATCTTCGGAACGGTGATCGACGACACCCTCGGCGACGAGGTACGCGTGACGGTCATCGCGGCCGGCTTCGACGGCGGCGAGCCTGCCCTGCGCCTGGACGCCGTGGGTGCCGCGCAGCGGCCCGCGACCCTCCCCGGGCTGCCCCCGGTGCCGTCGGTCCCGGCGGAGCGCTCGTGGGAGGACGCGCCCGCGTCCGCCGACGCCGACGCCGAGCCGAAGAAGGAGCCGGCGCCGGTCGCGGCCCGTCTGCCCGAGCCCGCGTACGACTCGGCCTTCGGCGATGACGACCTCGACATCCCCGACTTCCTGAAGTAACGCCACCCGGCGACGACACCCCGCGACGGCGGGCCCGGCATGCCCCGGGTCCGCCGTCCCGTCCGAGGAGCACCGTGGATCACGCCCTGGCCGACCGCCTCGCGGCCGTCGACGCGCGCATCGCCGACGCCGCGCGCGCGGCCGGCCGCGATCCGGGGGGCATCACGCGCATCGTGGTCACCAAGTTCCACCCCGCGACCCTCGTGCACGACCTGTACGACCTCGGCGTCCGCGACGTGGGGGAGAACCGGCAGCAGGAGCTCACCGCCAAGGCGGCGGAGCTCGCCGACCTCGCCGACCTGCGCTGGCACTTCATCGGCCAGGCGCAGACCAACAAGGCGCGCGCGATCCGTGCCGCCGCATCCGTCGTCCACTCGGTCGACCGGGAGAAGCTCGCGGACGCCTTCGCGGCGGCCGCCGCCCCGGATGCCGCGGCGCTCGACGTGCTCGTGCAGATCAACCTCACCGACGATCCCGGCCGCGGCGGCGTCGCCCCGGCCGCGGTCACGGCCCTCGCCGAGCATGTCGTGACGCACCCGTCGCTGCGTCTGCGCGGCGTCATGGCGGTCGCGCCGCTGGACGAGGACCCCGCCGCGGCGTTCGAGCGGCTGCGCGCGTGCGCCGACGACGTGCGCTCCGTCGCTCCGACGGCCACGTGGATCTCCGCCGGCATGACCGGCGACTTCCCCGAAGCCGTCGCGATGGGCGCGACACACCTGCGGATCGGCTCCGCAATCACGGGCCCGAGGCCCGTCCACCCTTAGCCTCGGAACAGACGAGCGAACGGAGAAAGCGATGTCGAACCCGCTCAAGAAGACCATGGTCTACCTGGGTCTCGCGGACGAAGAGGAGACCTTCGAGGAGGTCGCCCCCCAGCCCGCCGGCCGCAAGCAGGCGCAGGTCGTCGAGAAGGCCGCCCCCGTGACGCCGATCCACCGGCCCGCGGTCGTCCGCCAGCCGACGGCGGGTCCGATCAGCGAGATCCTCACGGTGCACCCCAAGCAGTACCGCGACGCGCAGGTCATCGCCGAGAACTTCCGCGACGGCGTGCCCGTGATCATCAACCTCTCGCAGATGAGCGACGCCGACGCGCGCCGCCTCATCGACTTCGCGAGCGGTCTGTCGATGGGCCTGTTCGGGCGCATCGAGCGCGTGACGAGCAAGGTCTTCCTCCTCTCGCCCGAGAACATCGCGGTCTCCGGCGACGGTGCCGTGGCGCAGGCGGACCCCGAGTCCGTCGCGTTCGCGCAGCCGTAACCGATCGTGGACGTGCTCCGCGTCGTCGCCACGGTCCTCAACACGCTGCTCTTCCTGTACATGCTCGTGCTGCTCGTGCGGCTCGTGCTCGAGTACATCCCGATGTTCAACCGGTCCTGGCGTCCGCGCGGCGCGGGGCTGGTCGCGGCCGAGCTCGTCTACACGGTCACCGACCCGCCCATCCGCCTGTTCCGCCGGTTCATCCCGCCGTTGCGCGTGGGTCCCGTGGCCATCGACTTCGCCTTCGCGCTGACGATGCTGCTGTGCTTCATCCTGCTCGGGGTCACGCGCGCGATCGCCTCCGCCTGACCCCTTCGGCGGCTCCGAGGGTTTCGACAGCCTCCGGAGCCGCCGACTATGCTTGCTCACGCAACACGCCCCGGATGCCGAAGACATCGGTCCGCGACAGCTCTCGAAAGAGGAACCACCATGCCATTGACTCCCGATGACGTCGTCACCAAGCAGTTCCAGCACGTCCGGTTCAAGGAGGGCTTCGACCCGGACGAGGTGGACGACTTCCTCGACGAGATCGTCGTCGAGTGGCGTAAGACCATCGCCGAGAACGAGGAGCTGAAGGCCAAGCTCGCGGCATACGAGTCCGGTGAGACCCCCGCCGCCGAGGCGCCCGCCGAGACCGTCGTCAGCGAGGTGCCCGCGCCCGTCGAGACGCCGGCGCCCGCACCCGCGCCCGCCGCGGCCGGCGACCCCGCCGCCGCATCCGCCGGCATCATCGAGCTCGCGCAGCGCCTGCACGACGAGCACGTCGCCGAGGGCAAGGCGCAGCGCGACCAGCTCATCTCCGAGGCCCAGACCCGCGCCGCCGCGATCGTCGCCGAGGCCGAGGCGAAGGGCCGCGACGAGATCGCGCGCCTGGAGAAGGAGCGCGCCGCGCTCGAGGCCCGCATCTCCGAGCTCAACACGTTCGAGCGCGACTACCGCGCGCAGCTGCGCAGCTACATCGAGGGCAAGCTCCGCGACCTCGACACCACCGCCACGCCGTCCGGTTCGACCCCGGTGTCGGCGATCGGCCTCTAGGCCGGCTCGGTGCGCAGCCGGGCACCCCTGCGGAAGGCGGCGGCCGGCACCCTCATCGCGATCCTCGCGGTGCTGGTGCTGGCCGCCGACCAGTTCACCAAGTTCCTCGCCATTCAGAACCTTCCCCCCGAGGAGAGCGTGCCGATCCTCGGACCGGTGCTGCAGTTCTTCCTGATCCGCAACTCGGGAGCGGCGTTCTCGCTCGGCCAGGGCGTGACGTGGATCTTCACGATCGCCCTCGCCGCGGTCGCGGTCGCGATCGTGTGGCTTGCGGCGACGCGGGTCGCGTCGCGCGCGTGGGCGGTCGTCCTGGGCCTCCTCCTCGGCGGCGTCCTGGGCAACCTGACCGACCGGCTGCTGCGGGCCCCGGGCTTCGCGGTCGGGCACGTCGTCGACTTCATCTCGACGCCGTGGATGATGCCCGCGATCTACAACGTCGCCGACATCTTCATCGTGACGATGATGATCGGCGTCGCGCTGCTCGTCCTGATCGGGCTGCGGCTGGACGGCACGCGGGAGCCGCGCACCGTCCACGACGACGATGAGGACGAGGACGACGCACCCGGCGTCGCGGGCGCGCCGGCGCGCGACGGCGAGACGCCCGAGCCCGGCCCGCGCGCGTGAGCGAGTCGCGGAGCCTTCCCGTCCCCGACGGTCTCGACGGGGTGCGGGTGGACGCGGCGCTCGCGAAGCTCCTCGGCTTCTCGCGCACGTTCGCGGCCGACGTGGCCGACGCGGGCGGCGTCGAGCAGGACGGGCGCGTCGTGACCCGGTCCGATCGCCTGCGCGGCGGCGCGTGGCTGACGGTCACGTGGACGCCCAAGCGCGAGCCCGAGGTCGTCCCCGTCGCCGTCCCCGACCTCGGCATCGCCTACGACGACGACGACATCGTCGTGGTCGACAAGCCCGCCGGCGTCGCCGCGCACCCGTCGCTCGGGTGGGAGGGGCCGACGGTGCTCGGCGCCCTCGCGGCGGCCGGCTTCCGCATCGCCACGACGGGCGCGGCCGAGCGGCAGGGCGTCGTGCACCGCCTCGACGTGGGTACGAGCGGGCTCATGGTCGTGGCCAAGACCGAGACGGCGTACACCGCGCTCAAGCGCGCGTTCAAGGAGCGCGAGGTGGAGAAGATCTACCACGCCATCGTCCAGGGCCACCCCGATCCGCTCGCGGGCACGATCGATGCCCCGATCGGCCGTCACGCGACGCACTCGTGGAAGTTCGCGGTCACCCCCGCGGGCAAGGACTCCGTCACGCACTACGAGACGCTCGAGGCCTTCCGCGGCGCCGCGCTGCTGGAGGTGCACCTCGAGACGGGGCGCACGCACCAGATCCGCGTCCACATGGCGGCGCACCGGCATCCGTGCGTGGGAGACCCCCTCTACGGGGCCGACCCGACGCTGTCCGCGCGGCTCGGGCTCACGCGCCAATGGCTCCACGCGCGCGAGCTCGGCTTCGCGCACCCGGCGACGGGGGAGTGGGTGTCCTTCACCTCGGCGTATCCCGCCGACCTCGCGCGGGCGCTGGAGATCCTCCGCGCCGAGTGACCGGGGCTCGCCGACGGGCCTGCGGTGGCGCTTGCCGATGTCGGACCCGCTCGGCACAGTGATCGCATGGCCATCGAGGTGAGACCTGCGACGAGCTTCGCGGATGTGTGCACGATGGTCGGCCCCAAGCGGCCCGACGCCAACGTGTGCTGGTGCCTCAGCTACCGGCTGCCGAACAAGGAGAACCAGGCGCTCGCGCGGGAGGCGCGCGGCGAGCGGATGCGCGAGCTGATCGCCGAGGATCCGCCCGGCGTGCTGGCGTACGACGGCGACGAGGTCGTCGGGTGGGCGGCGGTGCACCCGCGTGCCGACACCTCGTTCGCGACGAACCGCCGCATCCCGCACGTCGACGACCTCGACGTGTGGGCGGTGTGGTGCATCCGGGTGCGGCCGGGGCACCGCGGCGAGGGCATCTCGCACGCGCTGCTGGCGGGTGCGGTCGAGTTCGCGCGCACGAGCGGCGCGCCGGCGATCGAGGGCTACCCGGTCGACAACCGCGGCGAGAAGGTCGATCTCACGATGGCGTACGTGGGAACGAAGTCGCTGTTCGAGAAGGCGGGCTTTCGCGAGGCCGCGCCCCCCGCGTCGCGCCTGGCGGGCTTCCCCCGCGTCCTCATGCGCCTCGCCCTCTAGCCCCGACGTCAGGCGCTGTGCTCGAACGCGGCGGGGCCGTCTTCGAGGGCGCGGCGGATCCGCGCGGCCATGTCCGCGTCGACCGCTTCGAGCGCGTCGGCGAGCGGGCACCACCCCACCTCGGACATCTCGCCGTCCACCGGCACCGGATCGCCCGAGACGAACGCGCAGCGGAAGGTGAGGTCGAGGTAGTCGCTCTGGTCGCCGTTCGCATACGTGATGCGGGGGATCTGATGCACCCACGCGAGCCGCGTCGCGCGGACGACCACGCCCGCCTCCTCGAGCGCCTCGCGGCACGCCGCATGCGCCGGCTCCTCCCCCGGATCGACGATGCCCGTGATGGGGGTGAGCGCGCCGTTGTCGCTGCGCCGGCCGAGCAGCACCGCGCCGTCGCGCTCGATGACGGCGGTGACGCCCACGAGCGGGAGGGGGCGCGTGCCCACGTATCGGCGCAGCTCGAGGACGAAGTCGGGAGTCGGCATGCCGCCACGCTATCCGACACGCCGAGGGTGTCGGATGGCCCGTCTACCCTGGACGCGTGGCATCCGATTCCTTCGTCCATCTGCACGTGCACAGCGAATACTCGATGCTCGACGGCGCCGCCAAGATCGCGGGGATGACGCAGGCGGCGGCCGAGTACGGCATGCCGGCGATCGCCGTCACCGACCACGGCAACACGTTCGCGGCGTTCGAGTTCTACAACGCCGCGAAGGCCGCCGGCGTGAAACCCATCGTCGGGCTCGAGGCCTACGTCACACCCGGCACGCACCGCAGCGACAAGTCGCGCGTGGCGTGGGGCACGCCCGAGCAGAAGGGCGACGACGTCTCCGGCTCCGGCGCCTACACCCACATGACGATGTGGAGCGCGAGCACGGAGGGCATGCACAACCTCTTCCGGCTCAGCTCGCTCTCGAGCATCGAGGGCTACTACTTCAAGCCCCGTATGGACCGGGAGCTGCTGCAGACGTACGGCAAGGGGCTCATCGCGACGACCGGCTGCCCGTCGGGCGAGGTCCAGACCCGCCTCCGGCTCGGCCAGTACGAGGCCGCGCGCGCGGCGGCGGCGGAGTTCCAGGACATCTTCGGCAAGGAGAACTACTTCGCCGAGATCATGGACCACGGCCTCTCGATCGAGCGCCGCGTCATGACCGACCTCATCCGCCTCGCGAAAGACCTCGACATCCCGCTGGTCGCCACCAACGACTCGCACTACACGCACCAGCACGAGGCCGACGCCCACGCGGCCCTCCTGTGCGTGCAGTCCGGCTCCACCCTCGACGACCCCAACCGCTTCAAGTTCGACGGCGACGGGTACTACATCAAGACGGCGCAGGAGATGCGCCAGCTCTTCCGCGATCACCCCGAGGCATGCGACAACACGCTGCTGATCGCCGAGCGGTGCGAGGTCGAGTTCAACACGTCGGCCAACTACATGCCCCGCTTCCCGGTGCCCGAGGGTGAGACCGAGGACAGCTGGCTCGTGAAGGAGGTCGAGAAGGGTCTGCACTACCGCTACCCCGACGGCATCCCCGACCGCGTGCGCACGCAGGCGGAGTACGAGACCGGGATCATCCTGCAGATGGGCTTCCCGGGGTACTTCCTCGTCGTCGCCGACTTCATCAACTGGGCCAAGGACCACGGCATCCGCGTCGGGCCGGGCCGCGGCTCGGGTGCCGGGTCGATGGTTGCGTACGCCATGCGCATCACCGACCTCGACCCGCTCGAGCACGGCCTCATCTTCGAGCGCTTCCTCAACCCCGACCGCGTCTCGATGCCCGACTTCGACGTCGACTTCGACGACCGCCGTCGCGGCGAGGTGATCGAGTACGTCACCGAGAAGTACGGCTCGGAGCGCGTCGCGCAGATCGTCACGTACGGCACGATCAAGTCCAAGCAGGCGCTCAAGGACGCCGGGCGCGTGCTCGGCTTCCCGTTCAGCATGGGGGAGAAGCTCACCAAGGCCATGCCGCCCGCGGTGATGGGCAAGGACATGCCGCTCAGCGGCATGTTCGACAAGGAGCACCCGCGCTTCAAGGAGGCCAGCGAGTTCCGATCGCTCATCGAGACCGACCCCGAGGCCAAGACGGTGTTCGACCGTGCGCTCGGACTCGAGGGACTCAAGCGGCAGTGGGGCGTGCACGCGGCCGGGGTGATCATGTCGAGCGAGCCGCTCATCGACATCATCCCGATCATGCGCCGCGAGCAGGACGGGCAGATCGTCACGCAGTTCGACTACCCGTCGTGCGAGAGCCTCGGCCTGATCAAGATGGACTTCCTGGGGCTGCGCAACCTCACGATCATCTCCGATGCCCTCGAGAACATCCGGATGAACCGCGGCGAGGAGCTCGACCTCGAGCACCTGGCGCTCGACGACCGCGCCTCGTACGAGCTGCTCACCCGCGGCGACACGCTCGGCGTGTTCCAGCTCGACGGCGGCCCGATGCGCTCGCTCCTGCGCCTCATGCGGCCCGACAACTTCGAGGACGTCTCGGCCGTCATCGCGCTGTACCGCCCGGGCCCGATGGGTGCGAACTCGCACATCAACTACGCCCTGCGCAAGAACGGCCAGCAGGAGGTGACGCCCATCCACCCCGAGCTCGAGGAGCCGCTCAAGGACATCCTCGACATCAGCTACGGCCTGATCATCTATCAGGAGCAGGTGATGGCGATCGCGCAAAAGGTCGCGGGCTTCTCGCTCGGACAGGCCGACATCCTCCGCCGCGCGATGGGCAAGAAGAAGAAGTCCGAGCTCGACAAGCAGTACGAGGGCTTCTCGAACGGCATGAAGGAGCGCGGCTACGGCGAGGGCGCCATCAAGGCGCTGTGGGACATCCTGCTGCCCTTCTCCGACTACGCCTTCAACAAAGCGCACTCGGCCGCCTACGGCCTGGTGTCGTACTGGACGGCCTATCTCAAGGCGCACTATCCCGCCGAGTACATGGCCGCGCTGCTCACGAGCGTGGGTGACTCGAAGGACAAGATGGCGGTGTACCTCAACGAGTGCCGCCGCATGGGCATCAAGGTTCTCCCGCCCGACGTCAACGAGTCGATCCGCTACTTCGCGGCCGTCGGCGAGGACATCCGCTTCGGTCTCGGTGCGGTGCGCAACGTCGGCGCGAACGTCGTCGACGGCATCGTGGCCTCGCGCCAGGAGGCGACGTTCACGAGCTTCCACGACTTCCTCGCGAAGGTGCCCGTCCACGTCGCGAACAAGCGCACCGTCGAATCGCTCATCAAGGCCGGCGCGTTCGATTCGCTCGGTGCCACGCGCCGGGCGCTCATCGAGATCCACGAGGACGCGACCGAGGGAGCCGTCCTCGACAAGCGGCGCGAGGCCAACGGCGAGGTGGGCTTCGACTTCGACTCGTTGTGGGACGAGCCGCAGCAGGTCGCGAAGGTCCCCGAGCGCCCCGAGTGGACGAAGAAGGACAAGCTGGCGTTCGAGCGCGAGATGCTCGGCCTGTACGTGTCGGACCATCCGCTCGCGGGCCTGGAGGTGCCGCTCGCCAAGCACGCGTCGACCTCCATCCACGACCTGCTGGCGTCCGAGGACGTGCAGGACGGCGACCAGGTGACGATCGCGGGCCTCGTCACGAGCGTGCAGCACCGCGTCGCCAAGCAGAGCGGCAACCCGTACGGCATGATCACCGTCGAGGACTTCGACGGCGAGGTCACCGTCATGTTCATGGGCAAGACCTACACCGAGTTCTCCTCGATGCTCGTGGCCGACTCGATCCTCGTCGTGCGCGGCCGGGTGTCGCGCCGCGACGACGGTCTCAACCTGCACGCGCAGTCGGCGTTCTCGCCGGACCTGGGATCGACGGACGCGTCGGGTCCGCTCGTGCTCCTGATGCCCGAGCAGCGGGCCAGCGAGGATCTCGTGGGGGAGCTCCTGCAGACCCTGCACCGCCATCGCGGCGATACCGAGGTGACGCTCAAGCTGCACAAGGCCGGCACCGCGAAGGTGTTCGACGTGCCGCATCCCGTGCGGGTGACCGCCGACCTGTACGGCGAGCTCAAGGGCCTGCTGGGCCCCAACTGCCTGGGCTGACCCGAGGCGCGCGGATGCGGCGGTGTCAACCGCCGACGCGGGAATCGGGCGTGGATAAAAGCGCTGAGTAGGATCGTGGGGCCCGACCGCCCCCGTGGAGAGGATCGACCGTGACCGACCCCGAATTCGACGACACGACCGTTGCGCGTGTGCCTGCCAACGACCGCGGCAGCGCTGACGCCGCGGCGAGCACGGAGACCCCCGTCGCGACGGCCGCGTCCACCGACGCGCCGGTGCAGTACGGCATCGGTCCCTTCAGCCTGCGCGAGGTCATCATCGGCGGCGTGTGGCTCGTCGCCTTCGTGCTGTCGTTCTTCCCGCTCGTGCCGAGCGAGCCCCGCGCGGTGTTCTCCGGCGCGAGCGTGTGGAGCGGGGGGTTGTCGTGGATCCTCGCGATCGGCGTTCCCACCGTGGCCGTCTTCCTGCTCGCGCTGCGCCGCCTGTCGCCGCAGGGCATCCGCCGCGTCGGGTCGCTCGGCATCGATCAGTTCGCCTCCGTTGCGTTCGCGGTCGCGGCGACCGTGTGGGTCACGTGGCTGTGGGAGACCGTGGCCATCGCCATCCAGTACGACACGTGGACGCGCACGTGGGTGCTGTGGGTCGAGGCGGTCCTGATGCTCGCGGGCGTCGTGCTGACGGTGTTCGCCCCGATCATCCCGGGCCTCGAGCAGGACTTCCAGGACCGCCCCGAGATCCCCGCGCACCGCAACGCGCGCCCCGTGCGCGCGGTCGTGCCGCGCCCGCGCCGCGAGCGCCCGGCCCCGGCCCCGGCGCCGACCCCGGCAGCCTCCGAGCCCGCCGCCGCCCCGGCCGCCTCCGTCGTCGCCGACGACGACCGCCCGACCGAGCGCGACCTGTCGGCGACCGACGTGTTCGCGCCGCTGAACGACACCGGCGCGCACGAGCCGCAGGCCGACGCCGCGACGCGCGAATGGACGCCCGCCGACGAGTCGACGCAGGCGCACCCGGCGCCGCAGGCGTTCTGGGCGCTCGCGCCCGTGGAGCGCGACGTGCTCGACGAGTACGGCACGCCGCTGTTCCGCATCGGCCCGACCGCGTGGGCGCTCGTCATCGAGGACCGCGGCGACGTCTTCGTCATCCGCCACGACGACGGCCGCATCGGCTACCTGCACGACGTCTCCGGCGTCACCCGCGGCTGAGCCGCCGGTAGCCTGGAGGGATGCTCCGCACGATCGATCTGCGCGGCCGCAACCTGTCGGCGGCCGAGCTCCTGGACGCCGTCCCTCGCGCGAGCGCCGCGCGCTCCGAGGCTCTCGCGACCGCCGCGGCGATCGTGGCCGACGTCGCGGCGCGCGGCGAGGAGGCGCTCCGCGAGCAGGCCGAGCGCTTCGACGGCGTCCGCGATCACGCGATCCGGGTGCCGGCCGCGCACCTCGACGAGGCCCTCGCGCGGCTGGACCCGGTGGTGCGGACGGCGCTCGATGAGGCCATCCGCCGCGTGCGCGCCGCATCCGCCGCGCAGGTGCCCGCGCCGCGCCTGACCGAGCTCGGCCCGGGCGCCCGCGTCACGCAGCGCTGGCAGCCGGTCCGCCGCGTGGGCGTGTACGTGCCCGGCGGCAAGGCGGTGTATCCCTCGAGCGTCGTCATGAACGTCGTTCCGGCCCAGGTCGCCGGCGTCGAAAGCGTCGCCCTCGCGTCGCCGCCGCAGCGCGAGCACGGCGGGCGCGTGCACCCCGTGATCCTCGCCGCCGCGCAGCTGCTGGGCGTCTCCGAGGTGTACGCGATGGGCGGCGCGGGCGCGATCGGCGCATTCGCCTCGGGCGTCGCGAGTCTCGGCCTGGATCCGGTCGACGTCGTCACCGGGCCGGGCAACAACTTCGTGGCCGCCGCCAAGCGCGCGGTGGCCGGCCGGGTGGGCACGGACTCGGAGGCGGGTGCGACCGAGATCCTGGTCGTCGCCGACGACACCGCCGACCCCGACATCGTCGCCGCCGACCTCGTCAGCCAGGCCGAGCACGACGAGCAGGCGTCCGCGGTCCTCGTGACCGACTCGACGGCGCTCGCCGAGGCCGTCACGGCGGCGGTGGAGCGGCGGGCCACCTCGACCCGGCACTCCGCCCGCGTGCAGGAGGCCCTGCGCGGCCCGCAGTCCGCGATCGTCCTCGTCGACGACGTCGAGCAGGCGGCGGCCTTCAGCAACGCCTACGCGCCCGAGCACCTCGAGCTCCAGCTGGCCGACCCGCGCCCCGAGCTGTTCGTGCACGCCGGCGCGGTCTTCGTCGGCCGCTACACGCCGGTGAGCCTCGGCGACTACCTCGCCGGGAGCAACCACGTGCTCCCCACGGGCGGCCAGGCGCGCTACGCGCCGGGGCTGTCGGCCGCGACGTTCCTGCGGCCCCAGCAGGTCGTGGAGTACGACCGCGACGCGCTCGCCGCGGTGCGCGAGGGCATCGTCGCGCTCGCCGAGGCCGAGGCTCTCCCGGCACACGGCGAGGCCGTCACCGCCCGTTTCCCGGCGTAGTCTGTCGGTGTCATGCACTGCCCCTTCTGCCGCCACCCCGACTCCCGCGTCATCGACTCCCGCACCAGCGACGACGGTCTCAGCATCCGCCGCCGTCGGCAGTGCCCGGAGTGCGGAGGACGCTTCTCGACGGTGGAGACGGCGAGCCTGAACGTGATCAAGCGCTCGGGCGTCGTCGAGCCGTTCAGCCGCGAAAAGGTCATGTCGGGCGTGCGCAAGGCGTGTCAGGGTCGACCGGTGACCGAGGGCGATCTGGCCGTGCTCGCGCAGCGTGTCGAGGAGGCCGTGCGCCAGACCGGGGCGTCGCAGGTGGATGCGAACGAGATCGGACTCGCGATCCTGGGGCCCCTGCGCGAACTCGACGAGGTCGCGTACCTCCGGTTCGCGAGCGTCTACCAGGCGTTCGAGTCGCTCGAGGACTTCGAGGCCGCCATCGAGCAGCTCCGCGTCGACCACGCCGGCCAGCGCGCCGGGCAGCCCGCGGCCGTCTCGGACTGACCGGCGCGTCCCCTAGGCTGGCGGAGATGTATCCGCTGCTGTTCCGCACCGTTCTCGCGCGGATGGACCCGGAGCGTGCGCACCACCTCGCGGCCGCCGTCATCCGCCTCCTCGGCGTCGCACCGTTCGCGGCGGTCGCCCGGGCGCTCACGCGCCCCGACCCGGCACTGCGGACGGAGGCGCTCGGGCTGCGGTTCGACTCGCCGTTCGGCGTGGCCGCCGGCTTCGACAAGGACGTCCGGTTGGCGGCGGGACTCGGCGCGCTCGGGTTCGGGCACGTCGAGGTCGGCACGATCACCGCGGTGCCGCAGCCGGGGAACCCGCGGCCGCGCCTGTTCCGCCTCATCCCCGACCGCGCGGTGATCAACCGCATGGGGTTCAACAACGGCGGCGCCGAGGCGGCCGCCGAGCGGCTGCGCCGCCTGCGGCGGCGGCGGACACGTCCGGTCGTGGGCGTCAACATCGGCAAGAGCCGGGTCGTCGCCGTCGAGGACGCGACCGCCGACTACGTCCGCAGCGCGCAGCTGCTCGCCCCGCTCGCTGACTACCTCGTCGTCAACGTCTCGTCGCCGAACACGCCAGGCCTGCGCGGCCTGCAGGCCGTCGAGACCCTGCGCCCGCTGCTGGAGGCCGTGCGCGACGCGGCCGGCGCCACGCCGCTGCTCGTGAAGATCGCCCCCGACCTCGCCGACGACGAGGTGCAGGCGATCGCGCGCCTCGCCGTCGATCTCGGACTCGCCGGCCTGATCGCCGCGAACACGACGATCTCCCGCGAGGGGCTGCGCACGCCGGGCCCGATCGTGCTCGCAGCGGGGGAGGGCGGACTGTCCGGCGCCCCGCTGAAGCTGCGCGCGATGGCCGTGCTGCGCCTCGTGCGCGCCGTCGTCCCGCCCGAGTTCGTGGTGATCTCCGCCGGCGGCGTGGAGACGGCGGCGGACGTGCGCGAACGGCTCGCCGCGGGCGCGACGCTCGTGCAGGGCTACACCGCGTTCCTGTACCGCGGCCCCCTGTGGGCGCGGCAGATCAACCGCGGCCTCTCGCGGGCGTGACCGCGGTGCTCAGGCGGGGCGCTGGCCGCGCTTGACCTGCGCCTTGGGCAGGCGCATGAAGCGCATCTGGACGGTGCGCATGGCGGCGTACCAGCCGAGGCCCTTCTCGACGCGATCGGCGCCGAACTTGTCGCGTGCGGCGCGCTTGACCCGCGTCGAGGTGAGGATCATGTCGCCGATCACGAACAGGATGAAGATCCACAGCGCGACGAACGCCCACGACTGGAACGCCGGGATCGGCACGAGCGTCGCGAGGATCACGATGACCATGAACGGCATGACGCCCTCGCCCAGATGCCAGCCGGCGTCGACGAAATCGCGCGCGAACCGGCGCTGCGGACCCTTGTCGCGCACCGGCAGGTAGCGCTCCTCGCCGGCGGCCATGCCCGCGCGCGCCTTCTCCCGGGCAGCGGCGAGCTCTGCGCGGGCGCGCGCCTTCGCCTCCTTCGTGTCGGGCACGAGCGGCCGCTTGCGCGCCGCCTCCCTCTCGGCCCGCGTCGGGGTCGCCCGACCCTTGCCGGCGCCGGAGACGGCGTCGACGGGGGTGTCGTTGGGAGCGGAAGCGGGAGTCTTGGCCACGGTGGAACCTCGGGAGCAGCGGATGCGGGCCTCTTAAGATTACCCGCATGACCTCCGATCAGACCCGACGCGATGCCGTGCGCGCTGCCGCCGCATCCGCCGTGCCCGCCGCCCTGGCCGACCTCGGCGCCCTCGTGCGCATCCCGTCGATCGCGTGGCCCGCGTTCGACCAGAGTCAGGTCGCGCGCAGCGCCGACGCGGTCGCGGAGCTGTTCCGCGGGCTCGGGTTCTTCGACCGGGTCGAGGTGAAGTCGGCGGCCGTCCCGGGGACGGACGAGCACGGACAGCCCGCCGTACTGGCCACCCGGGCGGCGCGCAACGGCCGGCCGACGGTGCTGCTGTACGCGCACCACGACGTGCAGCCCCCGGGCGACGAGGCCCTGTGGGACAGCCCGCCGTTCGAGCCGACCGTGCGCGACGGCCGCCTGTACGGCCGAGGCGCGGCCGACGACAAGGCGGGCATCATGGCGCACGTGGGGGCGCTCCGTGCCCTGATCGAGGCGCTCGGCGACGACGTCGACCTCGGCGTCGCGGTGTTCGTGGAGGGGGAGGAGGAGTACGGCTCGCGCTCCTTCGCGACCTTCCTGGCCGAGAACGCCGACGTGCTGCGCGCCGACGTGATCGTCGTGGCCGACTCGGGCAACTGGGACGAGCGCACGCCCGGCCTGACGGTGTCGCTGCGCGGCATGGCGCGAGTCACCGTCGGCGTCCGCACGCTCGACCACGCCTCGCATTCGGGCATGTTCGGCGGCGCCGTCCCCGACGCGACGATGGCCGCCGTGAAGCTGCTGTCCACGCTGTGGGACGAGGACGGCGCGGTCGCCGTCGAGGGCCTCGCCGAGCGCGACGCCCCGACGCCGGAATACGACGAGGCGAAGCTGCGCGAGGAGTCGGGGCTGCTCCCGGGCGTGTCGCCGATCGGCCGCGGCACGATCCTCAGCCGCCTGTGGAACAAGCCGTCGATCACCGTCATCGGCATGGACGTCACACCGGTCGACGCCGCGTCGAACACGCTGCGCCCGGAGACCTCCGTCGTCCTCAGCATGCGCGTCGCGCCCGGCCAGACCGCACGCGACGCGTACGCCGCGCTGGAGGCTCATCTGCGCGCCCACGCGCCGTTCGGCGCCGAGCTGACCTTCTCCGACCACGACTTCGGCGATCCGTTCCTCGTCGACACGAGCGGCTGGGCCGTCGCCGACGTCCGCGCCGCCTTCGCGGAGGGGTACGGCGTCGACAGCGTGGACGTGGGGGTCGGCGGCTCGATCCCCTTCATCGCGGACCTCGTGCGCGAGTTCCCCGGCGCCCAGATCCTCGTCACCGGCGTGGAGGACCCGAACGCGCGCGCACACAGCCCGAACGAGTCGCTTCACCTCGACACGTTCCGGCACGCGCTGATCGCGGAGGCGCTGCTGTTGGAGAGCCTCGACGCGCGGACGGTGTGAGCGGAGCCGCCCGGCGACGGGCGGGCGTAGAATCGAGCGGAACCGCGCCCGATCCGAGAGGGGATGTCATGACCGACACCGCGCTGACGACCGAACAGCCCGTCCGTGACCACGGGGTCGTCCTGACCGATGCCGCCGCCGAGAAGGTCAAGAGCCTGCTCAGCCAGGAGGGTCGCGACGACCTGCGCCTGCGCGTCGCGGTGCAGCCGGGCGGATGCTCCGGACTCATCTACCAGCTCTACTTCGACGAGCGCTTCCTCGACGGCGACAAGGCCGTCGACTTCGACGGCGTCGAGGTGATCGTCGACGACATGAGCGTGCCCTACCTCGACGGCGCCACGATCGACTTCAAGGACACGATCTCCGAGCAGGGCTTCACGATCGACAACCCCAACGCGGCCGGCAGCTGCGCGTGCGGCGACTCGTTCCACTGACCTGTTCGACACGCCACGACCCGCGGGAAGCGGGGCGCTCTTTCGCCCCGTTCCCGCGGGTTTTCGCGTCTGCGGGCCTGGGCGGTTGGCCTGAGAAGCATGAGAGGTTGCTCTAGACTGAGATGAGCAACATCCACGTCCCGGAAAGGTGCACCGTGCCCTCCAAACGACGCCTCCGCTGGGCTCTCCTCCCGGTCGGGATCGCAGCGGCGACCGTGCTCGCCGGCTGCAGCTCGACCCAGCTGCACGGCTTCCTGCCCGGCTTCGAGGACGGCGACGCCGAGCCCGCGACCAACCGCACCGACCTGGTCGCCGGGCTGTGGGTGAACTCGTGGATCGTGCTGCTGGTCGTCGGCCTCGTGACGTGGGGGCTCATGCTGTGGGCCGTCATCGCCTACCGCCGTCGCAAGGGCCAGACCGGCCTCCCGGTGCAGCTGCGCTACAACATGCCGATCGAGATCTTCTACACGATCGTGCCGCTGATCCTCGTGGTCGGCCTGTTCGCGTTCACCGCGCGTGACCAGACCACGATCGAGACCCAGTACGACGTGAGCGACCCCGACGTCGTGTCGATCACCGCCATCGGCAAGCAGTGGGCGTGGGACTTCCAGTACAACGGCGAGGGCGGCGACAAGGACGACGCCGTGTGGACCCAGGGCGTGCAGGCCGAGCCGGCCGCCGACGGCTCCGTCGACCAGGACAAGCTGCCGACCCTGTACCTGCCCGTCGATCGCAAGGTGCACATCGACCTGCAGTCGCGCGACGTGATCCACTCGTTCTGGATCATCGACTTCCTGTACAAGAAGGACATGTACATCGGCCGCGACAACCAGTGGTCGTTCACTCCGACGCGGGAGGGCACGTACGCCGGCAAGTGCGCCGAGCTGTGCGGCGAGTACCACTCCGCGATGCTGTTCAACGTCAAGGTCGTCAGCGAGGAGGAGTACGAGCAGTACCTCGACTCGCTGCGTGCCGCCGGCAACACCGGTGACATTACGGATTCGTACGACCGGCTCCAGAAGGAAACCGGCTTCGGCCGCGCTGAGGAAGGGCAGTGAGATGACCCCCACGCTCCCGGACAAGGACACCGCGGCCAGCCGGCCTACGACGATCCCGCCGCGTCAGGCGGCTCTGCTCACCGCCTCGCGCGTCGAGCAGAAGGGCAACATCGTCGTCAAGTGGATCACGTCCACCGACCACAAGACGATCGGGTACATGTACCTCATCGCGTCGGTGATGTTCTTCATGCTCGGCGGCGTCATGGCGCTCATCATCCGTGCCGAGCTCTTCCAGCCGGGCATGCAGATCGTGCCGACGAAGGAGCAGTACAACCAGCTGTTCACGATGCACGGCACGATCATGCTGCTGATGTTCGCGACGCCGTTGTTCGCCGGTTTCGCCAATGCGATCCTGCCGCTGCAGATCGGGGCGCCCGACGTGGCGTTCCCGCGTCTGAACGCGTTCGCGTTCTGGCTGTTCCTGTTCGGATCGACCATCGCGGTGGCGGGCTTCTTGACCCCGGCCGGCGCGGCGGGCTTCGGGTGGTTCGCCTATCAGCCGCTCGCGAACGCGAGCTTCTCGCCGGGCGTGGGCGGAAACCTGTGGATGCTGGGGCTCGGCATGAGCGGTTTCGGCACGATCCTCGGCGCCGTCAACTTCATCACGACGATCCTCACGATGCGCGCGCCCGGCATGACGATGTGGCGCATGCCGATCTTCACGTGGAACACCCTGATCACGAGCATCCTGATCCTGCTGGCGTTCCCGGTGCTCGCCGCGGCGATCCTGGCGGCGGCCTCGGACCGCGTGCTCGGCTCGCACATCTACGACCCCGAGCACGGCGGCGTGCTGCTGTGGCAGCACCTGTTCTGGTTCTTCGGCCACCCCGAGGTGTACATCATCGCGCTGCCGTTCTTCGGCATCGTGTCGGAGATCTTCCCGGTCTTCAGCCGCAAGCCGATCTTCGGCTACAAGACGCTCGTGTACGCCACGATCGCGATCGCCGCGCTGTCGGTCGCGGTGTGGGCGCACCACATGTACGTGACAGGCGCGGTCCTGCTGCCCTTCTTCGCGCTCATGACGATGCTCATCGCCGTGCCGACGGGTGTGAAGATCTTCAACTGGATCGGCACGATGTGGCGCGGCTCGGTCACGTTCGAGACGCCGATGGTCTTCGCCCTCGGCTTCCTCATCTCGTTCGTCTTCGGCGGCCTGACCGGCGTCATCCTGGCGTCCCCGCCGCTGGACTTCCAGCTGTCCGACTCGTACTTCGTGGTCGCGCACTTCCACTACGTCGTGTTCGGCACGGTCGTGTTCGCGATGTTCGCCGGGTTCTACTTCTGGTGGCCGAAGTGGACGGGGCGGATGCTCAACGAGCGTCTCGGCTACGTGCACTTCTGGATGCTGTTCATCGGCTTCCACATGACGTTCCTCATCCAGCACTGGCTGGGCGTCCAGGGCATGGTCCGTCGGTACGCGGACTATGCCCCAAGCGACAACTTCACGTGGGAGAACCAGGTGTCCACGGTGGGTGCGATGATCCTCGGCGCCTCGATGATCCCGTTCCTGCTGAACGTGTGGATCACCGCGCGCAAGGCGCCGCGGGTCACGGTCAACGACCCGTGGGGTTACGGTGCCTCGCTCGAGTGGGCGACGTCGTGCCCGCCGCCGCGGCACAACTTCACGTCCATCCCGCGCATCCGCAGCGAGCGGCCGGCGTTCGACCTCAACCACCCCGAGGCGGGGCTGCCGGTCGGCGTCGGACCGGCCAAGGACGCGCCGGATGCGCCCGTGGTGGACGCAGCGCAGGGAGCGGTGAAGTAAATGCGGACCAACGTCGGCCTGTGGTGGCTCATCTCGGCCTTCAGCTTCGTCGTCGCCGTGGTCTACACGGTGTGGGCGCTCCTCTACTATCCGCAGCCCGACCTCGTCGCGCGCGTGGAGTGGGTGGGCACGATCGCCCTGCTGTTCCTGGCGTTCATGTCCGCCCTCATCGCGTTCTACGTCCAGCGCGTCCACAAGGCGCAGGGCGGTGAGCTGCCCGAAGACACGCTGACCGCCGACATCGACGACGGCGATCCCGAGATCGGCGAGTTCAGCCCGTGGTCGTGGTGGCCCATCGTGCTCGCCTTCTCGGCGGCACTGGCCTTCCTCGGCCTCGCCGTGGGCACGTGGCTGCTGCCGATCGGTCTCGGCGTGTTCGCCGTCGCGATCGTCGGATGGGTCTACGAGTACTACCGCGGGTACTTCGCGCGCTGAACGCGTCAGCTCCGCTCGCTCTGGAAGCGGCCGCCGTCTCCGACGTCGGCCGCTTCCGTGCGTCCAACCAGGATGCGGCGTTCACCGCGCCGTGGGGCGCCGCGGTCGCCGACGGCGTCGGCGGCGGACCGTCGGGCGACCTCGCCTCGGCGGCGCTCGTGCACCGCCTGGCCGCTGGTGTGCACCCAGCCGGCATCCCGGATGCGGCGGCGCTGCTCGTGCGGATCCGTGAGGCGAACTGGGACCTGCGTGCCCACGTGCGGCGCGACCCGGCGCTGACGGGCATGAGCACGACCTTCACGGGTCTGTTCCCCGCCGCGGACGGCGGCGTACTCCTCGCCCACTCGGGCGACTCGCGCGGCTACCGGCTGCGCGCCGGCGTGCTCACGCGCATGACGCGCGACGACTCGTACGTGCAGGTGCTCGTCGACTCCGGCCTCCTGCCGGCCGACCAGGCGGCCACGCATCCGCGGCGCAACATCATCACCGCGTCCCTGGCCGGGGGAGAGGAGGACGTCGTCTCGGTGCAGACCCTCGACGACGTCCGCCCCGGCGATCGCTGGCTGCTGTGCAGCGACGGCGTGACCGACTACGTGCCGGAGGAGGAGGTCCGACGCGTGCTGGAGGGCGCCGCCGGCCCCGCCGAAGCGGCACGCGCGATTGTCGCGGCCGCTCTCGAGGCCGGCACCCGCGACAATGCCACCGCCGTCGTGTGCGACATCCGCGACGGCGTCCCGCCGTCGCTCAAGGCGGTGTTCTCGGGCTCCGCCGCACAGCTGTTCGCGGAGGACGTCGAGACGGCGTGAGCGCTCAGCAGCGCACGCGCTCGCGGACGACCATGACGAGCGGGTCGAACACGCGCTCGCGCGGCCCCTCGTCGTCCTCGGTGGGCTGCCCCTCCCGCACCCAGTACTCGTAGCCGCCGATCATCTCCCGCACCGAGTAGCCGAGCGCCGCGAACTGACGAGCACCCTTCACGCCGCCGTTGCATCCCGGGCTCCAGCAGTAGACGACGACGGGCACGGCGGGGTCCAGCTCGAGCGGCGCCCGCCGGGCGATGTCGCCGTGGGGCATGTGGATCGCCCCGGTGATGCGTCCTTGCGCCCACGCGTCGTCACCGCGCACGTCGACGAGCACGAACGTGTCGCCGAGCTTCTGGGCGGCGTAGACGTCGGAGGGGTCGGTCTCCGCGGCGAGGCGGGCGTCGTAGTACGCGAGGAGGTCGGTCATGCCTCGAGCGTACGAGGGGCGCAGGGCGCCGCGCGATCGCCCCGGCGCCGTCTCGCGTGCGATTCCTGCCACTCGCGCCGTGCCGCGCCGACGCCCCGACGGCGAAGCCCCGGACCGTCCGAGGACGATCCGGGGCTTCGCGATGACGGGCGATCAGGCGCCGTCGGGGCGGTTGCGCTCCTCGAGCCCGCGCGGGGACGGCAGCTCCGCTTCGGCGCGCACGCCGTGGGGCGCGGCGACGGGGCGTCCCTCCTCCTCGGCGCGGTGGTCCGACGCGGCCAGCTCGGCGGCGGCCTCGTGCTCGACGTGGTCGAGCTCGTGGTGCTGGTGGGCGTGCGCCGCATCCAGCTCGGCCTGCGTGACCGGGGTGAGGCGGTCTTCGAAGAACCAGCGAGACAGACCCGCGCGCGCGTGCTCGTGCCACGGGATGCGGCCCTGGGCGTTCGGGCGCACCACGAGCGGCGCGTACGTCTCGACGTCGGCGAGCTTCCAGCGCTCGAACTCATCGACCGGCTGGTGCACCTCGATGTACTCGCCGCCGGGGAGGCGGACGATGCGACCGGACTCGTAGCCGTGGAGGAGGATCTCGCGATCTTTCTTCTGCAGGGCGAGGCAGATGCGCTTGGTCACGAAATAGGCCACGATCGGGCCGACGA
This sequence comes from Microbacterium sp. 10M-3C3, assembly GCF_003931875.1. Lineage (NCBI taxonomy): Bacteria > Bacillati > Actinomycetota > Actinomycetes > Micrococcales > Microbacteriaceae > Microbacterium > Microbacterium sp. 10M-3C3. The sequence continues at coordinate 2,180,552 of NZ_CP034245.1, read as the reverse complement.
TGAGCGCGCCCTGCAGTGTGTGGATGACGCCTTCCATCGTGAGCCAGAAGTGCGTGGCGATGATGTCGGACGACGCCGCGGCCCACAGCACCGCGTAGAACGTGACACCGGCGGCGCCGATGGCGGTGCGGGTGGCGGCGTTGCGCGGACGCTGGGCGATGTGGTGCTCGCGCTTGTCGCCGGTGACCCACGCCTCGATGAAGGGGTAGATCGCGACGAGGACGATGAACAGGCCCAGGATCGCCAGCGGCAGGATGATGTTGAACGACCATGTGCGGTCCCACAGCACGAACTCGAGGTGCGGCGGCACCAGGCGCAGGGCGCCGTCGGCGAAGCCGATGTACCAGTCGGGCTGCGTACCGGCGGACACGGGCGACGGGTCGTAGGGGCCGTAGTTCCAGATCGGGTTGATCGTGAAGAGCGAGGCGACCAGGACGATCACGCCGAACGTGATGAAGAAGAAGCCGCCCATCTTCGACATGTACACGGGCATCATCGGATAGCCCACCACGTTGCTGTTGGTGCGGCCGGGACCGGCGAACTGCGTGTGCTTGTTGATGACCATGAGCATCAGGTGCACGACCAGGAGGCCGACGAGGATCGCTGGAAGCAGCAGGATGTGCAGCGTGTACAGGCGCCCGACGATCGCGGTGCCGGGGAACTCGCCGCCGAACAGCAGGAACGACGTCCACGTGCCGATGAGCGGGATGCCCTTGATCATGCCGTCGATGATGCGCAGGCCGTTGCCGGAGAGGAGGTCGTCGGGGAGGGAGTATCCGGTGAAGCCCTCGCCCATCGCGAGGATGAACAGCACGAAGCCGATCACCCAGTTCAGCTCACGGGGCTTGCGGAACGCGCCCGTGAAGAACACGCGCAGCATGTGCACGCCGATGCCCGCGATGAACACCAGAGCCGCCCAGTGGTGGATCTGACGCACGAGCAGGCCGCCACGCAGGTCGAACGAGATGTGCAGGGTCGACTCGAGCGCCGCCGACATCGCGACGCCTCGCATCGGCTCGTACGCGCCGTCGTAGTGCGTCTCGACCATCGACGCCTGGAAGAAGAACGTCAGGAACGTGCCCGACAGCAGCACGACGACGAAGCTCCACAGCGCGATCTCGCCGAGCATGAACGACCAGTGGTCGGGGAAGATCTTGCGACCGAGCTCCTTGACCATGCCGGAGAGGCTCGTGCGCTCGTCGATGTAGTTGGCGGCGGCGCCGACGAACCGGCCGCCGAGCGGCTTGCCGTCACGGCCGGTGGGCACCGGCGCCGGCCGCACCGCCGGCTCGGTGGTGACGTTGTCCGTGGGGTGAGTTGCAGTACTCAAGGACGCTCCCAGAAGCTCGGGCCGACGGGCTCCTGGAAGTCACTGCGCGCGACGAGGTAGCCCTCGTCGTCCACGGTGATCGGAAGCTGCGGCAGGGGACGCGCCGCCGGGCCGAAGATGACCGCCGCGCCGTTGGCGACGTCGAACTGCGACTGGTGGCAGGGACACAGGAGGTGGTGGGTCTGCTGCTCGTACAGCGCGACGGGGCAGCCGACGTGCGTGCAGACCTTCGAATAGGCGACGATGCCGTTGTAGGACCAGTCCTTCTTGTCCTCGGGCTCGTTGAGATCCTCGGGGAGCAGGCGCATGAGCAGCACGACCGCCTTGGCCTTCTCCTCGAGGTAGCCCTCGTCGTGGCTGAGTCCCGCGAGATCCTCCGGGATCACGTGGAAGGCCGAGCCGAGGGTGACATCGGCGGCCCGGATGGGTCGCCCGGAGGGGTCGTGAGCGAGACGAGTGCCCTCCTTCCACATGGTGTGGCTGAGCAGCGCGACCGGATCTCCGGCCTGCGGGTTCGCGGCCGACGCCTCGGGCGCCAGACCGCGGAAGAGGGTGATGCCGGGGAGGATCGATGCCACGAGCGCCGCGAACAGCGAGTTGCGGATCATCGTGCGGCGTCCGAAGCCGGACTCCTCGTTGGCCTCGGCGAAGGCGTTGACCGCGGCGGCGCGCACCGTGTCGCGGCCACGCGTGGCGTGCCGCGGCTCGATGTACTCCTTGTCGTTCATGACGGCCTTGGACCAGTGGATGGCGCCGATGCCGATGGCCAGGAGCGCGAGGGCGATGCCCAGGCCGATGAACAGGTTGTTGTACCGGATGTCGATCAGCGAGCCCGACTCGATCGGGAAGATCATGTACGCCGCGATCGCCCAGATGCTGGCGGCCACCGACAGGTAGAACAGCGTGTAGACCGTGCGCACGGCACGGTTCATCGACTTCGGATCCTGATCCGTCATCCGCAGCCGGTGCGGCGGCAGGTCGGGGCTCCTGACGGGGTCGGTCACCGCGACCGCGAGCCCGGGGGAGGGCTTCCAGGAAGCCCTCTCGTGCTCGAGCGGGTCGTCCTCGTGTGCCATGGTGCTCCTCGTACGTTCCGGAATGCTGTTACCGGCGGGCGATCAGTTCGATTTCGCCGTGATCCACACGGTCAGCGCGATGAGCGAGCCGATACCGAAGATCCAGATGAAAAGGCCCTCGGCCACGGGGCCGAGCGAACCGAGCGCGTAACCGCCGGGCGAGTCGTTCTCCTGCAGGAACATGAGGTACGAGATGACGTCGCGCTTGTCTTCGAGCGTGAGGTTCAGATCGTTGAACACCGGCATGTTCTGGGGACCGGTCACCATCGCCGCGTACATGTTCAGCGGGCTGGTGGTGCGCAGGTTGGGGGCGTACTTGCCCTCGGTGAGTGCGCCGCCGGCACCGGCGACGTTGTGGCACATCGCGCAGTTGATGCGGAACAGCTCCGCGCCGTTGGCGACGTCGCCCTCGCCGTCGAGCACCTCGTCGGAGGGGTAGCTCGGACCGGGCGCGACCGACTGCACGTACGCGCCGATCGCGTCGACCTGCGCGGGCGTGAACTGCACGGGCTTCTGCGGTGCCTGCGGCGCCTGCGCCTGCAGGGGCATGCGTCCGGTCGACACCTGGAACTGCACCGACAGCTCGCCGACGCCGTACAGCGACGGGCCGGCCTCGGAGCCCTGCAGGTTGAGACCGTGGCACGTCGCGCAGTTGGCCTGGAACAGCTTCTTGCCGTCCTCGACCGTCAGGGTCGACGACGACGAGCTCGTGTCGTCGGTCGCGGCGATCGCCGCGGATGCGCCGGCGTAGATGCCGCCGGTCATCAGCAGGCCGATGCCGATCAGGGCCGCGGCCGCCAGCGGGCTGCGGCGACCGTTCGAGCGACGCTTCTTCTCACGTGCCATTTCGAGATGCAGCTCCGCTCTTATTTCAGGAAGTAGATGACGAGGAACAGGGCGATCCAGACGACGTCGACGAAGTGCCAGTAGTACGACACGACGATCGAGGTCGTCATCTCCTTGCGCCCGAAGTTCTTCACGGCGTAGGCGCGCCCGATGACCAGGAGGAAGGCGACGAGGCCGCCGGTGACGTGCAGGGCGTGGAAGCCCGTCGTCAGGTAGAACGCCGAGGCGTACGAGTTGGCGGTGATGGGCAGGCCCTCCGCCACGAGCTGCGCGTACTCCCAGACCTGGCCGGACACGAAGATCGCGCCGAGGGCGAAGGTGAGGTAGAACCACTCGACCATGCCCCAGCGCAGGATCCCGCGGCCGGTGCGGTAGGGCTGGAAGCGCTCGGCGGCGAACACGCCCATCTGGCACGTCACGGACGAGAGCACGAGGATGATCGTGTTGACGAGCGCGTACGGCACGTTCAGCACCTGCGTCTCCTCGGCCCACAGTTCGGGCGAGGTGCTGCGCAGCGTGAAGTAGATCGCGAACAGGCCCGCGAAGAACATGACCTCGCTGCCGAGCCACACGATCGTGCCCACGGCGACCGGATCCGGTCTCTTCACGGACCGAAGGGACTGGGGGTATGTCGCTGGCGTCGTCACATCCCCCATTATGAACGATTCTGACGCGCGCGACGGGCACCAGCATGGCCGATACGCCTGCCGTCGAGATAAGTGCCGCCTCGGAAACCCCTTCGAGAACTCCGTCACTCCGCCGGGACGACGGGCGTGGCGCGACGAGCCCCTGGTCGGAGGGCGGATGCGGCGCCCTCGGTAGGATCGGGGGCATGGCGGAGCGGTATGCGTGGCCCGAGATCCTCACGACTCTTCTGAAGGGCGAGGACCTCAGCGTGTCGGAGTCGACGTGGGCCATGCGCCAGGTGATGAACGGCGAGGTGACGCCGTCCCAGCTGGGCGGGTTCCTCGTCGCGCTGCGCGCCAAGGGCGAGACGGTCGACGAGATCGTCGGCTTCCGCGACGCGATCCTCGAGGCGGCGCTGCCGCTGCCGGTCCCCGCGGAGGTGCTCGACATCGTGGGCACCGGCGGCGACCGCTACGGCACCGTGAACGTCTCGAGCATGGCGGCGATCGTGGCCGCCGCATCCGGCACGCCCGTCGTGAAGCACGGCAACAAGGCTGCGAGCTCGTCGTCGGGGTCGTCGGACGTGCTCGCGGCGCTCGGCGTCGACCTGACGCTCTCACCCGAGGCCGTCGCCGAGACGCTCACGCGGACGGGGATCACGTTCGCCTTCGCGACCGCGTTCCATCCCGGGTTCCGCCACGCGGGCCCGACGCGCGCCGAGCTCGGGGTGCCCACGGTGTTCAACTTCCTGGGGCCGCTGTGCAACCCCGCGCGCGCCGAGGCGAACGCGGTGGGCGTCGCGCACCTGGACCGCGTGCCCCTCATCACGGGCGTCTTCCGCACCCGCGGCGCGACGGCACTCGTGTTCCGCGGCGACGACGGCCTCGACGAGCTGACGACGACCGGTCACAGCCGCCTGTGGGAGATCTCGCGCGGCGACGTGCACGAGCACGACCTCGACCCGCGCGACCTGGGCCTCCCGCTCGCCGACATCGACGATCTGCTCGGCGGCGACCCGGCTCACAACGCCGGGGTGGTGCGGCGCGTGTTGGCGGGCGAGCCGGGCCCGGTGCGCGACATCGTGCTGCTGAACGCCGCCGCGGGGCTCGTCGCGTACCGCTTGTTCCGCGACGCGGGGGAGGCGCAGCGCCCGATCGTGGAGCGGCTCGCCGCCGCGATGGCGGACGCCGCGGCCGCGATCGACGACGGTCGCGCCGAGGAGAAGCTCGCGCAGTGGGCCGCGGTGACGCGGGAGCTGGCGGCCTGACGTGGAGCCGCTCCAGGCGCTGACGGAGATCGCGTACCTCCTCGAGCGCGAGCGGTCGAGCCGCTACAAGTCGAAGGCGTTCCGCGCGGCCGCGGACGCCATCGCGGGACTCGACGACGCCGCGCTGCGCGATCCGGCGCTGCGTCGACGCAAGGGCATCGGCGACTCGACGTTCGCGGTGATCCAGCAGACGTTGGCCGGCCAGGTGCCCGACTACCTCGCGGATCTGCGCGCGAAGACCGGCGGCCCGGGTCCGTCGCGCCTGCGTGCGGCCCTCCGCGGCGACCTCCACAGCCACAGCGAATGGTCCGACGGGCTCACGCCGATCGAGGCGATGGTCGCCGCCGCCCGTTCGCTCGGGCACGAGTACCTCGCGCTCACCGACCACTCGCCGCGGCTGCGCGTGGCGAACGGGCTGTCGCCGGAACGGCTGCGTGCGCAGCTGGAGGCGCTGCCGCCGTTCTCCGGCGACGGCTTCACGCTGCTGAGCGGCATCGAGGTCGACATCCTCGAGGACGGCGCCCTCGACCAGGAGCCTCCCCTCCTCGACGAGCTCGACGTCGTGGTCGCCTCCGCGCACTCGCAGCTGCGGATGGATGCGGCGCCGATGACCCGTCGCCTCGTCGCGGCGGTCTCGAACCCGCACGTCGACGTGCTCGGGCACGTGACCGGGCGCCTCGTCGAGGGCTCGCGCGGCACGCGGCCGCCGTCGCAGTTCGACGCCGCCGCGGTGTTCGCGGCGTGCGCAGAGCACGGCGTCGCCGTCGAGATCAACTCCCGGCCCGAGCGCCAGGACCCGCCCGACGAGCTGATCGGGGTGGCCCTCGAGGCCGGCTGCCTGTTCTCGATCGACTCCGACGCGCACGCGCCCGGACAGCTGTCGCTGCTCGACTACGGCGCCGAGCGCGCCGAGCGCGCCGGCGTGCCGGCGGAGCGGGTCGTCACGACGTGGCCGCTGGAGCGGCTGCGCGCGTGGCTCACACGCGAGCGCTGACCCGCCGCATCCGGGTCACGTGGCAGACAGGGCAGCGAGCGCCCGCGTCATCGACGAGCCGAGGTGGGTGCGCTCGGCGAGCGCCTCGGCGGCCGCGCGGCGCTCGTCGTCGATGCCGCGCAGGGTGCCGTCGACCGGTGGGAGCGGGAGGTCGCGCACGACCTCGACCACGCGCGGGGCGACGTCGAGGTAGTCGGCGGCCGCGAGGATCTTCGCGCGCTGCGCCGCGGTCATCCCCTCGTCCGCCTCGGCGGCGGCGCGGATACCGGCGAGGTCGCCGTGCGCGGCGAGCAGGACCGCCGCGGACTTCTCGCCGATGCCGGCGACGCCCGGGAGGCCGTCGGAGGCGTCGCCGCGCATCGTGGCGAAGTCGGCGTACTGGCGGCCATGGATGCCGTACTTCGCGAGGACCGTCGCATCCGTCACGACCTCGAGGTTGCTCATGCCTCGCGCGGTGTAGACGACGCGCACATCCCGCTCGTCGTCGATGAGCTGGAAGAGGTCGCGGTCGCCCGTGACCACGTCGATGGGCGTCGTCGCGCGGGTCGCGAGCGTGCCGATGACGTCGTCGGCCTCGTGCTCGGCGGCGCCGACGATCGGAATGCCGAGCACGTCGAGGGTCTCGCGGATGAGGGGCACCTGCGCCTCGAGCGGGTCGGGGACGACTTCCACGTCGGGCCCGGCGGCGACGACCTCGGCGACGCGGTGGGCTTTGTAGCTCGGCAGCAGGTCGACGCGCCACTGCGGGCGCCAGTCGTCGTCCCAGCAGGCGACGAGCGCGCTCGGCCGGTAGGTGGTGACGAGCTTCGCGATGATGTCGAGGAACCCGCGGGCGGCGTTGACGGGCGAGCCGTCCGGGCCCTTGACCGTGTCGGGCACCCCGTAGAACGCGCGGAAGTACAGCGAGGCGGAGTCGAGGAGCATGAGGCGGCCGGACATGCGTCGATCCTGGCACGCGCCACCCACTGCCGGAGCGCGCCGCACGCGTGCGGCTTCGGGAGGAGATCGAGCCTCGGGAGGGCGCGCCGCGCGGATTCGCCCTCCCGGGGCCGGATCTCCTCCGCTAGCAGCCGGGGCCTGCGGGGTTCTCGACGCACGTCTTGTCGACGAGCGCCGTGCGCACCTCGAAGATCTCGACCGGGTAGCCGCCGGATGCGGCGGTCACGACACCGCGCACGGGGAACCACGTGCCCACCCCGAAGTCCACCTCGGCGGCGTACTCGACCGTGACGCTCGCGGTGTACGTGCCGCGCGCGGCGTACGCGTGACTCGTGGGCGTCGCGCTGAACTGCGGAAGGCCGAGCTCCTGCCACGACGCACCGCCCGTGCTCGAGCGGCCGACGGCGCCGTCGCCGTAGTCGAAGACGTACGCGACCGGCGTGAAGCGCACCGTCACGGGACGACCGAAGAGCGTGCCGGTGCGCGTGTGCGCGCCGACGCCGGCAGTGAAGTTGGCGGGCATCCCGACGACCCCGACGCCCGCCGGCTCGGCCTGAAGGGGCGGGCGGTCGGGCGCGAAGCTCGCGACGTCGGCGGCGGTGACGGGAGGGATGCCGGGCGCCTCCTCTGCGGGCTCCTCCTCGGCGGCCACCGGACAGGCCGCCACGATGCCCTGCCCATCGAGCCCGATGTCGGTGCAGCCGTCGTCGGGCGGGATCGTCGGCGGCGGGGGAGCGGCCTGGCCCGCATCTCCGCCTCCGCCTCCGCCTTCGCTTCCGCCGGTGTCGGATCCCCCGCGGCCCGGCTGCGTCTGCTGCCCGACGATGTCTATCTGCGAGCCACTGTTCCCGACCGCGCAGTTCGTCCACATGGTCGAGCCTTCGCAGCTCGATGGTGGCGCGGCCGCTGCGAGCGAGGCTGCGACGAGAGCGGCCGTTAGGAGCCGACGCATGACGGCTCCCGGATGGCATTGCTGGATGAGATCAAGAGACGGTCCAAGCTGCCCTCAAAGGTGAGGCGCAGCGCATAACGCGAAGGCCGATCGGAGGGCACGACCGATACGCCGTTCTGATCGACGACGCTCACTTCACTAACGTCAGTGCAGGCGACAGCCGTCAACCGCAGGTCCTCGCGATTCGCCTTGTTTACGGACTCTCCCTTGAACGCAAGCACCTTCGTCGCACCAGCGACAGACCATCCGTCGGCGCTCATCGTGGAAAGGGACTGACGTTCGTTTGCATTCGCGTCGCCCGTGGTGAGCGCGTACACGGGCTCGAAGGTCTCGGGGTCGCTCAGGTCGACCTGATTGAGCGCGTCGACGTAGGCGCGGTAGGTCGCCTCGGCGGCGGCGAAAGCCTCATCATCGCTCAAGGGCGTCGGCGTGGAGGGGGTGGGCGCGGGGGAACCGGTGCATCCGGTCGCGAGCGCGCCGGCGACGACAGCGGCGGCGGCCAGGCGGAGCACTCGACGGAACACGCCCCCAGGGTAGAAGCGCCCCCACCGCGTCGCATCCGTTGTCCACAGCCGGCGCGGTTCGCCGCGGCTTCCCACAGCTGCGAGACGGGGGTGGGATACTGGCGCGATGGGGCGACGGATGGCCGCGGTGCTCGCGGGTGGACTGCTGGTGGCGGCGCTCGCGGGGTGCGCATCGCCGGCCACGCCGTCCGATGTCGACGAGTCGGCGCTCGCCTCACCCGTCGCGGCACCGGTCAGCCGCGCCGCGAACGACCTGCAGGGTGCGACGGTGCGGCTCATCGTCGGCCAGTCGCTCAACATCACGACCGGCGACCTGCCCGTCGACAGCTACTCGGGCGAGGTGTCCGACCCCTCCGTCGCGGAGTTCGTGCCCGGCCGTGTGGACGGCGCGACGTTCGACCCGGGTGTGCGCGCGCTCGCCGCCGGCACGACGGACGTCGAGCTCACGAACGCGCAGGGCGGCATCGAGCCGCTGCGCTTCACCGTCGTCGTCGAGATGCGCTGACACCGCGCACCCCTCGCCATGTCGTTCGGTTCCGCCGCGCCTGCGCCCGCCGTCTGCCCGTGCGGCAGCGGCGACGCGTTCGCCCGGTGCTGCGGCCCGCTGCTCGCGGGGGAGCCGGCGCCGTCGGCCGAGCGCCTCATGCGCTCGCGCTACACGGCGTTCGCGCGGGGGGATGCGGCGCACCTCGCGCGCACGTGGCATCCGCGCACGCGGCCCGAGCGGGTGGATGTGGACCCGCGGACCCGTGGACCGGGCTCGAGGTGATCGACGCGGTCGAGCACGGCGACACCGCCGAGGTCGAGTTCCGCGCGCACTGGCGTGGGGGCGAGGCGCGCGGGGTGCTGCACGAGCGCAGCCGGTTCGCGCGTCGCGGCGGCCGCTGGATGTACGTCGACGGCGACACGGAATAGCGCACGGTCATCGCGGGTTGAGGCGGGCATGACCGGCACGCCGCCCCGCGATGTCGACGTCGTCGTGATCGGCGCCGGTCAGGCGGGACTCTCCGGCGCCTATCACCTGCGGCGCCGCGGCTTCGTGCCGGCGACCGGTCCGGATGCGGCGGGCCGCGGAACCTTCGTCGTCCTGGACGCGAACGCGGCCCCGGGCGGGGCGTGGCAGCACCGGTGGGAGTCGCTGCGGATGGCCACGGTCAACGGCATCCACGAGCTGCCCGGCTTCCCCGTACCGCTTGCCGACCGCGCCGCAGCCGCCCGGGACGTGCTGCCGCCGTACTTCGCCGCCTACGAGGCGGAGTTCGGCCTGGACGTGCAGCGGCCGGTCGCGGTGCGTGCGGTGCGCGCGGAGGACGACGACCGCCACGGCCGCCTCGTCGTCGAGACCGACCGCGGCGCGTGGCGGACGCGCTTCGTCGTCAACGCGACGGGCACGTGGACCCGGCCGTTCTGGCCGCACTATCCGGGCCAGGAACGGTTCGCCGGCCGGCAGCTGCACACGGCCGACTACGTCTCGGCGGCCGAGTTCGCCGGCCAGCGCGTCGCGGTCGTCGGCGCGGGAGTGTCGGGCGTGCAGCTCCTCGAGGAGATCTCGCACGTCGCCGACACCTTCTGGATGACGCGGCGCGAGCCGGAGTGGATCGAGGCCGACTTCGACGTTCCGGCGCGCGTCGCGGCGATCGCCGGCGTCGAGGAGAAGGTGCGACGCGGGCTTCCGCCGGGAAGCGTCATCTCCGTCACCGGCATGCATTGGACGCCGTGGGCGCGCCGCGCGCAGGAGCGCGGCATCCTGCACCGGCTGCCGATGTTCGCCCGGCTGGAGGAGCACGGCGCGCGCATGCCCGACGGGTCGTTCCTCCCGCTCGACGCGATCCTGTGGGCGACGGGCTTCCGGCCCGCGCTCGAGCACCTCGCGCCGCTGCGCCTGCGCACCCCCGACGGCGGGTTCCGCGTGGGCGATTCGCGCTCGCTCGACGATCCGCGGGTGTTCTTCATCGGCTACGGCCCGTCGGCCTCCACGGTGGGGGCGAACCGCGCCGGCCGCGTCGTGGCCGCCGCCATCGCGGCCGAATCGGCACCCCTGACGGCGTGAGGGTCAAGCCCTCCGCCGGTGCGGATGCGGCGGCCTAGCGTGAAGGCATGACCGTCACGACGATCCCCGACGACCTCCGCGACCTGCTGGAGAACCCGAACTACGGTGCGCTGGGCACCGTCCGCCCCGACGGGGCGGTGCAGGTGAACCCGATGTGGTTCGAGCTCGAGGGCGACCGCATCCGCTTCACGCACACGACCAAGCGCCAGAAGTTCCGGAACCTGCAGGCGAACCCGTCGATGAGCCTCATGGTGTTCGACCCCGAGAACCCCTACCGCTACGTCGAGGTGCGCGGGCGTCTGGTCGACGTCGTGCCCGACCCCACGGGCGCGTTCTACGTGCAGCTCGGCCGCCGGTACGGCAACGCCGGCCAGCAGCCGCCGCCCGACAGTGCCGACCGCGTCATTCTCGAGATGTCGATCGAGACGGCGGGCGGCCACTGATGCGCGTCGTCCTCATCGGCGGTCACGGCAAGGTCGCCCTCCTCCTTGCCCCGCTGCTGACGGCGCGCGGCGACGAGGTCACCGCCGTCATCCGCGATCCCGCGCACGTCGACGACGTCGCCGCGACCGGCGCGACACCGGTCGTGCGCGACCTGGAGGGCGGCGACGATCTCGCCGACCTCCTCCCCGGCCACGACGCGGTCGTGTGGTCGGCGGGCGCGGGCGGCGGCAGCCCGGAGCGCACGTACGCCGTCGACCGCGACGCCGCCATGCGCACGATGGACGCCGCGGCCGCCGCCGGCGTGCAGCGCTACGTCATGGTGTCGTGGATCGGATCGACCCCCGACCACGGGGTCGACCCGGGGAGCTCCTTCCACCCCTACGCCGTCGCGAAGCTCGCGGCCGACGACCATCTGCGCCGCACGTCGCTGGAGTGGACGATCCTCGGCCCCGGCACCCTGACGCTCGACCCGCCGACCGGGCGCATCGCGCTCGACCCCGAGGGCGACGGGCGGGTGTCCCGCGCCGACGTCGCCGCCGTGGTCGCGGCGAGCCTCGTCGAGCCGCGGACCGTCGGCCGTTTCATCCGGTTCGGCAGCGGAGACGTCCCCATCGCCGACGCGCTCGCGGGTTGATCGCTCCGAAGCCGCGCGTCAGTCGGGCTCGCCCAGGCTCTCGTGGATGCGGCGGAGGTCGACCAGCAGCGAGCCGATGAGCACCCAGTGCGCGGGCGAGGGCGCCGTCACCTGCAGCGGACGCGTCAGGGCGGGCGGTTCGTCGGCCGCCTCCCGAGCCGTGTCGGCCGCCCGCACGCGCGTGTCGTGAGCGGCGCGGCGCAGCTGATTGGCGATGGCCCGCACGGCGGGCTCCGAGGCCACCGACGGGTCGTACCGGTCGTAGACCGCGCGCGTCATGCCGATCAGCTGCGTCACGATCGGCGACAGCGCGTCGAGGGTCGCGCGGGCGCGGGCGAGCTCGTCGCGATGCCGGCGGCCGAGCGGGTTGAAGGTGAGCGACTCGTCCGCGTCGCCGAGGGCGTCGGTCGCACCGGCGACCATGGGTCGCAGCAGTCGCGCCTGCAGGAGCAGCTCCTCGAGCTGCGCGCGCGTCCGCGTCTCCTGCAGCGCGTCGGCCAGGCGCTCCATCGCGGCGGCCAGCTCGGCGCCGAGGGCGTCGACCCTCGTGCGCGCCGGGCCGATCGCGACGGGCGGCACGATCGCGAGGTTCACGACGAACCCGATGGCCGCGCCGATGAGCGTCTCGAGGATGCGGTCGACCGCGTAGCCGGGGGTCGCGGTGCCGAGCGCGAGCACGAGGATCGCGCTGATGGCGACCTGATTGCTCGTGGTCGGCGTCATGCGCAGCGCCCAGGCGGCGACGATGGCCACCGCGGCCGCGCCGAGCACGACCCACACGCTCGACCCGAACGCGATGCCGAGCGCCGAGGCGATGAGGACGCCGAGGATCACCCCGACGCTGCGCTCGGCCGCGCGGGTGAGCGACTGGTTGAGGCTCGGCTGGACGACGAGGAGCGCCGCGATCGCCGCGAACACCGGCGGCGGCCCCTGCACGAGCCACCCCGCAATGAGCCACGCCGCGATCGTCGCGACGGCCGACTTCACGACCTGCAGGAGGGGCGCGCGGCGCGGTGCGCGGATCGTCGTGGGCAGGCGCATGTGTCGAGTGTCTCAGGCGCGGCCGGCCGCGGTGTCCGCCGCCGCGCCTACGCTCGGAGGATGCGCGACGAGCTGGAGCGCCTGCGGCGGCAGGCCGAGGGCCGTCTGGCGCGCCTGGACGCTGACGAGGGGTCGCTGCGCGCCGACCGCGCCGACGGCACGGCCGACGACGAGCACGATCCGGAGGGGTCGACGCTCTCGGGGGAGTGGTCGCGCGTGGACGCGCTCCGCCGCAGCACGCTCGCCGAGATCGCGGACATCGACGCCGCGCTGGCCCGCGTCGACGACGGCACGTACGGCGTCTGCGCGGGCTGCGGACGGCCCATCCCGGCCGGGCGGCTGGAGGTGCGGCCCACCGCGCAGTACTGCGTGGCGTGCGCCGATCGCCGCTGAGCGCATGCGTGGCTACGCTGAGCGCATGACGACTCTCGTGCTCACCCTCGTCGGCGACGACCGCGCGGGCATCGTCGCCGCCGTCGCCGCGGCGGTCGACGCGGCCGGCGGCAACTGGGAGGACAGCGAGCTCGCCGAGCTCGGGGGTGCCTTCGCGGGCATCGTGCAGGTGTCGGTGCCCGGCGAGCGCGCCGATGCCCTGCGCGCCGCGCTCGGCGCGATCGAGGGCATCGTGACGGTGGCCGTCCCCGCGAGCGCGGCGACGCCGGATGCGGCGGCCCGCCGCGTGACCGTGGAGATCCTCGGCAACGACCGTCCGGGGATCGTGCGGGAGATCTCGGCGGCGCTGCACGCGCACGGCTTGAGCATCGAACGCATGGCGACCGAGACGCGCGACGCGGCGATGGCCGGCGGCCGCCTGTTCGAGGCCGCGGTGTCGGCGGTGGGCCCCGCCGCCCTCGATGCCGACCTGCTGCGCACCGAGCTCGAGCGGCTCGCCGCCGAGATCCAGGTCGACATCACGGTCGTCTGACCGGGCTCACTCCGCGTCGTCGTCTTCCTCGTCGTCATCCTCCTCGACGACGAAGAGGCCGTCCGGCGCCGGGTCGGCGAGGAACGGCTCGGCGGCGAGGGTGAGGTCGATCGTCGCGCGCAGCAGGCCGCCGAGCGTCGTCGAGCGCAGCAGCTGCAGCCGGTCCATCTCGCTCAGCGGAGCGATCGCCGCGACCTGCCACGCCCGCGCGAGCGGCTCGTCGGAGAGCTCCACATCGGGGTCCCAGCGGGCGAGGCCCACGTCGCCGGCCCGCCCGAGCACGCGGCGGACGATGTGCTCCGCCTCCTCGAGCAGGGGTGTCAGACCGTCGTGCCATTCGAGGTCGGGGAGCACGCGGAGATCGGCCCGCGGATACGGGTCGTCATCGAGCCACGACACGACCTCGACGCGGTCGGTGCCCTGCGCCACGAGCGAGATCTGATCCTGCTGCGGCAGGACGCGCGTCAGCCGCGCGAGCGTGCCGATGCCGAACCGCTGCTCCCCGCCGCCGGTCTCGCGTCCGCGTTCGATCAGCACGACGCCGAACTCGGGGTTCTCGGCGTCGAGGAGTCTGCCGAGCAGGACGAGGTAGCGCTCCTCGAACACGCGCAGGGCCAGCGGCGTGTGCGGGAAGAGCACCGAGCCGAGCGGGAACATCGCCGTGCCAGCCATGCCCCCAGTCAATCAAACTCCACGGGTGGCGGCGCCGTCCTCGCGCAAGCCCTCCCGGCCGGCGCCGCCGGTTTGCGACGCTGGCCGGATGAAGGCGGCCCTGATCCTCGCGACCCAGCAGTTCGAGCGGCATCCGGCGCTCGAGGATCCCGACATCGACGAGCTGTTCGTCGTCGAGGCCGAGGATCGGTTCCGGCGGCTTCCGTACCACCAGCACAAGATCACGCTGCTGCTTGCGGCCATGCGCCACAGCGCGGCGCGGTGGGAGGCGGAGGGGCGCACGGTGCGCGTCGTCCCGCTGTCGGACGGGGTGGGCTTCGCGGCCGGTCTCGAACGCCTCGTGCGCGACCGCCGGCCCGACGGCCTCGCGTGGATGGGCGCGACCGACCTGGGCGTGGACGAGCGCCTGTCGGCGCTGTGCGCGCGGTGGGGCCTGCGCACGCGCGTCTACCCGGACGGCCTGTTCCTCACGCCGGCGGAGGAGGTCGACGGCTGGTTCGCCGAGCATCCCGCGCCGCGCATGGAGGACTTCTACCGCTGGCAGCGCCGCCGCACCGGCCTCCTCATGGACGGCGGGCGGCCGGCGGGACGGCGCTGGAACTTCGACGCCGACAACCGCAAGCCGCTGCCGCGCGGCGGCGTCGTCGTCCCCGCCCTGCCCGCGGCCGAGCACGACGGCATCACGGCGGGCGTGATCGCCGAGGTCGGCGAGCGCTTCGCCGAGCATCCCGGCGACGCGAGCGAGTTCTGGCTGCCCGTGACACCCGACGAGGCGCGCACGTGGCTCGATGCGTTCGTCGCCGAACGGCTCGCCGACTTCGGGCCGTACGAGGACGCGATGGCGCGCGACGAGCCGTTCCTGTTCCACTCCGTGCTCTCGTCGTCGCTGAACATCGGCCTGCTCACGGCACACGACGTCGCCGACGCCGTGGCTCAGCATGCGTCGGCGTCGCTGGCCTCGCGCGAGGGCTTCGTCCGGCAGGTCATCGGATGGCGCGAGTACATGCGCGGCGTGTACCGCGCGCACCCAGAACTCGCCGACGCGAACGCGCTCGGGCTGCACCGCCGGCTCGAGAGCTATTGGTACACCGGCCGCCGCATCCCCCGCGACCTGCCGGAGCCGGTGCGCGTCGTCCTCGAACGCGTGCACCGCTGGGGATATGCGCACCACATCGAGCGGCTCATGGTGCTCGGCAACTGGCTGCTCCTGCGCGGCTACGCGCCGCGCGAGGTCACCCGCTGGTTCTCGGCCCTGTTCGTCGACGCGTACGAATGGGTGATGGTGCCGAACGTCATGGGCATGAGCCAGTGGGCCGATGGCGGGCTCGTCGCCACGAAGCCGTATGTCTCCGGCGGTGCCTACCTGCAGAAGATGGGGCACTGGTGGGAGTCGGATGCGGCGGCCCGCGACTCCGCGTTCACGACGGCCTACTGGGACTTCCTCGCGGCGAACGAGGACGCGCTCGCGGGGAATCCGCGGATGGCGCTTGCGCTCGCGCAGATGCGCGCGCGTCGTGACGCATGAGGCTCAGGAGCTGAGCTTGCGCAGGGCCGAGCCCTTGTGCGCCGCCTTCGCGCCGGTCTTCTCGGACTTCACGATGTAGGCGGGCTCGTCGCTCGATGCGGTGAACTTCTGCCCCTCGAACTGGAAGTCCTTCGTCTTCTTCTCCACGACCTCGCCCCGCGTGCGTCCCTGGGACGTGTCCCAGCTCACCCGGTCGCCCTTGGACAGCTCGCTCGCCATGTCGGCTCCTTCCGTCGCGAGTCTCCATGGTGACCGGACGCGGCCGTGCGGACCCGGGGTTGACAGCTCGCCGCGGAGACGCCGCAGCAGCAGCCGGGTCGCCCGGACGGGCGGGAAGTCGCGCGGCCAGTGGATCACGACGGTCCGTCCGCCGCGCCGGATGCGCCGGCCGAACGCCGCGGCGTCGGCGAACGGGCGCGCCGACATCGTCATCGGCGCACCACGGAGCCGCCCGATGCGGTGACGCTCGCCGAGGTGGAAGGCCAGGTCGAGGTCGTCGTGCACCTCGGGGTCGTCGCGGTGCACACGGTGACGGACGCTCCGCCACGCCGTGCGGCGCAGGGCCAGGTTCGACCCGAACAGCGGGCGGTGCGCGAGCGCCGGCGCGCACACCGACGCGTACGCGCCGAGATACAGCGCCGCGGCGAGAGCGCCGCCGCGCCCCGGGAAGCGGGCGGCCCCGCTCGCGGCGCCGAGGCGCGGGTCGGCCGCGAAGGCGCGCACGCAGCGCTCGATCCAGTCCGCGGGTGCGCGGCAGTCGGCGTCCAGGCGCAGGAGCAGGTGACCGGCGGCCGCGTCGTAGCCGGCGGCGCTCGCCGCCGGGATGCCCGGCCGCTCGCAGCGGACCACGCGGCATCCGAAGGCGGCGGCGACGCGCGCGGAGTCGTCGGATGACGCGTTGTCGACCACGAGCACCTCGTCGGGCGCGCGCGTCTGGCCGCGCAGCGATCGGAGGCACTCCGCGAGCGCGGTCGCGTCGTCCTTGACCGGGATGATCACCGACACCCGGGCACGTCGAGCCTGCTGCATCCGTCCCCCTTCCGGGGCACCCTCTCGCGCGGACGCGGAGGATGCCCCGGGGGTTGACGGCGGCTGCGCCGGCCGGGCAGGGGCGGGCGCCGCTCAGGCGCTGTCGCGCACGTCGCGCACGAAGCCCTCGACGTTCTCGCGCAGCATCGTGATGCGTCGCTCGAGCGCCGCCGCGTGGTCGAAGCCGAGGTAGGGCTCGGGGCGGCGGCGCCGCACGTTCTCGCTGCACTCGAAGTCCGCGCACACGAGGGTGCCGACCGCGTCGCCGCGGCGGCCGGCCGTGCCGGCTCGGCGGGCGCCGAACATCACCACGTCCACACGCAGCTCGACGTCGGCGCACCACGCGCACTGCGTGCGGACGCCCGGCCGCGCCTCGGTCTGCTTGAGGATGACGCCCGTGAGGGCGCCGTCGAGGAGGACCAGCACGTAGCCGAGGAGCGGGCTCTTGGGGTCGCGCCAGCCGACGAACTCGCGCTCGGACGGGTCGAGGGCGGGCAGATCGGTCGGGATGACGATGTGCGAACGCTCGCTGCGCGAGGCGTTGACGAAGGAGGCGCGGATCTCCGCGTCGGTGAAGGAAGGCATGACGTCGCTTTCGACAGGGGCGCGCGTGCGCGCCGGAGGAAGGATGCGCCCCGGCGATCGGCCGGGCGCGCGGATGGGGAGGTGCGGGCGGATGCCGCTACCTCTCGCCGGCGCGGGAAGCGCCGGGAACCTCCGTCCGCGCCAGGGGCGCACGCGATGTCATGCCTCCAGGGTACGCGCGTAGGCGGCGAGCGGGGCGATGTCCAGGGGGTGCGCGGCGGGGGAGGGGGAGGCGAGGCTCGCTGCACGGACGGAAGGAAACGACATGAGCGACAACCCTGACCGGGGCGACATCCCCCGGCGCGACGACGACGACGCCCGCGCCGACGAAGCGCCCCCGACCGATGCGGTCAGCGACGAGGTGAAGGCCGACGCGGCCTCTGCCGGCCTGAGCGCGGAGGACAAGCAGCGTCTCGCCGGCGGTGAGCTGGATGAGCTCCCACCGCCCCCGCCGACCGGCAGCGACTGACCGCACGCGGCACGCAGAAGGCCCGCCGGATGACCGGCGGGCCTTCGTCGTGCGAGAGAGGGTGTCAGTCGTCCGAGACGGTGACGTTCACCTCGATGTTGCCGCGGGTGGCGTTCGAGTACGGGCACACCTGGTGCGCCGCATCCGCCAGCGCCTGAGCCTGGTCGTGGGGGATGCCCGGCAGCACGACCTCGAGGTCGACGGCGAGCTGGTAGCCGCCCTGGCCGTTGTCGCCGAAGTGGACGCGGGAGCCGACCGACGAGTCCGAGATCACGACCTTCTGCGCGCGGGCGACCGCCTGCAGCGCGCCGTGGAAGCACGCCGCGTAGCCCGCCGCGAAGAACGCCTCGGGGTTCGGCGCGCCGCCCGGGCCGCCCATCTCCACGGGCACGCGCACATCGGTGTCGATGATGCGGTCCTTCGTGGCGACGTGACCGTTGCGGCCGCCGCCGGTGGCGAGTGCTTCTGCGGTGTAGATGGCTTCCATCGATGTCCTTCCGATCATGAGGCGAGCGCCTCGGTTCTCTCCTGCACCGTGCGGGTGAGCTCGTGCAGGGAGGTCAGCAGCGTGCGGGCGGCGTCGATGCCGAGCCCCATGCACGCGAACACCCGTTCCGGAACGTCCGCCATCTCGGTGCGCAGCGCACTGCCGCGCTCGGTCAGCTCGACGTCGACGACCCGCTCGTCGTCGGTGCGGCGGATCCGGCGGACGACGCCACGCGCCTCCATGCGGCGCAGCAGCGGCGAGAGCGTGCCGGAATCGAGGTCGAGACGCTCCCCGAGGCCGCGGACGCTCTGCGTGCCCTCCGTCCACAGCGACACGAGGACGAGGTACTGCGGATAGGTCAGGTCGAAGGGGGCGAGCACCCGGCGGTACGCGGCCGTCGTCGCGCGGCTTGCGGAGTACAGCGAGAAGCACACCATGTCGTCGATGCCGGGCACGGAAAGATGGTTGCACACAATTCAGTTGTGCACAATTGAGTTCGGGAATACCGTGCGACTCCTCGACGTCATTCCCCCCATGACGCAGAAGACATGGTTCATCACGGGAACGTCGCGCGGCTTCGGACGCGAATGGACGACCGCCGCCCTCGAACGCGGCGACCGCGTGGCCGCGACCGCTCGCGACGTCGCGAGCCTCGACGACCTCGCGCAGCGCTTCGGCGACGCGCTCCTCCCGATCGCGCTCGACGTCACCGACCGCGCAGCCGACTTCGCGGCGGTGCAGCGCGCGGCGGAGCACTTCGGCCGGCTGGACGTCGTCGTCAACAACGCCGGCTACGGCCAGTTCGGCATGGCCGAAGAGCTCAGCGAGGCGGAACTGCGCGCCCAGCTCGAGACGAACGTGTTCGGGGCGATCTGGGTCACGCAGGCCGCGCTTCCGATCCTGCGCGCGCAGGGCTCCGGCCACATCATCCAGGTCTCCTCGATCGGCGGGGTGAGCGCGTTCCCGAACCTGAGCGCGTACCACGCCTCGAAGTGGGCGCTCGAGGGCTTCTCGCAGGCGCTCGCGGCGGAGGTGGCCGAGTTCGGCATCCACGTCACGCTCGTCGAGCCCGGCGGGTTCGCGACCGACTGGGCGGGGCCGAGCTCCCGTCACGCCGAGCCGATCGCGGCGTACGACGCCGCGCGCGAGCGCCGCGCACAGCAGCGTGCGCAGCAGTCGGCGAACGGCGCGGGCGATCCGACGGCGTCGGCCGCGGCGCTGCTCGAGGTCGTCGACGCGGCCGAGCCGCCGCTGCGGGTGTTCTTCGGTGCCTCCGCGTTCGCCATCGTCCGCCCGGACTACGAGGCGCGGCTGGCGAACTGGGAGAAGTGGGATCACGTCGCCCAGCTCGCGCAGGGCTGACGCCATACGTCCACGCAACATGCGTCCGGCTGGACTGGGGGCATGTCCACGCCCGCCAGCCGCATCCTGCGGACGCTCCTGTTCGCCGCATCCGTCGTCGCCGTCGCAGTCCTGACCCTCGCTCCCCAGGGGCTGGTCGGGCCGCTCCGAGCGGACTTCGTGCTGTGGGCCGATGACGTGCGGCTCCCGTTGGTCGCCGGCGTCGGCTATCCGGTGACCGAACGCCTGTTCAACGCGGTGCTGTTCGCGCCGCTGGGCGGGGCGCTCGCGGCACTCCTGCCGCGGCGTGCGTGGCTCGTCGCGCCGATCGCCTGCGCGCTGGTGTCGACGGCCGTCGAGTATGCGCAGGCGGGTATCCCCGGCCGCATCCCCGACCTCGACGACATCGTGTGGAACACCGCCGGCGGCACCGCCGCGGCGGTGCTCGTCGGGCTCGCCCGGCTCGTCGCGGTCGGTGCGCGTCAGCGGGGCAGCAGGGCGCGCACGTGAAGACCGCCGCCCTCGCGCGGCGACACCTGCAGGACGCCGCCATGCGTGCGGACGATCGCATCGACCAGCGCGAGGCCGAGACCCGACCCCGGCGGTCCGTCGGCGCGGCGCGCACGCCCCGCGCCGCGCACGAACGGCTCGACGAGGGTCGCCGCCTCGTCCGCGGAGATCGACTCGCCGGTGTTCACGACCGCGAGGGCCGCGTGCTCGTCCGTCGCGGTCGTGGCAACGAGCACGCGCCCGCCCGGCAGGTTGTGGCGCACCGCGTTTCGGACGAGGTTCTCGACGAGGCGGGCGATGAGTCCGGGATCGGCCGTCGCGGCGGAGGGCCGCAGATCGGTGTCGATGCGGATGCGCCGTGTCGCGGCCTCCTCGGCCGCGTCGGCGACGGCCGCCGCGCCGGCGTCGGCGAGGTCGACGCGTTCGCGCCGGAGGCCGCGGCCGCTCTCGGCCCGCGCGAGGTCCAGCAGCGCCTCGGTCAGGCCGATCGCCCGATCGTTGGTCTCGCCGATCCGTGCGAGCGTGCGGGGGATGTCGTGGCCGTCGCCGGTCTGCGCGACCTCGACGAGCGTGCGCACGATCGTGAGCGGCGTGCGCAGCTCGTGCGACGCGTTCGCCGCGAAGCGCCGCTCGGCGCGGATCGTCTTCTGCACGCGGTCCAGCAGTGCGTCGAAGGTGTCGGCGAGGTCGGTCAGCTCGTCGTTCCGGCCCGCCAGCGCGATGCGCCCGTCCCAGTCCCCGTCGCGCGCGCGGGCCGCCGCATCCGTGATGCGCCGAAGCGGGCGCAGCACGAGGCCCGCGAGCACCCAGCCGCCCGCGAGACCGAACACGAGCAGCCCCGTCAGCGCCCATCCGGAGTACTTGTAGACGACCTCGAGCAGGTTCGTGCGGTTCGGCACCCACATGCCGTTCAGCAGCGTGAGGTTGCCGTCGGGCACGAAGCGCCACGTGGTGAAGACCGCGACCGCGACCATCGCGACCCCCGCCACGAGGAGGAACCCCGCGTAGGAGAGCGTGAGCTTGACCCGCACCGACAGGCCCGGCGCACGCTCAGCGGCCGGCATCGCCCGCGTCCGCACTCATCCGGTAGCCGACGCCGGGCACGGTCTGGATCACCCAGGGCTCGCCGAGACGCTTGCGCAGGGTCGAGATCGTGATCCGGACGGCGTTCGTGAACGGGTCGGCGTTCGCATCCCACGCGCGCTCCAGGAGGTCCTCCGCGCTGACGACCCCGCCGCCGGCGTCGACGAGCACCTCCAGTACCGCGAACTGCTTGCGCGTGAGGGCGACGTAGCGCCCGTCGCGACACACCTCCCGCCGGAAGCGGTCGACGCGCACGCCGGCGATCTCGGCGACGGGCGGGGCGGATGCGGCGGGCCGCCGGTGCAGCGCACGCACCCGCAGGATGAGTTCCCGCAGCGCGAAGGGCTTCGTGACGTAGTCGTCGGCGCCGCTCTCGAATCCCTCGACCTTGTCGTCGAGGCGGTCGGCCGCCGTGAGCATGAGCACGCGCGGGCCGCCCGTCGCGGCGAGGTGGCGCGCAATCGTGTCGCCACCGGGCCCGGGGATGTCGCGGTCGAGGACCACGACGTCGTAGGCGTTGACCGCGAGACTCTCCAGTGCCGTGTCGCCGTCGCCGGCGACGTCGGCTGCGATCGCCTCGTGGCGGAAGCCGTCGCGGATCGCCTCGGCGAGGTAGAGCTCGTCCTCGACGATCAGCACGCGCATGCCGCCATGCTAGGCGGGCGGGCGTATCGGGGGCGTATGCGTCCCGCGATACGCCGGCGCAACGCACGTCGGCGTGGACTCATGCCATGCACGCCTCCACCGCGTACGTCACCCCTCCCTCCCGCATCCGCGCCGCCACGTTCGTCGTGCTGGGCGTATGCGTGGCCGCGCTCCTGGCGGCGGTCGTGCTCGCCGTCGTGACCGCGAGCGCGGCGGCGCTCGCGCGCCCCTTCTCCCCGAGCGCGGCCGACGGGATGATCCCCGAGGGCGCGACCGTGACGGCGGATGACGCGTCGCTGCCGGCCGTCGCGCGCCAGTACGTCGCGCGCGCCGAGGACTCCACGCACGTCACGGGCGCGGCCGTGGACATCGGCTCGCCGACGGCGCAGGAGTGGCTCGCCGAGCGCGGCCCGGAGTGGGGACTGTGCCGTACGTACGCGAACGAGCCGTGGCACTTCGAGCGGGCCGCGTCGCCGGGGCCGCGTGCCCGCCCGCGCTCGCCGACGCGACGGTGTCGCGGCACTGACCGGCGCGGCGTGCGCCGCGCTCGTCACCAGCCGCCGCGCGTCGGCGTGTGCCCCTCGCGGGCGTCGTCGGGCATCGCCATCTCGGCGCGGACTCCGAGGAGCCGCACCGGCCGCTCCTCGAGCCGCCCGACGAGCGCCAGGATCGCCGCGATCACCGGCTCGCGCTCGGAGGTCTGCGGGATGCGGCGCGTGAAGGTCTTGGTGAGGAAGGGCGCGTAGCGCACCTTCAGGCCGACGCCGACGACCGGCCGCCCGTCGGCGGCGATCTCCGCGAGCACGTCGTCGGCGAGGGCGCGCGCGACGCGGTCGAGCTCGGCGGGATCGGTGACGTCGGTCTGGAAGGTCGTCTCACGGCCGTGTCCGCGCGGCACCCACGGGGTGTCGTCGACGGTCGCCGACCCCTCGCCGCGCCCGAGCGTGCGGTACCACGGGCCCATTTTCGGCCCGAACTCGGCGGCGAGCGCCGCGGTGTCGGCGGTCGCGAGCTCGCGCACCGTGCGGATGCCGAGCGTCTCGAGGCGTCGCGAGATCTTCGTGCCGATGCCCCACAGCGCGATCGTGGGCCGGTCGCCGAGCACCTCGAGCCAGTTCTCGGCCGTGAGGCGGAAGACCCCGCGCGGCTTGCCGAAGTCGGTGGCGTTCTTGGCGCGCACGAGCGTGTCGCCGATGCCGACGCTGCAGTGCAGCGCGGTGCGCGCGAGCACCTCCGCCTGCAGCACCCGGGCCGTCCCCTCGGGGTCGGCGGTGCGGACGCCGACGAACGCCTCGTCCCAGCCGAGCACCTGCACGACGGCGCCGGGGTGCGAGCGCAGCGTCGCCATGACCTCCTCGGACGCCGCCGTGTAGGCGGGCGCGTCGACGGGGAGGAGCACCGCATCCGGGATCTTGCGCGCGGCGATGCGCAACGGCATGCCCGACCCGACGCCGAAGGCGCGGGCTTCGTACGACGCCGTGGACACGACCGCGCGCTCGGTGGGGTCGCCGCGTCCGCCCACGATGACGGGGAGCCCCGCGAGGTCGGGGCGCCGGAGGATCTCGACGGCCGCGATGAACTGGTCGAGGTCGACGTGCAGCACCCACGGGCGGGCGGTGGCTTGCTCGCTCATGGCGTCCACTATGGCGCGACCCCCGTGCGTGGTGCACGGGGGTCGCGGGGAGCGGGTTAGGCGCTCGTCGTCTCGGATCTGCGCGGCAGCACCCAGCCCGGACGGACGAAGTGGCACGTGTACCCGTGCGGGACGCGCACGAGGTAGTCCTGATGCTCGGGCTCCGCCTCCCAGAACGGGCCCGCCGGCTCGATCGTGGTCACCGCGGGCGCGGGCCACAGGCCGGAGGCGTCAACGTCGGCGATCGTCTCGCGGGCGATCCGCTCCTGCTCGGGGCTCTGCGGGAAGATCGCCGAGCGGTAGCTCGTGCCGATGTCGTTGCCCTGACGGTTCAGGGTCGACGGGTCGTGGATCTGGAAGAAGAACGCCAGGATGTCGCGATAGGTGGTCTTCGCGGGGTCGAAGACGATCTCGACCGCCTCGGCGTGCCCGGGGTGGTTGCGGTAGGTCGCGTGGTCGTTCTGGCCGCCCGTGTAGCCCACGCGCGTGTCGAGCACGCCGGGCTGGCGGCGGATGAGGTCCTCGACGCCCCAGAAGCAGCCGCCCGCGAGGACGGCGGTCTCGGTGCCGGGGAGGCGGGTGACGGCTCCGGTGTCGGTGGGTCCGCTGGTCATGATGCGATCTCCTTGTCGGTGAACAGTGTGCGATAGGCGCCGTAGCCCTGCTCCTCGAGCTCGGCGAGCGGCACGAAGCGGAGCGCTGCCGAGTTCATGCAGTATCGCAGGCCGCCGGCCTCGCGCGGGCCGTCGTCGAAGACGTGCCCCAGGTGGCTGTCGGCGTGGGCGGAGCGCACCTCGGTCCGCGTCATCCACAGCGAGCGGTCGGTCCTCTCCACGACGGCGTCGTGATCGATCGGCCGGGTGAAGCTCGGCCAGCCCGATCCGCTGTCGTACTTGTCGGTCGAGGAGAACAGCGGCTCGCCCGAGACGACGTCGACGTAGATGCCGGGCTCGTGATTGTCCCAGTACCGGTTGCGGAAGGGCGGCTCCGTCCCCTCCTCCTGGGTGACGTGGAACTGGGTG